>JBCBWU010000031.1:0-42407 GCA_039816955.1 Bacteroidota bacterium
GTGCGGGAAGGAAAACGCTGAAGTCAGGTTCCATAAGGGCTTGAGGCGCAATCCATTAGAAAAGTTTAAATCAGTTCGTAAACAACTGTACTATGCGAACTAATGATGACGAGCTGCTTGAGTACTAACCCTACCGCTACCGCATAAGCCCCACCTAGAAAGGCCAACAATCCAACCCACCAAATATTGGGCATAAACAGATAGTACATAGCCGCATTCCGGTAGGAAACAAAAAAGCCCATTTCCTCCGCTTGGTGGTCTGGCCGGTGCAGCTTCCACAAGAAAGGCTTTTCGTGCGCTAAACGGTGGTACCAGTACTGGAGAAAATCGTCGCTGCAAATGTAGAAGAGTAGACTAACGCTGAAAGACCAATTGACCATTATGCCTTGATTCAGCTTATGGTCGTGACTCGGCCTATATCGCTTGTCATGCTTACGCCAAAAGGACCCACTTTCCTGTTTCAAAGCCCTGGACGAGGTATTTCTAGCCCACAAAGGTCGACCCCACTGGGGTAAGATGAATACCTTGACTTATGAGCAAGCCGCAGCGCGTGATCCCGCTTTCGAGCAATTCCTTCAGCACCGCAATGCAGAAGATCCAGCTGGAATTTTCTTCAATGACTACCTCCGAGGATTAATGGATCACTGAAGTCGCTAGAAGCCCTTGTTTTTACTGGACTAGCCGCAGTTGCAAGGCTCCTTGAGTGATAAAAATCATAGCTGCCATTCAGAACAAATATGACTTTCTTTCTTGCATATGAGGCCAGAACACACTAATATTGCGCCAGATTAAAAACCCGAGGGTAAGAGCGTTCTCTCAGCTTACCCTACTAAAAACACCAGTTTGTATGCAAAAGTCAATGAAGCTTTTAACCCTATTGTTTTTACTTGCCTTTACCTTTAATTCCTACGCACAATCTATTGGCCCCAAAGCGGGCATCAACATCGCCAGCTGGGCGGGTGACGACATTTTTGATGACTATTCCAGTACTATTGGCCTACAGTTTGGCGCGGTAGCTGTCATTCCAGTTAGCGACAAATTTGCCATTCAGCCAGAACTGGTTTATCTCCAAAAAGGCTCTTCGCTCGAGCTCGATTTTCTGGGCGATAAAATTGAGACTACCAACACCTTGAACTACTTCGAGATTCCTATTCTTGCGAGAATTACCGTAACCGAAGGCCCTACTCAAGTCTTCATTAATGCTGGTCCTTCGATTGGTTTCGGCCTTAGCGGCACCGTAAAAAGTGAAGCCGGCGGACAAGAATCAGAGGAAGACATTGACTTCGACGAAGATGGTCTTTCTTCTTTCGACTTTGGCATTGCCGTTGGTGGCGGTGTACAATTTGAAGCTGGCCCTGGCCACTTCTTCGTAGATGTACGTTACCTACTTGGTCTTGCTGGCCTTGACGACACCGAGCCAGAAGAAGAGCAAATTGATGTTTTCAACCGCGGCCTTAGTGCTTCTGTTGGATTCTTATTCCCAATTGGGCAGTAATAACTCTCAAGTAGCTTTCGGCGCACCTTAGGCGCACCGAAAGCTTTTTCATTTCCGATTCCTAGTATAGAATTTATCTAATTTTTTTCAGCCAAAATCAGTTCCGGCTAACCGGAGACGGGTACCGCTATTCTATGTATCTATCTCTGCGGCTCTTCTGGTGCTGGCTACAATCTGAGCGTGTAGAACAAGGTGCTTCTCACGCTCTTAAACCCCCATTTTATGCAAAAGCCAACTAACCTTTTGGCCTTATTATTCCTTCTTGCTTTCACTTTTAATGCACACGCACAATCGATCGGTCCTAAAGCGGGTATCAACATCGCTAGCTGGGCGGGTGATGACGCCTTTGATGATGACGCTTACGGAAGTGCCACTGGCCTTCAATTCGGTGCAGTAGCTGTAATTCCTGTGAGCGACAAGTTTGCTATTCAGCCAGAGCTGGTTTATCTGCAAAAAGGCTCCCAACTCGAATTGGATTTCTTAGGTGATAAGATCACTACCACCACCACTTTGAACTACCTGGAAATTCCAATCCTGGCTAGAATTAACCTCACTGAAGGTCCTACTCAAATCTTCATTAATGCTGGTCCTTCCATTGGATTAGGTCTTAGCGGCACCGTTAAAGCCGAAGCTGGCGGACAAGAAGAAGAGGACGATATCGACTTTGATGAAGACGGTATCAGTTCACTAGATCTAGGTCTGGCCGTTGGTGCTGGTGTGCAACTAGAAGTTGGCCCAGGCCAGTTATTCTTTGATTTACGCTACCTACTAGGTCTTGCTAGCTTGGACGACTCTGAGCCAGAAGATGAGCAGATTGATATTTTCAATCGTGGCATTGGTGCCTCTGTTGGATTCTTGTTCCCAATTGGGCAGTAATTGCCTGTTTAGGTATAGTTTTCGGAGAACTTGAAGCTCTCCGAAAACTTATTCCTCTATCGGCGTAGCAGCAAGACCTGTCCTTGTGTCCACTTTCCTTCGGCCGACTCGTGCCGCAACCAGTAAGTGCCGGCTGGATAAGCGCTTAGATTCATATCAAAATCTTCATTAGCGGCGCGTTGCAACAACAACTTGCCGTGGGCATCCGCCAAATAGAGGGTACCTTCCGTATCCGGAAAACGTAGACTCAATGGTCCACTAGTCGGATTAGGGTAGTACTCCCAATCGCGCTCGGTGGGTGTAGGCGTTTCTGGTAGTTCGACATCAGCAACTGGAGGGTTACACGTTGAAAGTTGGCTCCGCTCAATGGTCAGGCGAGCCAGTACATCATTCAGGAACTCTACCTCGTAAGAGTCGGTACTAGGCTCGATGTGCGCATTGCCAATGCCACTGTGGTCCGTTACGAAAGTATAGGTACCGTTGGTGGCCAGTGCCATGCTACGCAACAGGTACTCCGTGCTCTTATCTACGCCACTACAGCTAACCGGAATAATTTGAATACCACGCATGGCAGCCTTGGTCACAGCCACTTGCATACGCTTGATATTTTCCTCCGCTTGATGAGGTGGTGCGTCCAATACCAGAAACAACAATCGAGTACTAGCATCATCGCGCCAGCTTAATGAATCCAGTGCAGATTCTAGAGCGGCTTCTACGGCCTCCGGATAATCTCCACCGCCCATCGCTTGCTGCTGTTCCATAAACTTCATCGCATCCGACGCACTGGCGGTAAAGGGCTTTACTCTGGTCAGATATTCTTCCCCTTCATCACGGTAGAAAACGCTACCCATTTCCAGGTCTACACCAGGCAAGCCTTCTTTCACTCGGCCAATCACATCTAGCAGTTCTGCTTGCAGGTAGCTAATCTCGTCTCCCATAGAACCCGTAGCATCCACTACAAAAGCTACGTCTACTACGGCATCCTCGCGGCAATCCACACCTAAAGTCTGAAAGTTAATCCCCGCCTTAAATGGCTTAGCATTAGGGATGCTTACTTTCTTACGACCGTATTCTACCTCAATGCTTAGGCCGTTGGCAGCAGTAGCTACCTCACGGAAATAATGTGCCCACAGTTCGGCGCGGCCCTGAGCATCCGTACGGGCTTGCCAGAGGGCATTTCCCTGACCGTCTTTAAGCGTTGCGGTAGCATTTACAACAGCGCTCCCTTCGGGTGTTGTAAGCTGCAAGGTATAACGATGATCCGCAAATTGTTTCCAGGTACCACGGTGCATGGCCAAATCCTCCTGACTGATATCTGACCACATTTCCCACTTGCTAAAGTCATTGACTTCGCCAGCCGTAAGCTGGCCTGCATCAGGTAATTCCTGCATTAAACCTTCTGGTGCAGCGCCACTAACCGGAGTATCCGCACTAGCTGGAATAGCAGCATAGCCTAGTTCCGCCCGTCGGGACCTACTAAGGTCAGTTGGTGTTGCATCCATCGCCATAGTCACGTGCCCTACCGATTTTGGGCTCACCGCTGGTGATCCGGGCGGCGGCGGTGGTGGTGGTGGCGCGCTTGTTGAATAAGCTGAAATAGATTCACCCACCGATAGTGTCCGTATGGCTCCGCCTTCCAGTCTTTTCTCTTCGGTGACAGCGCTATCCATTAAAGCTTCCCAACTTGTGGGTTCCTCCATGTAAAAGGTGTGTTCCTCGCCTACACAGGAATTCTTCTGTTCTAAGGCTTTGAAACCCGTGTAAGTAATGATTAGATCAACACATTCACGAGGTGCAGAAAGCACAAAGTGCCCATCAATATCAGCCGTAGTTCCTTTAGCGGTGCCAGCGATCAGTACGTTCGCACCAATCAGAGGCTCTTTTTCGGAGTCAAGTACCTGACCTTCTATCTCGTATTCACCCCGGCTTTCAGTGGGGTAAATCGTTCCTTCTTCCGGTAGATAAACCGCAGGTAGGAATTGAATCCTAGAAAGGGTAATTAGCCCCTCACTACCCTGCCGAAGGTTTAATTGTCGGCTTTCGTAGCCCGGAAAACTGAGCTCTACCAGGTCAGCCACTTCATCTCCTTCCATCCGAAAACAACCGTGGATATCTGTTTCAGTAAGCCAGTTACCGTCAAGGTCCTTGACCACCACGTAGATGAGTGGTTTGCCATTGTCATCTACTACACAGGCTTCAAAGTCGTCTGTCACCATTAGTTCTGGACTAGCGAAGGCTAAACCGAAGAGCATAGTGATGGCCA
Source organism: Bacteroidota bacterium (assembly GCA_039816955.1). Taxonomy (GTDB): domain Bacteria; phylum Bacteroidota; class Bacteroidia; order Chitinophagales; family Saprospiraceae; genus Lewinella. Next base: position 4,635 of record JBCBWU010000031.1, read on the forward strand.
ATAGAAGTATAAGGTGGACTGTATTCAATTTCATAGCTTTCATTTCAAGTCGTTTTAGCATTTGGGACATTATTTATCAGCGGCCATCGTTCCTGCCAAAGCTTGGGCTTTACCAATCAACGCTATCATCTCTTGGCGATAACCAGAGGGGTCGCGCCCCGTTGCCTGACGAGCAATACTTTCGCAATGCTCGTAGGTGGCGTCGGCTTTGTGCTTGCTATCGCGAAGTAACATAGCAAACTCCGCTACTGCCGCTGCCCAACGTAGGTTGACGCTACTTTGCCCAAAACTGTTAGCGGTGGTAGGCACATCAATGGCCCATTCTTGTGCTGTATCACCATCCGGCTGCTTGTAGCGCAGGCGTACAATACTAGCCACATCCGTAGCGGCAGCGGTGTAGTTAGGTACGATTTCGTAGAGCGCAGTGATCGTATGACCAGCACCAAGCTCACCGGCATCCTTGGCATCATCGCGGAAGTCTTCGTTTGCCAGCAGGCGGTTTTCGTAGCCAATCAGGCGGTAAGAAGCCACATAGGCAGGATTGAATTCCACTTGGATCTTTACATCTTTTGCTACCGCAAACAGCGTTCCACCAAACTCATTCACTAGGACTTTTCGGGCTTCGCTCAGCTGATCAATGTAAGCGGCATTACCATTGCCTTTATTCGCCAGGATTTGCATTTTTTCATCCTGCAGATTGCCCCGGCCAAACCCGAGTACCGAAAGGAAAATACCACTTTCACGTTTGATCGTAATAAGTGCTTCCAGGCCATCGTCATCCGAAACACCAACATTAAAATCCCCATCGGTAGCTAGAATGACTCGGTTATTACCACCTTCAATAAAGTTTTTCTGGGCAATGGCGTAAGCTTGTTGAATACCCGCCGCCCCAGCGGTAGAACCACCAGCTTGCAAGCGAGAGAGCGCGTCTTTAATTTTTGCTTTTTCATCACCACTAGTGGATTCTAAAACCACACCAGAAGCACCGGCATAAACCACTATTGCTACCCGATCCTCCGGGCGCATATTATCTACCAACAACTTCATACTATTAATCAGCAGCGGCAGGCGATCCGGACCGTTCATACTACCCGATACATCGAGTAGGAAGACAAAATTGGCCGGAGGTAAATCTTCTTTCGGAATCTCTTGTGCACGCATTCCCACCAGCATCAATTGGCTCTTATCGTTCCAGGGACAGGCAGCTAATTCGGTAGTTACCTGAAAAGGATGCTCCGTTCCGTTTGCCCGGGGATAACTGTACTGAAAATAGTTGATCATCTCCTCCGAACGCACGGCATCAGCGGGTGGAAGACTTCCTTCGTTTAGGAAGCGCCGTACATTGCTATAGCTAGCCGCATCCACATCTATAGCGAAAGTGGATGTACTTTCTTCAGCGGAAGCAATAAAATCGTTCTCCTCAATCTCCGCATAACCTTCACGCATCACCGGTTCTGGATCTGGTGGCGGCACCTGCCTGCTGAATGCCATACTAGGCGATTGGGCAGGAGGCGGCGGAGGGGGAGCGGTAGCGGGATAAGCCACATGAGTATCGTTAGACTTGGAGTCCATCGCTGCCTTATGGCAACCCAACAAAAGCAAGAAGGAGAGAATGAAATAGTAGGATTTCATAGGTTGTTTTTAATAGTAGATGCAAAACTGTAGGAGAATGCATACTTCAGTGGAAGAGTTTATCGATTTATTCGCTTTAGCCATTATTTCAACTGCTCAATATTCTAGTAAAAGTCCCAAGTCAGGATTTAAATATTCGATGGTTACTTAGAGCGTTTTTGGGAATTTAATTTGAGAAAGAAATGCGTGCTTCCTGATTATCAAGGATTTGCAAACCTGGCTTCCGGCTAAAAACTTCATTTGGCCCGCCACCGTGAAGCAGCCACGAAGTGAAACTCAGTTTTGACCCTTTAGCCAGAACTACAAATCGTTGATAATCAGTTCGCAAAATCCCCAAACAAGCTCTTATATTCGCAGCGAGCAAATCTCACCCCATGCCGTTTATCGAAACCCCTATTGCTGATCTTCTGATTTTTGAGCCTAATGTTTGGCAAGATGAGCGGGGATATTTCTTCGAGTCTTATAATGAGCAAAGCTTTGCGGCAGCTGGTCTCACCTATCGCTTTGTACAGGATAACGAAGCGAAGTCTACCAAAGGTGTCCTACGGGGACTGCACTTTCAAAAGGGAGAAGCGGCCCAGGCCAAATTGGTGCGGGTGACCGAAGGTGAAGTATTTGATGTGGCCGTTGATATGCGACCTAATTCCAACACGTACGGCCAATGGTACGGAACAATCTTATCAGTTGAAAACAAACGCCAGTTACTTGTTCCTCGGGGCTTCGCTCACGGTTACCTGGTCATGACGGATACGGCCGTATTCAACTACAAATGCGACAATTTCTATAATCGCGAAGCTGAAGGAGGTATCCGCTATAATGATCCAACAATTGGTGTGGCCTGGCCCGTACTGGATGTGCCTTACCAACTATCTCCTAAGGACGAAAAATGGGCCTTACTCTAACGGTCCCGTGCTTGCTCTCATACTTCACTACGCTATATTACCTCTTCACTACATTCGTGCTTGAGCAGATGCTCAGTTTGTTGTTATTTGTAAGACAATGAACAGTCTCCGCCGACAACTTTTCCTTTGGCTCAAGCCCCAGCATCGCCGTTTATCGGCCGAAGAACACATGAAGGTGCTGACCTTTGTGGATGCCCTCTGGATTGGTTCCATCCCCGTGTTCATCATCTTTCCGATACTCTTCTACTTTTCCGAATTCAAGCTGGGGCTTTGGTGTAGTCTCCACAGTGTCCCGTATCTCTTGGCTATCATTTGGGTGTTGCGGACCACCGCCAATTTTGTATGGTTAGCGCATACGGTAGCGATCTCTGTTTTTAACTCCATTACACCAATTGCTATCCTAAGTGGTGGTATGGACTCACCGGTAATCATCCTGTATCTCATGGCTATCCCGGTTGTTTTCGATATGGGCGGCTCCAAGTGGGGGCTGCGCTGGTCCATTATTTACGGTATCCTACTGGCGCTGCTATTTGTCATTGACACCTGGTGGTACCCTTTCCCTGATTATTTTCAAAACAAAGACAGCTTTAACTTTCTCTTGGTAGCCTTCCTGGCCTTTGCTGTGTTTTTGGTACTGTACAATAATCAGTGGGCTATCGCACACGAAGACTTACTACAAGAGATTACCCGACAGGAAAAACTGCTCAATGAGCAGGAGAAAATGGCTTCCATTGGCCAACTTATGGCCGGCATTGCCCACGAAGTCAATAACCCGCTGAATTACATTAAAAATGGTGCCAGCGCCCTGCGTCTTAACCTACTAGATTTTCAGCAGATCACCACGCAACTGCACCAACTACCCGCACAACCTCAAGCGCCCGAACTGGTAAAGCTGCAAGCACTGATTCAGCAGCTCGATTTACCAGCCTTGGAGGAAGAAACACTAGCCATTACCACTAGTATCAACAGCGGTGTAGAGCGTATTGGGGAAATTACTAAAGGGTTACGCTACATGGCCTATTCTGATAAGGATGAAAAAGAAAGCGTGGATATCCATGATTCCCTGCGGGTAGCCGTAACCATGTTGCATAGTCAGTACAACGGTAGGATCGAAATTGTCGAAGGTTTTCGCGCCGAACCGTATATACAAGCCTATCCAGGCAAGTTGAGTCAGGTATTTCTCAACATTATCAGCAATGCTATCCAAGCCATCGACGGCCCTGGAATCATCTACCTACGGACCTACTCCGACAACACGCAAATGCGCATTCAAATTGAAGATACCGGTAATGGAATGAGTGAAGCCGTACGTTCCAGAATCTTTGATCCCTTTTTCACTACTAAAGAAGTAGGCAAAGGTACTGGCCTGGGCCTCTCCATTACGTTCGAGATTATCTCGGCCCACGATGGTACCATTAGTGTAAGCAGCGAAGAAGGGAAAGGTACCTGCTTCGAAATCACCTTACCACAGCTACTCTAATCCAGTCCCCAGAACTTGAGTATCCCGCCGGTATCACCGCTCACCAACACTGATTCATCCGGTGAAAAAGTGACTGTTCGAACCTCCAGGCGATGCCCGTCAAAATCGCGTATAAACTCTCCGTCGGGTAGCGTGTATAAGCGTAGATCACCATCGCGGCTACCAGTGGCCACGTAGGCGCCACTATTAGCAATGGTCAGGGCGGTAATATTATCCGAATGCGTGACATCAAAGCTTTCAACCAGCTCACCATCCCAGGTCCACAAACGTACTTTATTGTCTCGGCTACCCGTGAGTAGCCATTGCTGATCCAGATCAAGACTAACACAGTAGACTTCATCTGCGTGAGGTAGTTCCGCTACTTTCTCACCATCTACTGACCACAAAACAGCAGTCTTATCTTGGCTGCCAGTAAAGACATATTCACCCTCAGGTCCAAACTTCGCCTCGTAAACCGAATATTGGTGAGGAAATACCGCCAGGCGTTCTGGAACGGTAAAATCCCAGAGTTCCGCTCGATATTCGTCTCCTCTTTTACCAAAGAAGCTGATAAGGACCTGGCTAGGGTTAGTAGGATGAAAGTCAACGTCCTTAATCAGACTGTTCTCAAACCCAAATCCCCCCAGGTACTGCAGGCTGTCGTTGAGCAACAGAATTTGATGATCCTGACTGACCGTAAAGACGTAGTTATTTTCACTATCGGTAGCAACAGCCACCAGTGGTCGACCTTCCGCCTGGACGGTTTGTTCCCAGGTATCTGGCCCCGCAAATTTACTGATGTAGCGCACCTCCTGATCATTACTGGCCACGAGTACATCCTGCCCATCACTGGAATAGCTCACCGCATCTACCCGTCCGGGTAATTGATAGCTCGTCACGGGTTGTAAATAGTAGGTCCAGAGATTCAGTACGGCGGCTAAAATTAAAATAGGCACTTGCCAAACCCAATCACGCCAGCGCGTTACCACATTTTCTTGCTTTACGAAAAGGTGCTGGAAACGTTTAAACAAGCGATGATCCAAGCCGAAGGACTTGTCGCGTACGTACTTGATGATCATCGCATCTTGCACTTGCTGACCGTGCAGGAGCTGCTCCAATTCCTGCTCCAGTTTTTGCCGCTCTTGCTTCTCCATATCCGGTTGAAACAAACGATTGACAATCAGCGCCAGGTGGTGATCATTCCACGCTAAGGAATCAATAGGAGGCAGGTTTTCTTGCAATGAGAGTACTTCATCCCAGCGTTGGCGCATCCGCAGACAGAATACGGGATAGTGTTCCTCCAACCAATCGACTAGAGCTGTACGATAAGCTTCCGGAATCCGGTTTTCGGCTAGCCACGGCAAACGATTGAGCATTTCTAAATTGGCCAGCGTGCAGATGGGTCGCGCTTCCATTGCTTCCAACTCACGCCCCACTAACAAGGTCCATTCCCAGAAGGGAGCCGCAGGAATAGCACAAGCCGCAATCCAGCGCACCAAACTATCATCCACTCGCTGTTCGGCATCATAACTCAACAAGTAAGAATTGAGTACGGTGAACAGCATGTCTGTTTGTAAGCCTTCCGGCAAACGTAAGGGCGTTGCGGTAGCCGCAAATTGCTGCCGAAATTTCCGGTGCTTAGAAATATTTAGCGCCTCTAGTACACTTACGGCTTCCGCCAAACCTTGGGTATTAGCCGGCACAATACGGAATGACTCACTTAAGTGCTCCTCGTGCCGTCCTAGGTTTTCACTCCACTCGGGCAGTAATAGTAAACGTTGACGCCAACGTGAGAATATTTTGGTCCAAGCCGCAAGTCGACCGGAACGGTAGTCCAACATACGCTGACCATCAGAGTAAATCAGTAAGGCACTCGAACCGTGGCGATGGCTCAAGGTTGCCAAGGATTGGAGCTGATGCACAGACTTCTCCCAACAGACGCGCGGGTCGCCAGAAAAGTAATAGCGCTGGATGGGTGCTTCTTCGGCTATAAGCTCATCAATCAGCAGCTCAAAGGTCTTACGGCGATGGTGATGGGTGCAGTTTAGATCAATCAGTAGAAGGAACTGCTGCTGTTTATGTATTTCCTGAAAAGCAAGCTGGATACTGCCACCCTTGCGGATAGTGGACTCCACTGTCTCCTCCACGTCCAAACGATTAGAGGAGTAGGCATCCCTCGCTTTGAAAGCGGCCAGGGCGCGATAAAAGTAGCGATCCAGGCTCAAGCGAGGTTTACCAGGTATGCGCATCAACCAGTGGTAAGGTCCTTGTCGATTGGTGTAGGACAACATCACTTTGCGACGGCGGTAGCGCAACCACCAACCCAATAACAATAGTAAACCCGCCAAAACAATTAAGAAGACCGCCTTCTCTTTACTGAAACTACTGAAGCCCGGTTTTACCGTAAGATAAGTTCGGTCGCCCGTAGCCAAGGTTGTGGGATGATAGCGAAACAGGGCCGTGTCTGGCTCTTCTTCCAACTGCTGAAACGGCATTGGGCCCAGCGTATCATTGTCTTCACCTATCCTCGTACGCAGGTTTTGCATTTTCAACAGGTCGCGCATACGTTCACGATCCGAACGTGGCACCTGCCGTCGATCAATATTGACTGGAATCTGCGGATTTTGCAAATAAGCGGGCGGTGACTTTGGGCCTAACTTGGGGAATCTACCTACCTGTACTTCCACGTTGAGTTCGACACATTGGCGCTGTCGGCCACAAAGTTCCAGGCGAATTTTTTCCGAGCCCATCTTGAGGCCCTTTACCGAGAATAGTAAGAACGGTTTGGCATGCGTCAGCTGTACATCCGCTTTCCCTTGTTGGCGACTTTTACGTTTGATCTTCAAGTCTTCCCGTCCCAGGGGGCCACCTAATTCTACCCTGATCAAGTTTTCACGGGGCTGTTCGCTGTACTGGATGGGGATTCTGATATCCGGACGAAAATCCACATCGTTCCACCAACGCCACGCAAAGACCGCCCCCGTAAGCATTGCCAAAATAGCTAGAAGCCTAAAGGGATGGTGGATGGCAAAGGAACGCAGACGAGGCCACAGCTGTAGCAAGCGTGCGCGCCAGCCTTCGAAAAAGCGTTGTGTCGCAATTTCCTGGATGCGCTCTTCGTGAGCAACGCGCTCGAGTTGATAGATCTCTAAGGCATCGTCAAACACCTTATAAAAGCTCGCCTGTAACTGAGAATTATATCCCAATACTGGCGCCAGCAAGAGCTTAAGTTCGTGCGGCTCAATTTCTGGCCGATCTTTGAGCAAATGCCAGACCCGCAAGTGTTGGTCTACCCCCACTTGGTGTCCTTGCCCTTCCCAAACCCTTAATAATATAGAGAGAAAAGCTGCCGCCTCAAAGCTCGCTTTGGCCATGCTTAAATGAGTTGTTCTAATAAGGAGAGATCATCCTTGTTCTTAGTCAAAACACCATAAGTGCTCATGAGCAGTGATCGCTGACTGGCGGTCATACTTTCTCCTAGTTTACTGATAGGAAAGTTGATTCGCTGCAGCAGCAAGGCCCAGTAGATCAACTCGGCCGTGGAGGGCTTTTTACTGAGTTCTTTCCGGCGAATTTTGAAAAAATGAGAAACGATCAACTCCAATTCCTCCCTAGTGATCTGTTCCGTTTTTTCACTTAAAATCTGTAGCAACTGAGACTCTTCCGGAAACTCGATATGATGAAAGACGACCCTCCGCATAAAGGCATCGGGCAAGCTTTTTTCCGAATTACTGGTAATGATAATAATCGGGCGCTTGGTGGGCTCGCCTTCGTAGACCTTCGATACTTCGGGTACCTCAAAGCGGAGTTCCTCTAGCATGTATAGTAGGTCGTTTGGAAAATCTCGCGGAGCCTTATCAATCTCGTCAATCAGCACCACCAAGCGGGACTTACGCTGGATAGCTTCGCCTAGTGCATTGTAGCGAATAAAGCGTTTTTCCACCTCCTGCGTAGTCAGGGCCTGCTTGTTGTTTTGATTGTACTGAAAATGACCGAGCGCATCGTACGTATAAAACAGGTCACGAGCAGTGGAGGTCGTCTGAGCAGTAAACAACAGGGGTTTTTCCAACCCAAAATAGTGCGCAATATGAAACGCCAGCTGGGTCTTACCGGTACCCGGCTCGCCCGTTAAGAGTAGTGGCTGCCCCAGCGACAAGGCCACATTGACCGCGTACTGCAGGGCTTCACTAGGATGATAAAGGGCAGGGTTATTTAGGGTATCGCTCGGCTGAAAATCCGGTAGCGGAGTAGGTTTGGCGTTATTATACAGGTAAAATGACATGAGGAAACTGGGCTTTGAGTTGTCGTTGAAAAACTATTTCTTGCAGGGCTTCCACGTGCATCATAGCGATATCTGCACGTTCATCCCAATGGTCTTGTTGCTTGAGGACTTCACAAAATTGATTGAGGACCTCCTGGATTTGTGTAGGGTTCGCAGCATTACTGACTTTGCGTAACCAGTGGGCAATATCATCTGCGGAGACGGGAGGATGATCCGTCAACAGCAATCCGCCACTAGGCACTTCTTCCCGCACCAGCTTTTGTAAAGCTCGCGTAATCCGGTGCTGCTCAATCGACGTTTTCTCCGGAAAGTCCAAAACGAAGAAGAAGTAAAAGGCGGGTCCCTTCCCAGCTTGCTGTGGTCCAAAAGTTTGCACTAGCCATTCCAGGTAGGTCAATATTTCGTTATCCCAATATGTGATATCAATAGTAAAGGCGAAAGTGAGCACCGCAAATGGCCATTCCTGCTGCACATCGCGGGCAAGCAGTGTATCCAGGCTGGTCTCCAGGCCGTATTTCTGCAAGCGCTGCCCCAAATACCGCTTAAACATTTGCTTGCTAGCCGAGACGAACAGCCCGCGGGGTAAGGGTTGAAAATGAAGGCGATCTAAAGGGTATTCCCCGATCCGGTGCCGTACTTGCTCGTAATCTACAATTTGATCCTTCTCTGCTTGTAGGGATTGGGCTATTTCATAAGCCAAACGCTCAGCAAAAGAAGAAGGGCGCTGTTCGGCGTGCCCCAGCAAGAAGAAAAACTGGCTACTACTATCACGATTAACCCGCAAGAACTCCACCGCCCGGCTAAAGGCGCGATGGCGATCACAGTTGACCAAATCCAGCACACCAAGGTTACGCAGTGGTAAATCAGCTACCGCCCGGGCCAGGCCCGTTTCACCGCTCGACTGCCAGCGCAGATCACTGGCTTCTAGTTGACCTAATAGAATAAGTAGGGAATGGTTAATCTCATGCTGTTGTTCCTCCCATTCGCTGGACTTAATTACCCCAGCGATGAACTGCTTGGTAGCCAAGCTGAATTGGCTATGACGTACCAGTACGGCATCGGAATAAAGGCTATCCTGGTGTATAGCTTCCGCCAAAACTTTCAAGGCATCTTCCGTTTTGCTTTTAGTCAAAAGCTTGCGGACCTTCTTTCTTAATTCATCTAGCATGCTAGGCGCGTGTTGGGTACAGGTGCATTGACTTCCAAATATAATAACTTGTTTGGAACGCTACAGATTGTCCGGCCTGAAATCAAGAGATTCTCGACCAACCCTTTAAATGCTTGTAATGTTGATCCAGATGAGCGGCCAGGCGGCGATAGTGTTCCTTTTCGAGTTTGGGATCATCATCTAAGATACGATGGGCTATTTCGCGCGCGGTTTGGAGAATACGGCCATCCTGTGCCAAGTCAGCAATTTTTAAATTCAGAATACCACTTTGTTGGGTCCCCTCGATGTTTCCGGGGCCACGTAAGCGTAGGTCGGCTTCCGCAATTTCAAAACCATTATTGGTACGAACCATAGTGGCAATCCGCTCGCGGCTTTCGTTGCTTAGTTTAAAGCCAGACATCAGTATACAGTAGGATTGATCTGCACCACGCCCCACCCTACCACGTAGCTGGTGTAGCTGTGAAAGGCCAAAACGCTCTGTATTTTCGATGACCATCACACTGGCGTTGGGTACATTTACCCCTACCTCAATAACTGTAGTGGCCACCATGATTTGCGTAACACCTTCTTTGAAACGCTGCATTTCGTAATCCTTCACCTCGGGCTTCATCCGCCCGTGCACTACGCTAATCTGGAAGTCCGGCTGTGGAAAATCGTTTAATAGCACCTCGTAACCCGCCTCCAAAGCTTGCAAATCCAGCTTTTCATTTTCCTCAATGAGTGGATACACTACATACACCTGGCGACCAATGGCAATCTGTTCCCTCATGAAACCAATGACCCGACGGCGTTGGTGTTCTGTTTTGTGGAGCGTTTCCACCGGTTTACGGCCCGGTGGGAGTTCATCAATGACCGACACATCAAGATCACCGTACAAGGTCATAGCCAATGTGCGCGGAATGGGAGTGGCCGTCATGACCAAAATATGTGGAGGATAGGGTGTATTCTTCTTCCAAAGCTTGGCCCTTTGCTTTACGCCAAAACGGTGTTGTTCATCGGTGATCGCCAGGCCCAGGTTTTTAAATACCACCGGCGGCTCTAGGATGGCGTGCGTGCCGACCAGAATATCAATCTTGCCTTCGACCAACTCTTCTAATAACGCTTTGCGCTTTTTGCCACGCACACTACCCGTGAGGAATCCAACGCTTATATCCAGTCCCTCTACATATTCTTGGATACCATCATAATGCTGCTGGGCTAAAATTTCGGTAGGTGCTAGCATACAGGCCTGGTAGCCATTATCGAGTGCCATGAGCATGCTCATGAGCCCTACCATGGTCTTGCCACTTCCCACATCGCCTTGTAGTAGGCGGTTCATTTGGATGGGCCGTCCCATATCCTGGCGGATTTCTCGCAGCACCCGCTTTTGCGCTCCCGTAAGTTCAAAGGGGATTTTATCGCGGTAGAAGGTATTGAAGTAATCTCCGATGGTAGGGAAGGCATAACCCTTGACGGCTCCTTTACGCCGTTTCTTTAACTGAATCAGGCGCAGCTGTAGAAGAAAAAGTTCCTCAAACTTCAGCCGATTGCGAGCGGCCTTAAGCACCTCTGCATTAGGCGGAAAGTGAATCGCTTTTAGCGCATCAAAACGGGATAACAATCGTAACTTCTTAACGATATAGTCTGGCAAAATCTCCGGCACATCCGCTGGAATGAGCTTTTCGAAAACGGCCTGCATGAGGCGACGCCGGACTTTACTATCCAGTCCTTTGTTATTCAGCTTTTCGGTACTGGGGTAAACGGGCGCAAAGGTTAAGGCCTCCTGCTGATTGCGGGTATCGGCCGCCTCCATTTCTGGATGCGAAATATTGAGCGTGCCGCGAAAATCGGTAACCTTACCATAGACGACATACTCCTTCCCCACTACCAGATTTTTCTGTAGCCAGTGCACGCCCTTAAACCAAACCAGATCAATCTTGCCGGAAGAATCGCGCAGAACTGCTTGTAGTCGCCTTTTACGCCCCTCCCCTATCAGGTTGACCCTACGAAGAATCCCTTTGAGCTGTACAGCGCCACTATCCGGCATCAGTTCACCGATGCGGTGAAACTGCGTTTTATCTACATACCGAAATGGAAATTGAAACAGGAGATCGCCCAAGGTGCGAATACCTAGCTCTTCGCGTAAGAGCTCTCCGCGGGCGGGGCCTACCCCTTTCAGATACTCGATGGCTTGCTGTAGCAATTGGCTCTGGCCGGCCTGCATAGCTAATGGAACTTAGAGATATGGTAATGTTGCAAAGTTAGAAAGATATAAGTAGCTCTATCCGCTCAACATTTCCTTAGATTGACAAAAATAAAAATCTATTTTGTTTTATTTTAAAATATTTCTTACATTTACTGTGAGCAAGAAAAAAGCACAGCTACAACAGGATTTATTTGAGTCCAGTTCAACTGTTTAATCAGCGTTTCCTTAACCGTTCGATCTGCTCCGGAGTTTGCGAACAGCGTTCAGTGGTCAATATTCCCGCTTTTAGCTCAAACATAGGATTTTGTTGGTCCCGACAATGAGATGTCATTGTTAGGAGTGTGAGCACGCAGTACACGAAGCGCAGCGCAGTAATCCCGTGCCTCAGTTCGCGAGGCGAACTGAGGTTACGTCCCAGGACTAGGAGAAGGGTGCCTGCCCGCGAGGACGCAGCCGAGCAGGCAGGGGCCCGGTGCCTCCGCCAGAGGCTATGGCCGTCGGTGGCCGAAGGCGGCGTGTCCCAAACACATCTCACCCAACACCCCCAAATACTCTCACTCCCCAACCTTCATCACCTTTATTCTCAACACCTCCTGCTCCTCTTCCTTAAGCATCAGAAAGTATATTCCTCTTGCCCAAGTCTTTGTGTCAATGAAGGAATTACTATTGTAGTCTAACTCTTGAAGAACAAGTTGTCCTACACTATTGAATACGTCTAACTCAATGGGTAATCTTTGCACCTCATCAGGCAGCGACAGCCTGAACTGATCTCGTACGGGGTTCGGTATCACTCGTACATTGCCCATCTCTAGCGGCTCATCTGCAGAAAGGATCAAGGCGTTACAAGTTGCATTAAGCATGTAGGGTGCCCCGAGGGACCACTCCCCCTGGAGTAGAGTTTCTTCTGCTTCACTATAGCAAAGGAATCCGCAACCTGATTCAAAAGGTGCGTCAAGCCAAGCACCCAATAAGCCCAGGTCAGCACTGCCAATGCCTTCTACCCACTCCGTCTGGTTATTAAAGTAGTAGGTTCTTCGCTCCGTACCATCTTCTAGCGTAGTTGTCCTAATCTCAATAAGTTCGATTGGTCCCTCTCCGGTTTGGACAACATCACCAACGGAAACGGGAAACTCGTATAACAGTTCCTCCTCACCTACTTCAGGCATAGTCAACAAACAGCGCTCTAGAACTTCAAATTCCTCCGGTCTAAAATTGATATAGTAGACGGTTCTGGCAGCTGTATCTTGCCGTAAACCACCGTACAGAATGTAAGGATTATCATAATTCTCTTCAGTAATAGAGGTTTCGAACATGTCGTTACCAATGTAGTAGGTGCGCCTGGAGTAGTACCAATCTTCTCTGGAGTATACCTTCTTATACTGGATGCCATTAACGAGCGTATCTCCATCTAAACGATAAGAATAAGCGGTAGTCTCGCCACCCTCTGATCCGGGTGGATCACCGGCTCCCTGAAAACTAAAGTCTTGCCAGGTCACGCCGTCCTCTAGCGTGAAAGGAACATAGTCCTGCCCAAGGAGCAGTATCGGACTGAAAATCAAAAGCAGAAAGTGGTAGTATTTAGCTCTCATTTTTGAACGCGTTTATTAGCTGATTACTAAATATACAATCTTGGCGGATAGGGACACTTATCCTTACATCGGTATTCTCTAGCCTGTCTACAGACAAAACAGTACCTTCAAGCTAGACAACCACCGAACTATGCCACTAATCGCTACAATCATTATTGCGCTTGTTGCCCTCTTCCATCTCTATATCCTTTACTTCGAAATGTTTGCCTGGGAGAGCCGGGGGCCGAAAGTATTTCGGCAGTTCCCGAAAGAAATGTTTCCTAAAACCAAAGCCATGGCCGCTAACCAAGGGCTCTACAATGGGTTCCTGGCCGCAGGTTTGATTTGGTCTTTACTCATCAAAGATGAAACGTGGCAGCAGAATGTAGCACTCTTCTTTTTAGGGTGCGTAGCCGTCGCAGGTATATTTGGTGCGGCTACTGCTTCCAAGCGAATCTTGTACGTGCAGGCCGTCCCTGCCTTGTTGGGCATTGCGGCTTTACTTCTTTTGTAGTGTGTACTCACCAGCTAAAATACAAGCTCCCGAGCTTGGTCTTGCCAAATCTCGGGAGCATAAATTTTTAGACCTACTATTTTATAATTGCTTAGATCTCTTCCAACGTCCCCTGGAAGCTACCGGTCACCGCCTTATTATCAGTGGTGGAAAGATCCCATTCCAGGCGTACTTCGTTGCCTACTAAATCAACAGTTACCGTTCCGCTGGTAATGCTACCGATCGTCCCAGAAAGATTAGTAAAATCAAAGTTTTCAAAGGTACTGGCATCTACTAACGTAAACGCATCCCGGATGTCTTCATAATTGTAAGTACCCGCTACCAGACCATTTTCATCATTGGTGTTTAAGTCGAGATAAATACCAGACCCAGTACCAGCCAAAAATCCACCAGGTGCGTTAACATCACTAGAAGTAAGCGTTACATCCCAGTCAAAGCTGCCGTTACCGTTAGGTCCAAATTCTTCAATAAAGCCCTTACCCAAATCATAGGAAGTACCATCAATTACCAGGGAGTTGTTTGCAGGCCCCGAGTTATCATCGTCATCGTTGTTACAACCGGTACTGACTACTACAGCAAATGCGAGTAAGAGCGCTAAAAAAGGTGTTAGATTCTTCATTGGTGTTTTAGTTATAAAGATTAATTAGAGCCACCGTAACAATTAGCCGTCGGCTCGTTAAAGAATACCATACCTGCCTTTATGATTGCTGATCATAAAAGGTAACCTGTAACCAGTAAGAAAATTGGAGAAAAGTGAAGGCCAGAGTTAGCCTGAGTAGATAGTTGAGAGAAGTAGAAGTTGTTCTCTTTGGTTTAAGGTTCACTACAAAGATAGGAATTAAGTAGCGTTTACTCGCTCAGCAGGGGGTTCCATTTTGCAACCACTTCCGGTTTACGCCAGGCGAGGATCGCACCAAATGTAGGAACGCGCGATAATGCGCCATCGATTTTCCACCAGTCGCTGAGGGCTACCCAAGAATATTGGTAATTTCACCACGTGCGGATTATAGCCCATGAAACCACTCCATTCCAGTGCTTGTGGATGAGCACGAATGAGCGCCAAGGCTTGTACCAAATCATCCTCTCTCCGAAAACCACCCCGATGTAAACCCACATCAATTTCCAAGTTGAGGTGCAGTTTTTTTCCTAAGGTTTGAGCCAATTGCAAGTATTGTACTCAACGCTCTGGCGTATCAATCAACCATTGAATCCGATGTAGATCGCCATTAGCGTTTTGGTAGAAATGTTGAGCAGAAGTGACCAGCGTTGGTTTACCCAAGAGTATATCCAGTGGCTCAGTGATTTCCTTTACCAATTGCAGCAGAAAAGGTTGGTGGAATACCATTAGTTGGCGGGTATCCAGGCGCTCCATTAGGTAGGTGAGTAAAGCCTGGCTGGGTAAGGACTTCGCCACCAAGCGAATCTCTGTGTTGCCGGCTAATTGCCCTTTGAGCAAATCAATATTTTGATCCAAGCGATCGAGGTCGATGATGGTATATGGTAGGGCGCGATCTAATTGCTGCAGCCCTCGATTGAGTTGTTGGAAATAAGAAACCTCATTCTCCATTTGCTTCTGCTTGCGCCTGTTGTAGCTCTTTGATGATGGGCCAGATTAAAGCCGTTTCGTAGCCCCGCCCCTGCGCGTAGGTAGCAGCCTTACTCCCTGACTCAAAAGCATTGTACTTGCGGCCATAGTCCACCAACTTCTTTTGGAGTATCTCGCGTAAGGTCTTTTGGTATTCTGCCTCTTCGATTTCCTCCAACCCCTTACGTTGGCAGTAGGCCGATATTTTCCGCAGTTTTAATTCTCGTTTGATCCTTAGCCTACCCCACTTTTTCAGGCGAAATTTACCCCTCACGTAAGAACGAGCAAAGCGCTCCTCATCCAGGAAACGTTCAATAATCAACTCTGCCATAATCTCCTCTAGGGTATCACCGTATACGCCCAGTTCAATAAGCTTGCTGCGCACCTCAGAATGGCAACGATCCTGATAAGCACAGTAACGTTGCATTCGCTTGAGCGCATCGGCCTTGCTGAGGTATTTTTTCTGCATATATTTTTCTTACTTTTGATCGGCCAAGAGCGTTACTTTCACTATTCAGGCCCGTCCGTAAGTTGTCCCAATCTAAGTAATAAACACAATTGATGCTTTGCCTCGTTCAAAGCTACTCTTACCTTAGGTGCAATACTGTAGCCGTTGCTAAAGATTACATTTTACACCCATTAATACAAAACCAAAACGTAATTATGGATTTTCTTGACTTGGAAAAACTCTCGGAACTTACAACCACTTATGCGCCAAAGGTAGTAGGTGCTATCCTGACGCTGATTATCGGTTTTTGGATTGTAGGCCGCGTTACTAGTGCGCTTGATCGCACCATGGGTAAGCGGGGCGTAGACGAAACCATCCGTCCCTTCCTCCTCTCGCTCGTTAGTGTAGGTTTAAAAGTAATGCTCTTATTGGCGGTGGCCAGTATGTTCGGCATTGAAACCACCTCTTTTGTTGCCATCTTTAGTGCCTTAGCCTTTGCTATTGGCTTGGCGTTACAAGGTAGCCTGGGGCACTTTGCCAGTGGCGTATTGCTGCTCACCTTCCGTCCTTATAAAGTTGGCGATTTAGTGACTGTTGGCGGTGGCGAAACCGGCGAAGTCGTGGGTATCCAAATCTTTAATACCGTTCTCAAAACCCTTGACAATAAGCGTATCATCGTACCTAACGGGGTAGTGACGAGTAATATCATCACCAATATTTCTGGCCAAGGCATCATCGGGGTAGAGCTGACCTTTGGTATCGGCTACAACGACAGTATCGATAAAGCCCGTGAGATCATCTTGCGCGTTGGTAAAGAATGCCCTTGGATATTGGATGACCCCGCTCAAGGTGTAGTGGTAGGTGAACTGGCAGATAGCTCAGTAAACCTCAATACCCGCCCCTTCTGCAATAGTGAGCACTACTGGGATACCTTCTTCTATATGCAGGAAAACGTGAAGAAAGCCTTCGACGCCGAGGGTGTAAGCATTCCGTTCCCTCAGATGGATGTGCATTTGGATAAGTAGGAAAGCAGAAGTAAGAAATAGGAAGTATAAGATCGGAGGTGTGAAATCGGAGATCGGTGGTGGAACTTAGTTGTTTATTGTAACTCCACTAAAATTTCCAAATTCCCACCTCCAATTTCGCTATTTCTGTTTGCGCTGGATTTATCCCCTTGAAGTTTTGATTGCCATTGCCATTTTGATTGCAACCTTATTCTGATCTCTTCCTTCTATTTCGTATTTCCTACTTCTTACTTCTTATTTTTCTCCCTTCGGCTTGCGCCTTGCCATGCCGCTACGTATCTTTGCGTTCCGTTCAACGGTTGGGAATTTATTCTAGCTTAATATTGTTGTACGAACGGGCCTATAGCTCAGTTGGTTAGAGCACCGGACTCATAATCCGTAGGTCCTAGGTTCAAGTCCTAGTGGGCCCACTAAAAATTAAGCCTGTCCTCTTTGAGGGTGGGCTTTTTGATTTCACCCACTACCCAACGACACACTCTATGATTTAAGCAATTGCAACCGTCGGTCATAGAAATTCATGTAATCACAATTTAATGCTTCAACACTTTCCCTTGTCCTAATTTCATCCCATCATCCCAAAACTCGTAGAAATAGACGCCTGCCGGAAGCTTGGCGAATTGCATCCGAGTCTGGCGATAAAGGACCTGCTTAGAGAACACCAACTGTCCTGCTGCATTGTGTAACCTAAACTGCCCATTAAGAGGGTAATACTGCCCTAGATCAAGGACCAAAACATCCTGAACTGGATTAGGAAACGTACTGAAAGTCAGCTGTTGCAAATCGTCTACTGCTACTGGACCAAGTTCTAAAGTACGGCAATGTGTATCACTGCCTAAATCGTTACTAGCCGTTAGACACACCTCATAAATACCTGAGTTTTGATAGGTATGGTCGGGGTGCCGCTCGACACTACTTGCCCCGTCACCAAAAGTCCACAACCAACTCGTGGGTTCGTAAAAGCTTAAATCCTGGAAGTGAAAGTTCAATGTATCTTCTGGATTGCGATCTATACGGTAGTATGCGCGGGGTAAATTATCTATTCCGAGGGTATCGCAAACACTGCCGTCGACGGGACCTAGACGGTAATTGGGGTGGTTGGCAAGGGTAAAGGCATTATTATTCGGAAGCGGTATAGAATGTTGCACAACATCAACGTCCGTACCCGCCTCATCTGGTTGGTTAATGACGCTTAGAACCTTTACACCCGACGGACTATTCAAATAAATTTTCCCATCGGGGGCAAGCTGTGCTTGAAAAAATCGACTGTGGAAGAAATTCCATTCTAAGTAACCATCGTAGGTCGCAACAGTATCTTTGGTCTCCGATATATCTGCCGCTAATAGATCATACTGATAAATGTGATTGTAATGTGAGACATACAAATACCTGGAAGACGGTGATATCGCTGCTCCACCAGCACTAGCATTGGCTCCAATATTGATCTGCCGCTGGTTACTCACCATTCCGGTGCATCGATCAAAATCAAAAACATCCAGATAATCGTCACCATTGATTCCTCCTATGAGGTTTACTCGAATATACCTATTCCCATCGGGTGAGAATAGAGATTGCCCTAAGCCATTGTACAACGGGAAATCCATCTCGATAGAGTCCCTAACCTCAAATTCAGTTGGTGAGATTAGGACGGTGTAAATCATTTGCTGATTAGCTTTAGACAACAATAACCACCAGTCTCTTCCATTGGCATGACGACAAGCTGTTAACTCACCAGTAGCAAGAGAGTCTAGGACAGATAAACGCGTACCATCATATAGCAATCCGTTATCTTCAAAATACGGGTTGATACGAAAATGTTCTACATCCCCTCCTAGTCGAGGCAAGTCTTCCGTGTAGAGCATTCTCACGAATGAAATATCCAGCAAATCCTCCGAATGAGGAAGGAATACAAATGACTGTGTGATGATAGATTCTGGATCACCAAAACTCCCGTTAAAATCACCATTGATCAGCTGTACATCGTCCCTATTGCGAATTTCCAGGCCGTTCGAAAACAATAATAAATTTCCTGCAAAGTCTGAAAAACTATTGCCCGCACCATCAAATTCCAGATCAATAGATTGGTTGTTTTCAATCGTTAAATCACCCTCATAAAAGCTTAGAATAGAGATACCGAAAGAATCATCGGGCTCAGATATTTCACCACCTGCGTACCCTAACAACCAATGATTATCATGAAACTGGGCATGGCTATTAAACGAAATACAGAGAAAGCTGCAAAGAATAAAAACTACCTTCATAGCATATGAAATGCGGGCAGGCGCATTATTCATAATGTGCCTGCCCTAGATTATCTTTCGGATTATTATTGTATGATTATCCGTTTGGTTCGTAGTTGTTCTTTATCCTTTTTATCTTTCCAAAATGTGCAAAAGAGGCCCCTAATCTACTCCCCCTTAGCCAAATCCTCCAACTCCATCGTCGCTACGGCATCGCGCAACTGCGTAGTGCGCATGGAAGTACTGGTGGCAGTGACCAGAAAGCGGTTGCCCACCAGGGCGCTTATTGTAGCCAGCTGTTTCTCCGCATTGTAGGTCTCAAGGCTGGGATAGTTTTCGACATAGCTACTTCGCTGGAAGCTGGAGCCCGTGGTAGAGTTAATGCTTTTGCCCAACCAGGGAGTGACACCGCCCAGGTTACTTCCGAATTTTCCGAGATCGGTAATGGAAACGATGGTCGTTTCGTCTTCGCCGTAAGTCGCTTGTGACTTGGTCACCTCAATACCATTGAGTTCGGTCTGGGAAGCGCCAGACAAGTTGAGTTTTTGACTACCGAGTTGAGCCGACAATTGGCCCCGCAACCACTTTTCACCAACTAGTTTTGCGTTGGGATTACCGGCCGGCTGGTTAATCGTATTTTCAGTTGGTGCGGTTGTTGCCGCTTCACTTGCACTATCACCGCAAGACCAGGTACAACATGCTAGTACGGCAAGAATTGCCATTGTAAGAAGTGGTGATTTCATCATTGTTTTTTGGTTTCTTTTCCTCGCTTATCGCAAAACAGCGTGTAATTACTATAAGTCCCTTACTGGCTTCATTGTTTTGTGATATAAAAACGCCAATGGCCTGAGCCAAATTTCATGCGCTTTCATTTTCGGGCCGCAAGGTCGCAAAAAGCTAGAAATTATGAGCTGTACTGACGAATATCATTGAGCTACAGGTGTTTTTTCGGCAACTTATGGAAAATCTGCCTTATGCTTATCCAAGCAAACGATCGTATTTCACAAGTACAAGAGCGCTTTCAAGCGTTATTCCCCCTACTACAACTTCGCTTTTATCGCATAGGGCATCAAGTGGGTGAAACCTCTTCCCACCGAGATGAAATTGTGAACACCGAGCGTACGCTCAAATCGCTCAATCCGAATTTACAATCCTCCGAGGTACCAGCAAATCCAGAAACCACTGTTGGAGAATTAGAGCTAGAATTCGCTCAACTGGCGGGTTTACACGTACAGATTTTTCGCAAAGCAGGTAAAGAGTGGATTCAAACCACTAATACCGACAAATGGACGCTGCAACGCCAACAAGAGATTGCGGCGGAAACAGCGTACTTTTTCCAAAACATTCGCCGCTAAAGCTAAGCAAAAGCAAAGCTAGCCAGTGCATCAGGTTTTTACATCGCTACGAGGCCAGGGTGCCTAAAGCCAACTCAATCATATTACTAAAGGAAGTCTGGCGTTCTTCGGCAGTGGTACTTTCGCCCGTTACTAGCGAATCACTCACCGTAAGAATAGAGAGTGCATTGACGTTAAACTTAGCGGCTATCGTATACAGCCCAGCTGTCTCCATTTCTACCGCCAAAACGCCATACTCGGCCCAGCGCTTGTACCCATCAAAATCATCTTCGTAAAACTGATCGGACGTAAGGATATTTCCGGCTTTCACCGGCATCCCATTGTCTTCGGCATAGCGTAGGGCCCGGCGAAACAACTCAAAATTAGCCGTAGGGCTATAAGAAGCGTTCAAAAAGCGATTGTTATTGATACCACTCGTGCTGGAAGCAGACATGGCCAGGATAACATCTCTCAGGTTTACAGAGGCACGATATGAGCCACAAGATCCTACCCGAATTAGATTTTTGACGCCGTATTCGTTGATTAACTCGTGGCAATAAATCAAGGTGGATGGAACGCCCATTCCGGTACCTTGCACGGATACAGGCACACCACGGTAGGTCCCCGTATAGCCTAGCATACCCCGTACCTCATTGTACTGTTTAGGGCTTTCCAAAAATTCTTCCGCTATCCATTTTGCGCGTAGCGGATCTCCCGGCAGTAAAACAGAAGGAGCCACTTCACCGGCCTTCGCTCCAATATGTACGCTCATGTTTTTGCGATCAAAATACGAAATTCGAAATGGGAGATCGGAAAGGGGAAGTCGGAGGTAGAGAATCTATCAAAAGCCTTCTCCATCCAGACTTCCGATCTCCCACCTCCGACCTCGACTTAGCTTTTTCTCAGATGACAAAGTTCCCATTCACCACTCCGTCAAACACTGACATAGATCACCCCGTGATTTGAGGTCTGTCATTTCATAGGCTGGCTAATTCAGTGATTATTGTAAGTGTAGCAATATACCCTCAGCCATGACCAATACAGGACCACAACTTATTCTCATCACCGGTTTGCCGGGCACTGGTAAGACGACTTTTGCCAGGGCATTAGCGGGAGAAATGGGGCTGCCCCATTACAATACGGATAGTACGCGCAATGCGCTAGGCCTTAGAGGCAAGTATGACCCCGCTACTAAAGAATTAGTCTATCAACGGCTATTTGAACTCACCAGAGAGCAACTCCAGCATGGAGATAGTGTAGTAGTTGATGCCACTTTCTATACCCCGGTACTACGCCAACCATTCATCCATTTGGCAAATGAATTAGAGGTGCCCGCTCGCTGGATTGAGCTAGAAGCATCCGAAGAAGTGATCCGCACTAGAGTGGGCTTTAAACGCCCGGATAGTGAAGCTGACTTTTCGGTGTACCTGGATCTGAAAGAACAGTATACGGCTCCCAGCTGTCCCCATCTAAAGATGCGGAGTGACGAACTACTACTAGTGGACATGGTCAGGCGGGCAAAATCATACCTCAGGCCCAGAACTAACTTATTTATGGCTTCATCCAAACTAGATTTCAGCTTTGCTGTCGTTTAGTGTAACCTCCAAAGCAAAATCATGACGCAAGAGCAAATTAGTCAACTACAGCAAGTACTGGAACAAGAACAAGGTCCTACTTCTTGTGTGAGCACGCACGTTTCTTGGGTCTTACTTTGCCCCACAGTGGTCTATAAAATCCCAAAGGCAGTTCGCCTGCCATATCTTGATTTCAGCACATTGGAGCACCGTCAACTATACTGCGACAATGAGGTAAAACTGAACAACAGACTAACAGAAGGCGTCTACCTGGAAGTTGTACCCGTTTGGAGTGCTAGAACCCAGTTAGGGATCGAAAATCTCCCAGCCGGCGCAACGGTGCTCGATTATGCTGTGAAAATGAAGCGGCTCCCGCAAGATCGCCTGATGTGGAAAATGCTACAACGGCAGCAAGTTGCCCCCCATCACATTGAGGCTTTAGCCCAACAAATAGCCCACTTCCATCTGGCTCACGAGCCTGTTCAAACCCAGCCTGATATTGAGCGAATGCAGACCGACTTTGCTGATCTATCAAGCATAAAGTCTGCTATCGCAAACTTGCTTAGCCCCGCTGCCGCAGAACAGTTAGAAGAATGGATTTTCGCCGCCAATCACTTTCTTAAATCCCACCACGCTCGCATCCTGGAGCGTCATCAACTGGGATACTACCGCGAACTGCATGGTGACCTCCACTCCGAGAATATCTTCCTTCTGGAAGAGCCAGTAGTATTCGACTGCATCGCCTTCAATGAGGACTTCCGCCGTGATGATGTCTTGAATGAACTAGCGTTCTTCTGTATGGACATGGATTTTCATTCCCAAGCACCGCTTGGGAATCGATTCCTACTTAAGTACCTAGAAATTTTTCCATGCCTGGAAACGGAGGAAGACCAACGGCTCTTTTTGTACTACAAGCTTTATCGGGCCAATGTCCGTTTAAAGGTTAATGCGCTCAAATGGCAGCAAACAGAAGGCGCTACCGAACGTGCATTGAGAGCTAAAGTGGTCAAGAAGTACTTTTGGCTGATGCGTTCTTACGCAAAGATCGTTTTTAGGTCTAAACCCAATTTTGTCTGATCGATTTCAAGGTATAAGGTAAATGACTAGCGTCATAGGCCTACCTGAAACAAGCGGGGAGCGAAAACGTAGTTCGCTTTCGCTCCCCACTATTTTTCTAGTAAAGTCGCAGTAGCTTGTGGTTACTGCTTAACAAAAGTTTGGCTCAGCTGCTGTTGCCCGTTGGTTAACTGCAATTGGTAAGTACCCGCCGGCAAGTTTCGGATATCCAATTCCAATTGATCTTCAGCAGCAGGAGGAAGACGGCGGCTCTGAATCAACTCTCCTACAACATTAAAAACACGCAGCTGCAATGGTCCACTGACGTCTTCGCGGCTGATATTCACCCGTAAGTAATCACTGGCAGGATTAGGAAACAGTTGAACAACCGCGGGCAAGGATCGCTCTTCATTTGTTCCAACAGTAATCGGCGCAAATCTATAGAGAGTATTGGGCGCAGGATGACTATCTAAACTTCCGGGCACTTCAGCTGAAAAAAAATCATTAAAGGAAACTGTTGGGTTGGCGGGATCTCCTGATAAGTACCAATTAGAGGTAAATCCAGTGGAAATATCAAAATTCTGCGTCATCCCAATGAATGGTCCGGGGAGACCATCAAAAACATCGTTGTCCGCTACGATATTACTGGGCCCAAAGCAGAGTTCTATTATACCTGAATCGTAGAACCACAATTGCATATTAATAAAACTTTCATTGACCCCACTGCCCACGATCTCATCATAAAAACCAGCATTTTGCCATTCGACGATAAGTACAGTTTGACCAGCCAACATAACGGTTTTATAAAGGATAGGAGATGCCGAGCTTCCGGTACCGGTGCCACGATCAATCAAGTCATGCAAGAATGCATTGAGCAACGGTACATTGGAAAGACTTTTGGTAGGCGTAAGTATTGGGCCTACAAAACCAGGGTTGTAAAAGGTGTTTGTGGTTTGGCCAAAAAACTCAAAATCAAAGCCGAGAGGTATCATCAACTCAGGATCATCCCATATGCCAACATTAAAGGTATCAGCATTGGTCAATGAGCCATACTCTAAATCCGAAACGCTAAGTTCGTAAGGAAATTCTTGCCCGTTTAATGGCAAACAAAGACAAGAAAGTAACGCAAGCGCGAAAAATAGGTAAAGATGTTTCATCATACTATTTAAGGTTTTAGTGAAAAAAAATCAATCCCAAGGCAAAGTAACATTATTCACCTTAGATCATTGGTACATCCTCTGAAAAGACGAACGTTCCAAGCATTCAACGAACTTACTGGCAATTATTAGACGGTGCTATTTACGCCGCCAACGCGGCTCCCGTTTTTCTGCAAAAGCTCGGGCACCTTCCCAGAAATCATCACTATTGATGAGTTCATCAAATACGGTATGCTGTTCCGTTACGGCATCATCTGTACTAGCCAAATGGGCAATTTCGTTGAGTACGCGCATGGTACTACGTACCCCTACCGGTGAAGCATCCGCTATTTGTTGCGCCAAAGCCAATGCTTTATCCAACACGTCTCCTGCGGGCAATACATAGTTTACCAAACCGGCCTCCAGCGCTTCAGCAGCATCGATCAGGCGGCCGGTCAGCAACATTTCCATGGCTTTCTTGGTGCCAATTTGGCGCGTGAGGCGCTGAATACCACCCGCACCAGCAAAAAGACCAACGTTCACTTCCGGTAATCCCAGTTTTGCATGATCTGCGGCCACAACAATATCACAAGCCAGCGCCATTTCCAGGCCGCCACCCGCGGCCGTCCCGTTTAAAGCAGCGATGATAGGTTTAACCCGCTGGACCCTACTCGTCAAGCCACCAAAGCCCGTCTTGGAGATCCAGATAGGATTACCCTTGGCCATGTACTTGAGGTCATTACCCGTGCTGAAAGCTTGCTCGCCTGTTCCCGTAATTATCGCTACGCGTAAATCAGGATCACGTTCATAGGCATTGAAGATGCCTTCCAACTCGTCGTTGGCCGGTGGATGGAGCGCATTGCGTACTTCGGGGCGATTGATAGTTACGAGGAGAATACGACCTCTACGTTCCACGGTACAGAACTGGTACTTTTCCTTAAAGCTAAGGATCTCTTTCGGAGCATACTTCGCTAATTGTTCAGAGCTGAAAGCAAAGCGGTTGCTCTTTGGGTCCGTTTCTACATAAATGGTCTTTCCTATTGGATCTTCCGCCAGTAGCGCCTGCACTGTTTCCGTATCCGCCATGGGAGTGGTCGCGTAGAAGCGCTTATTATTCGCTTTCAAGCGTCCAACAATGATAGCCTTTACTGGAAAACCTTTGAAGTAGTGTACAATATAGGAGTCCAATACGGCTTCCCCATCAGGGCTAGGCTCAATTTCTAAATAAGGCTCAGCATCCAATTCCTGCTGCAAGGTGGCACTGGTCTGTGGTTGCCAATCTTCTACCGCTGCGGTGGAATAAATACCCACCGCCAATTTAGACATCCAACCACCGTTTGCAAGTACTAGCCCATGGCTACCTCTATCTTGGCGTAGGCGATCAACTAAAGCAGCAATCCCGTGCATGGAATAGTTGTTGCCTGGACCACCAAAATAGGGCAGTCCACCAGTTTGGCTGAGCGGACGCGGATCCTCTGCGGCTATTTGTAGAATATCTCGAGCTTCGTGCACCACTATAGGAAAGCAGCTATAAAGGTCAAAGTGCTGAATATCCACTGCACTTTTATCCAGCTGTGCTAAGGCTCCTTTTAGTGCAGCCACTAGTGCTGGAGAATGTCCCAATTGCGGCCGTTCCAAGAGGACGCGTTCGCTAGCCTGTGTGTAGGCGTGCAGGAACACCCACTTTTCCTGCGGCACACCAAGCTCCTGTGCCTTAGCTACCGTTGTCATTACTAATGCAGCGGCTTGATTAACGCGGTCTTTTGCAATCAGGCGCTTAGTATAGGGCGTAATTAATAAAGGATTCCGCTCATTGACCGTGATGATCTCTTCTGCGGTGTAGGGCGTCTGATCCATTGCCAAGGGGTTCTCAGCAGCAATCGCTGCCAATTGGCTAAAAGTTTGCCCCATTTCTTGTTCGTATGCTGCCACACTTTGCTCGGAAGCCGCTCGGCGGGCATTTTCCATCAGACCGTAATACTGCATCGGCAGCACGATTTGGTGGATGATCTCATGCCCGGTGATCAAACGCCCCGCACTCATTCCACGATCTTCCACTTGGCCACCGATTTGCTCTGACCAATCTACTTCCAGCTTTGCTTTGCTAATCGCCTTGATATTCGCCAACACCTCCGCTCCTACCAAAAGAACCATTTCTGCCTCCCCAGCGAAAAGCTGTTCCGCAAACTCATTTACCAGTCGTTGCGGCGTATCACCTCCCACTTGTGAATACACCGCTCGTTTGGGCTCCAGCCCCACTCGCTTGGCAATAGCCCGCGGAAAGTTATCTGGTCCACCTAATTTTGAACGATAGGTGGGTGAAGAATCAGCAAAGGTGCGCACAGCAACAACAGTGTCGACCTGCGCATTCAAGCCTTCAACGCCCGCATCAACAAAAGCTTGACTTACGGCCTTAGCGGCCAAATCTGTATTGGATGAGGCTAGCGTCAAGTCCTGTGGAACTTGTTCAGTAATTTGGCCTACGCCAATTAGGATGGGAGTGTTGGGAGAGATGGGCATGGGGGGATTGGAATTAGAATAAGAATAAGAGTGAGAATTACAATTAGCGTAAGAATTAAAGTTAAAATGAAAGTGGGAGTGAAAGTGATACGATTGTGCAAAAGGCTTCGCCTAACGTAGAAATTAGAGTGAGGATAGCAGGGAATTAAGCAAAATGGCTATACTCCATCGCATCTCCTCCCCCTTATACTATACATCGTACACCGTACATTACACATCGTACATTAACTACACCTTCTCCATCACCATCGCGTACCCCTGTCCTACTCCAACACACATGGTAGCGAGGCCATAGCGAGCATTTTTCTCGTGCAGCTCTAGGGCCAAGGAATGACTAATACGGGTACCGGAAACACCTAGTGGGTGACCGATGGCAATAGCACCTCCATTGGGATTGATACGCGGATCATTATCTGCTAGCCCTAGTTGCCGAGTACAGGCCAGGCTTTGTGCAGCAAAGGCTTCGTTGAGCTCGATGACACCAAGTTCATCCAGACTCAGACCGGCTTTCGCCAGGGCTTTTTGTGAGGCTTTGACCGGGCCAATGCCCATGATACGAGGCTCGACGCCAACTACTGCTGAACTAACGATACGGGCCAGCGGCTTTAAGTCGTACTGTTTTACGGCATCTTCAGAAGCTACGATTACAGCAGCAGCTCCGTCATTAAGTCCACTGGCGTTACCGGCTGTTACCGTACCTCCTTCTTTTCTAAAAGCGGGGCGCAATTTAGCTAGTGCCTCTAGCGAAGTATCGTGGCGGATAAATTCATCCTGATCAAAATGCAGTGGATCTTGCTTGCGGCGTGGAATACCAATACCTACGATCTCTTTCGCCAAACGGCCCTTCTTTTGGGCGGCAGAGGCCTTCATCTGCGACCAGTACGCAAATTGATCCTGGTCTTCACGGCTAATATTGTAGAGATCTACCAGGTTTTCAGCAGTATTACCCATTGGATCAATACCGTACATCTCCTTCATTTTTGGGTTGATAAAGCGCCAACCGAAGCTGGTATCGTACACCTTGACATCGCCCCCAAACGGTCGCGCGGATTTTGACATAGCCAACGGCCCACGGGTCATATGCTCTACACCTCCACTAATGATCAAATCAGCATCGCCGGCCTTAATCGCACGGTTTGCGTGCACAATGGTAGACATCCCGGAAGAACACAGTCGGTTAAGCGTTTCACCCGGAACAGAATATGGCAGTCCGGCCAACAGGAGACTCATGCGCGCCACATTACGATTGTCTTCACCCGCCTGATTGGCGCAACCAATGATTACATCTTCGTAAGCATCCGCAGGAATAGTACTATTTCTTGCTACCAATTGGCGAATAACATGGGCCAGCAGATCATCGGTACGAATGGGCGACAGCGTACCTCGGAACCTACCGAAGGCCGTACGTAGGCCATCTACAATAAAAGCTTCTTTCATGGTTAGGGCATTGTTTTTTGTCCACAGGACTTGTCTAAAGTGTCAACAACTAAAGACGAACAAAGGTAACAGGAATGGTCTATTTGCTAAAAATCTTTTGGTGTCTAGCCATGCCACAATCCACACCTCATCATCGTGCAAGACGCTTGACAAAAGCGGATTTTGCGCCTATATTCCAGTTATAAGACAAAGATCTGGCAGTGAAACTTCACTTCTGTAAGAACCACTACAGTTGATACTGTGTTTCGCTATCAAAATTCGGCAAGAGAATTCATGATTAGCTATCGCAAAATCCCGTAAAAATTTTAGCTGGGTTGGCTGGTTACCATCAATTCAGCTCTGTGTAATCAAGGTTCGCTTTTTCTTCCCATGACTATTCTTTTGCCTATTTCATTATTGAGTTGTATTGACCCGTGAGGTCATATCTCCTCCTTTCAGTCGCCGCTAGCAGTTCTGCTCCTATCTATTCTTTTGGCTTGCTACCGCAAGCTGCATTTCACATGATTGGAATTACACCAGTTTTAATTCATCAATTCACCAAACCTTAGTGATAATGCAAGTAAAATTTACACTACTCGCCCTGACCATTCTAATGGCCGGTAGCCTTTACGCACAATTCCCCTGTATTAGTGGCGAAATCGGTCTTGCCCCTGGCAACGAGGCCAGTTTATGCAACAACAATGGTGATAACATCATTCGCTTTCAATCTGAACCACAGGGTGTTCCCCGCGCCTACGTGGTGGTGGATGCCAATGATGTAATCGTAAGCATTGGTTATGCTTCCAGCATTGATTTTTCAGGTCTAACCGGACCACTCTACGTTTATGGCTTCACCTTGATAGGCTCGATTACTGCGGAGGTAGGAGATATTCTAGGGGAGGTAGACTTAGCGTCTGGCTGCTTTGAGCTCAGCGGTAACTCCATTGAGATTTCTACCAATGGTGGTCAAGACGGCGGCACACTCGTTGGCGGACCCTTGACCTTTTGTGTTAATAACGGCTATGACGATTTCATCTTTGACGGAGCTATCGATAGAACGGATGGACAAGGGAGCACCCAACAATGGCTAGTGACCAGCGAGGAGGGAGAGATACTTGGCCTACCCGATGACTATACTGATGTCAATTTTGACAATACTGGCTTCGGACGCTGCTTTATTTATAACCTCTCCTACGATGAAGCCCCGGGTGGTTTGGCTATTGGAACCAATATTGCCGACCTAACTGGCTGCTACGGCATTTCCAATAGAGTCGTAGTCCGCCGCCGAGACCCAACCGGAGGTACGCTTGTAGGCGGCCCATTTACCTTTTGCGTAGGAGATGGCATTCCGGATTTTATTCTGGAAGATGAGATTGACGTCATTGGCCAGCGTGGCAGTCGTCGGGCCTGGATCGTTACGGATGCCGATGGCACTATCTTGGGTTTACCCAACTTCTACTACGATGTTGATTTCGATGGTGCCGGAGCAGGAAATTGCTTAATTTACTTTATGCGCTACGAAGCGGGCTTACGCAACCTTGAAGTTGGTGCTAATGTGGATGATTTTATCGGTTGCTTTGGTTTGTCCAACCCCATTACTGTGGAGCGTATCGCCCTAGACGCGGGTACCGTGGCGACTGCTAGTGGAGAAAGCGATATCGAAGTCACTGTAGGTGATGGTATTGATGATAATGTAGAGTTTGTAAGTACCGGTTCCAGTGGTGGGGATTTTGCCTTACTGATCACTAATGAGCTCAACGAAATCGTCACTATCTCCACTGACCTTACTATCAATTTCGAAGGAGCTGGGCCTGGAGAATGC
This sequence comes from Bacteroidota bacterium, assembly GCA_039816955.1. Taxonomy (GTDB): domain Bacteria; phylum Bacteroidota; class Bacteroidia; order Chitinophagales; family Saprospiraceae; genus Lewinella. The sequence continues at coordinate 34,498 of JBCBWU010000031.1, forward strand.
CGGGTTTGGGGCTTGACCTATTCTGGCAATATTATCGCAGAAGCCGGTGATAATGCCACCCAAGTAGACATTAGCGACGAATGTGCTCTTTTAACGGAAACCTTTGTGCGTGTCAATCGTACCGAAGGCTTTGGAACGCAGGTCCCTACAGCAAATTATGCAGTAGAAAGTCCCGTCAATCTAGATCTGCGTTTATTTCCTAATCCAGTACAAGATCAGCTAAGTATTCGCTTAATGAATACCGTGGAGGGTGCAACCAATCTACAGTTGCTGAACCTCAATGGGCAACTCATACAGCAATACAGCTTTAGCGGAGCCTTCCAACAGTCAACGCTAGACTTGAGTGCGTTACCAACGGGCACCTATTTCCTGCGGGCATTCAACGGAGCGGAAGTGGTAACTGAAAGATTTGTTAAGCAGTAAACGCTCTTGACGTAAATCGAGAAACCATCCTGTGCCGAGGTGTGCAGGGTGGTTTTTTACTTCTGAGGGCTAAGTGTTCGAATGTTTTTTGCCTCACCTAAAGCTTTAAACCACCAAAGACACCCTAGCGCACCAAGATTTAACGAAGTCCATTGGTTACATCAGATCACATCGGACTTGTGGCTTCCCTAAAAACGAATCACAAAGCGTGTCCAACCATCCTCATCGGTACTGAGATTAAAATGGTAGTCATGGCTCATTAGGATTTCTCGCACTAGTGTAAGACCTATCCCCTGGCCGTTGGGTTTAGAGGTAAAGAACGGAGTAAAGATCTGTTCGGCGGCTTCGCTACTGAGTCCGGGGCCGTTATCAGCAATAATTAGCGTAAGAGGCTGAAGCTGCAATTCGATACGGACCGTGCCGTTTTGACCAACACTTTCCAGCGCATTCTTCAGGATATTGACCAGTGCTTGCTCTAGTTGGTGAGGATCGGCTTGGATAAAAAGATGCCTGCCAGATGAGGCAAAATCGGTTACGGAAGCACGTTCTAGTTGAATCTGTTGTTGTTGGGCTTGCGCCTGAAACAAACCGCTTACTTGATTGACCAATTGAACAAGATCTACGCGTTCAAAATGAGGGGCAGGCAGACGAACAACATCCGCAAAGTTGCGCATAAAAGTATTGAGGCGTTGATTGCGCTTCATGGCAATGGGCAAGCTCTCCTGCACATCCTTTACCCAGTCTTCGTCCGCTTGATCAGCTGGTACCGTTAAAGTATCTAACAGCGCATTGATAGCACCGATACTGTTATTTACCTCGTGGGCCATCATCCGAATCACTTTTCCGTAGGCTCGTTTTTCTGCCGCAAGAATCTCCTGGGTGAGCGCCTCTACTTGTACGAATTTGCGATGGAAGCCCCGATCAATAAAAGCACTAGCCTGCAGGCGAAAATGATTCGTACTATCTAGCGTGATTTGTTGGCGTTCGCCAATAGCAAGTTCACGCGCCGCAGCTAATAGGGAATGAGTTTGTTGTTCCTCAGCATCCACAGCAGAAGGATCAAACCCCAACAATTCACATACCCAGGGATTAGCCTCCGTAATGGCACCATCATGGTCCATAATAAGGATACCGCTGGGTGAGGCATCAATTAATTTTTGGAGGAAATAGTGTTGCTCTTGCAGTTGGGTCCGCTCTTCCCGCAAGGTATCAATCATGGTGTTGTAGGTATCCACTAAAGCATCTACCTCGGGTGCTCCAGTTGCTCGGAACTTAACACTGAAGTCCCGGTCTTGGAGCGCACCTTTACCGCTTTCTACTAACTCCAACGGTTTTTGGAAATGGCGATAAATACGGTAAGCCCAATACAGGCTCAATAATGCTACCGGCTGGAGTAACATAAACCAGTAATACGCTTCCTGAAAAAGGAAATAAGCCGCCAGCAGCAATAGCGCATGCCAGAGCACAACCAAAACCCAGTAGTAGTAATTAAGGCGCATGCTCAATCCCAAATTTTTCTAAGCGCCGGTACAGGGCACTCCGCGTAATACCCAGTGCCTTAGCAGCAGCGGTAATATTGTGTTCGTGCAACGTAAGGGCACGGCGGATAGCACGTACTTCCATCTCCTCCAGCGTGAGATCATCCGCCGGAGACCACGAACTGCTTAGTTCGCCGGCCTTGCTACCCAGGTGTCGAGAAAAGTCAGAGGCATCCAACTCTGATGATTTGGACAGTAAGACCGTACGCTCCACCACGTTCTTTAGCTGGCGAATATTTCCCGGAAAGGACTGTCGTTTCAACCAATCTCGGGCAGCAGCCGTCAAACTTAGGCCACTTCGGTTGTAGGTTTGCGCCAAGCGTTCTAAAAAGTGCTCCACTAGCAAAGGAATATCGCTTGGCCGTTCCCGCAAAGGCGGTAAATGCAAATTGATGAGATTGATTCGATAAAGCAAATCCTCACGAAAGCGCCCTTGACTTACCATTTTCTCTAAGGATTTGTTAGTGGCAGAAAGCACTCGTACATCTACGCGCTGCTGTTTGCTACTACCTAATACTTCAAAGGTTTGCTCTTGTAGAACTCGCAAAAGTTTGACCTGATTGGCCGGAGGTAAATCACCGATTTCATCCAGAAAGATTGTTCCCCCATCCGCTAAAGCAAAGCGCCCCTTACGATCCGCTCGCGCATCGGTAAAAGCCCCTTTGACGTGACCAAACAACTCACTTTCAAACAGGCTCTCTGGTATTCCACCAAGGTTAACCTTTACGAAAGCAGCACTGCTTCGTTCACTCTCGGCGTGGATAGCTTCCGCAATCAGTTCCTTGCCCGTACCACTCTCTCCAGTAATCAGGACACTAGCGTTGGTAGGAGCTACTTGGCGGGCCATATCCAGTACTTCGCGCAAAGCGGGGTCCTCCCCTACTATATGATCAAAACCAGCAGCTCGTTCTGGACTAGCCTTACTAGAAGATAAACTCAAAATAGTGCGGATAGACTGTAGTAGTTGGCGATTTTCCCAGGGCTTAGCCAGAAAATCCTGAGCGCCCAGCTTCATCCCTTGCACCGCCAATTGTACGGTAGCCCAACCAGTCATGAGTACCACCGGCACTTTGGCGTCTTGGGCACGAATCTGCTCTAACAAACGCAAACCTTGCCGGCCAGAGGTATCCACTGTAAAGTTCATATCCAGCAGGATCAAGTCTGGCTTTAGTTCAGCCACCCGCTCTAAAGCCAGGGCCGGCAGCTGCACACTTTCTGAACGAAAACCCGCCCGGCGCATGACCACCCGCAAAGAGCCGCAAACCGCTTCGTCGTCATCAATGATCAATATGAGTGGTTCCATGTGGGGAAGATAAGGGGTTTGTGAAAGGTAGAATTAGAATAAGAATGAGAATTAGGATTAGAATCAATGCCCGGTCCGGAAATGACCACATTCTGACTCTAATTCTAATCCTAATTTTAATTGATAGGCTTCATTTCAATCCCACCATCAATTTCGCCTCGCTACTCCTCGTGCAGGGCCGCAGCTGGGTGGATACCCGCAGCCTGACGGCTAGGCATAAAGGCACAGGCGAATACTACGACACTGATCAAGCCGAAGGTGGCGAGAATAGACCAATAGAAATTTTCAGAAGGAATTTCCAGTACACCCAGCAATGGAAACTGAACCGCTAAGATGGCAGCCAATAGCATAGCAATAAACGCGACTAGAAATACCTCCAAAGTGAATTGACTGGTAATTTCACTTTGGGACGCACCTAATGCTCTACGTAGTCCGATCTCGGCTCGACGCTTATTGATGTTGTAGAATAGCACCCCAAACAACCCCAGGGCAATATTGAGAATCAGGAAACCACAAATCGACAAACCAGCAATCAGTGGAATCCACGTACTGCGACTTTGGCGAACTCGTTGGGTTTCCAGGGAATTGATCACAAAATCACGGCGTTTGGTAACGCGAGCAATGGTCGTATTGAGTTCTTGCTCAAATTCAGCTGGTGTACCCGGGCGTAGGCGAATCTGCATACTTCTTAAATCTGAATCGTGCAATGGCGTTTGTAGGAAAGTTAACGCCAGTTCGGCCTCAAACTCATCGCGGTACTTGAAATGATCTACAACTCCAACAATCTTGCGTTCGCCTCCAATCTGCATAACCGAGTCGACGATGGGCCGATCAGGGAAATACTCATCCACAAACATCTTATTGACTACCGCTGCCGGATATTTACCATTGAGATCATTCTGATCGAACCAACGTCCTTCCACAAGATTCAGCTCTGCTACTTCCGCAAAGTTCTCATCTGTGGGATAGATGCACGTCCACACATGGAAGCCATTGTCATCGTTAGACCAGGACCACATCGAGCCCGAAAAAGGAGCGATACCAGAGGTAAAGGAAGCTCCCTCTACTTCAGGAAAGGTCTCGATTTCTCGCCGGAGCTGCTCCCGCATTTCCAGCTGCGCGACCGAGTCCATATCCTCCTCCATGGTCAGGTACACCAACATTGATTCAGTCGTATTAAACCCAAGTGGAGACTGATAAATACGCAAGTAATGAATTGCGAAAGTGAAGACCGCAAAAAGGATCAAAAAGGCTACGAAAATCTCCAGTAGCATTAGCACATTACTGCGCTTCTTATTCCATACTAATGTGAGGATATGCTTGATCATAGTTGGTTGCTTTTTAGGACATCAGCAATCTGCAAGCGCGATACTTTCCAAGCGGGTAGAAGGCCAGAAATGATGCCGAATAGTAAACAGATAATGAGACTGTAGAGAAAGACCGTACCATTAAAGCGTAGGGTCAATTGGGGAAGTACCTGGCTATCGTTGATCAAGTACAGCACGAGCATGGCTAGCAGCATGCCGATCACTCCACCAATGAAGGTGATAATGATATTCTCAAAAACAAACTGGTAGAGGATGGTACCCGAGTGAGCCCCAAAGGCTTTGCGAACGCCAATTTCTGCCTCCCGCTCCATAATTCGGCTCAGGTTCATATTGATCAGATTAAGCGTTGGCAGCAGTACGAAGAATAACAGTAAGATGCCAAAAACCAGTCGAATAATGGAGAGTGCTTTGGCTGGGTCGTTTTGATCTAGAATCATGCCGGCAAACATCTCTGCGGAGTCCATTGGAATAGTAGAAACACGATTATAATCTTCGGGGGTAGGATAAACTACCGCGGAAACCTTACTGGAAACTTCCTCCTTGATCAAAGGAATATCAGCCTTTTCGCTGGCCATAAAGACACCCGCCATGTTGCCGTGAAAATCCGTGTCTTCCAACATGCGCGCCTCTATGGTCGTCAACGGAAGAAAGGCTTCCGCAGCAACTAGTGGAGCTGTTGTACGGGCTTTTTCCACCAGTCCAATCACTTTATGCACGCGGCTACCTAATTCTATTTCCTGGCCCATGGCCTCCTCCGAGCTGCCAAAATAGCGCTCGGCCAGATCAGTAGTGATTACAGCAACAGGGCTAGCATCGCGTACGTGACCTCCGGTGAATGGATCGCCTGCAACAAATTCAAAATCAAAGAGATTCCAGTACTCCTCATCGGCATAAAGCGCGTCTATAGAAATCTTGCGGTTGTCCAAAAAGATATCATAGTCGTGGCCACCACTGAAGAAGGTTTGGTTCGCACTGGTTTCCATATCTCCAAGGTGCTTATTCAAAAAATCATAACTAAACTGAGAGATGGAGGTGCTGGAAACATCTTCTCCAATTGTGAAAGTGGAGTCATACGCCATTTGTCCATCCATGAGGGTAGAATCAATCGTCCAAACGGTATCAGGATTGGCCAACTCTAGCTTAAGCGACCCTAAAAACACCATCCGATCCTTCTCCGTAAGGGGAGCATTCTTGCCAAATTCGGCATCGTAAAAGGCGGTGATCAACATCAGAATCAGCAAGGTAAAGCTGATACCGAACAAACTGATCGCGGTAAAAAACTTATTTCGCCCAAGCACTTTGAGGGCAAGTTTTAGATAGTTTAATAACATGAGTCTGTGGATTTTGGGTGATTTATTGTACCTGGCTTCCGTCAAATAAGCGTACCAAACGGTGAGTGCGCTTGGCCATGCGTTCATCGTGGGTTACCATTACGATGGTGGTGCCGGCGCTTTCGTTGAGGCGCAGTAGAATATCCATCACCTCATTGCCCATTACACTATCCAGATTACCAGTGGGCTCATCCGCCAAAATGATATCCGGACGGCCAACTATAGCACGGGCAATTGCCACCCGCTGCTTCTGTCCACCAGATAACTGACTGGGAAAATGACGCATGCGATTTTTCAAACCCACTTGTTCCAAAGCTTCCTCGGCCAGCCGACGGCGTTCCGCACTGCCTACTTTACGATAGAGTAAGGGGAGTTCCACATTATCCAGTACTGATAAGTCATTGATGAGGTGAAAGCTCTGAAAGATGAATCCCAGGTGCTGGTTACGGAAGCGCGCAGTTGCTTTGCTGTTATAGTCCGCAATCTGCTGCCCGGCTACTTCGATCTGGCCTTGAGTTGGTTCATCGATCAAGCCCATGATATTGAGCAGGGTACTCTTACCACAGCCGGAAGGGCCCATGATAGACAAGAATTCTCCTTGTCCAACACTAAGACTAATGTTATTGAGGGCAAGAGTCTCAATGGTGTCGGTGCGGTAGACTTTGTTGATGTTTTGTAGCGTAAGCATATGTGGTTGATTTTATGTTATTGATTTGTTTTTAGCATGCCTTCGAGTCGGTTCCTTCGAGTCCGGAGACTCGAAGGAACTCGGGAGACGCTAAATGAGCTGCCCGTTAATCGGGCAGCGTTAGCTGGCGGAGGCCAGCGTAGGCGATCCAGTAGGCGCGTTGGGTGGCGGCCCAAGTGCGCGTAGCCTGGTCTTTTTCGCGTTGAGCAAGTGTTAGTTCGGATAAAGCGCTAGCGCCAAGGATGTAGCTTTCGGTAGTAATGCGAAAGCGTTCGGCCGCCAGATCTTGTTGGCGATTTGCCAGCTCTAATTCTTGTTGTAGGCTTTGAAAATTGGTCAGCGTGTTCGCTACGATTTGCTCTAGCTCCAGTTGCTCGCGCTCAATGCGCTGGGAAGCAAAAGCTTGCTGCACTTGAGCTCGCTCCATCGTACGCTTACGGCGGCCACCATCCAAAATTGGCACACTGATCTGTAGCTGGATAAAGGCCTCCGCCTGAGCATCCTGGTAAATATCCATAAGCTCTGTACTACTACGGGCTTGGCCACTGGCCGCGACGAGCTGTAACGAAGGCGCGCCACTTCGACGTGCCTCGTCCATATCGCGGCGAGCTTCCATCATCTCCCGGCCGAAGCGAACCCACTCCGGGCGATTTGCCAGCGCTTGTGACCAAGCTTCTTCATTGGTCAAGGATAAATCGACAATCTCCGCTGGAGCTTGCGCAACGAACAACTGATCTTTGGCCGCGAGGCCCAAATAAGTAGCCACTGCAGCGGAAGCTTGCTGTACCGTCTGTTGTGCGCGTAATTGTCCACGCTGGGCAGAAACCAGTTCAAGTTCGAGCTGCAGCAAATCACGACGGCTAATTTTGCCCAAACTGTAGCGTTCTTCCGCAATGGCGAACAAGCGCTCATTGGCGTAATAATTGGTATCCGCAATTCGGCTCTCCTGCCCGGCCAACAGTAAATCAAAAAACAGTTGGGTGACTTCCTCGCGAATGAGTTCACGATTTAAACGAAAGTTGGCCTCCGCCTCCTCTACTCTAAGTGGCGCCAGCTGGCGGTCCCACTTGAAAGAATTGAAGGCGAAAATGGGCTGGATGATGCCGAAGCGAAAAGGGCGCCCGTTATACAGACTAAAGTCGGATTCAAAGTCATCAAAACGCTGAAGGTTGCTACGCAGGAATAGTTGACCTCCCGTTTGTGGGATAATTTGCGTCAACTCCAGCGACAGTCCAGAGTTGTTGTTCTGTACAGATTCAAACCTTATCGTACCGTCGGGCTGCACGACTTCAGTGAAAC
>JBCBWU010000320.1:0-5723 GCA_039816955.1 Bacteroidota bacterium
CTATTGTATACAGGTAATTTAATAGCATGCTGATTGACAGAACAAGCTTCCCCACGGCGATCCGGATATTCAACAACTGTAAGACTAAGTACCCCGTTGGGGGAAGAGACATAAATTTTACCATCTCTTGCCAATGACCCCATGAAAAAAGTAGTAGGTAGAAAGTCTAGAAAACCATCGTAGACGGCTATGATATCTTCCGAGGCCAGAATATCATCAGCCATGAGATCATATTGGTAGATAACATTAGTTGTATTTACATATAAAAATTCAGAACTCTTAGAAATCGCGGCACCCCCAGATGCCCCATTTAATGGAATTGGGATAGTAATTTGATAATCTAACAGGCCCGAGCATCGATCAAATTCATAGACGTAAGCAAAAGTTCCTGTATCTACATTAACAGCATTGTAATGAACAAATATTCTACCATCTGGAGAAAATTGGGCTTGTCCAAACCCTGACACATGAGCTTCGCCAACTACTTGATCTCCCACTTGCTGAACCCCTTCAGGACTAATCAAAAACCGAACAAATCGGTTAGAATTCCGAATAGCGTAAATCATCCACCAATCTCTTCCATTGGCATGGCGAACAGCTACTAATTTGCCTGTACCAAAATTATCATCTAATAAAAGTTCATTTTTGATAATTACAGTTCCTTCCTCATGATTAGCTGATAAATCTACTACTGAGTAAAGGAGTTGGTCACCAATTACTGTAGTAGCCCAACTAGCGAAGGTGGAAACAATTATAATCTGGTCTTCATTACCAGGAGCGGGTAACATTAAGGTAGACTGAGGATAGTCATATCCTAAGTCAAATTCTCCAATGTACATACTATCTCCATTCTCAATTATTTCTTGAGAAGAATTATGAATGGCAAGTCCGTTGGTAAAAAGAAGTAAATTTCCATCCGTGTTGCTGATTGAAGAGTTATTGATACGTATACGTATTGCCGTCTCAACTTCACCACTTATGCTAAGCTGATTGTCAAAAAAGGTTAAAAAGGCAAGGCCAAAAGAATCCTGCTCTTCGTCAGCACCTGCGTAGCCCAACACCCAGGTGTTGTCCATGAACTGCGCGCTCAAAGTCACTGATAACCTTAACAGGAGTAGCAATAGTATATGTAACCGCATCTTATATAGGATGCTCCCTTGACCTACTGAAAAGGCCAAGAGAGCAATTGCTTTAGTTTGCAATAATAATTTTGATCGTATGAACAGTACCGTCAACCTCCTGTATTCTCAGCAGATAAAGTCCATCATTCAAGCCTGGTAGCTTCACTCTGATTCTGTTCAAGCTCCAATTGAGTGAAAGTTTCTTTCATTTGATCACCTTGTCATAGGTGCTGCTCCGAGAGAAGCTACCATCTAAATTACATGCAATGCCGATCGTCGAAGGCTCTAGTAGTTTTTTACTTCACCACCCGCCCACTCCCCAGCACTCCACCGTCCCCAATCAATTCATACAAGTAAACCCCACGTGGCCATCTCGCCATATCAACCTTCGTTCGCCAAACTGGTCCAGTGGGATTAAGCGCTTGCCCAACTATCTGTTGACCTTGTACATTATACAGCCGAAGCGATAAATTGGAGGCTGAATTCCCCTCCGGCAACTCCACCTCAAAAGTAAGTGGGCCGGTACCTACAGGATTGGGAAAGGTGCGGATTTTAGCCTCCTGGCGCAGTGGCGTATTCGTATTTACTACCCCCACATAAACATTCTCACAGTACACATCCTGCCCCGTGACATTACTCACTTGCAGACAAACTTGATAGGTGCCCTCTTCAGCGAAAGTATGAACTGGATGTTGCACGGTATCCAATTCCGAACCATCACCAAAGTCCCAGGACCATTCGTAGGCGTAGTGGCTGGCATCGAAGAATTCGATTTGTAAGGCACTGCTATCCTGAGTGTGCTCGTAGCGGGCTTCCGGCACGGGGTTATCAATGCCGAGCGTATCACAAGGGCTATCATCCCAAGGGCCAAGGCCGTAGTAGGGCAGATTGGGAATAGAACGAAAATTCCACTGGGTAAAAGGTAAACCGCGCTGCTCAAAATTACTGGCTGTTCCTCCCTTATTGGGGTTGTGGATGATGTGGTATTGTAGACCAGAACTGGGAGTGGCGATATAGATTTTACCGTCGGGTCCTAATTGGGACAATCCAAATGTAGCCCAGAAAAAGTCAGGGTTATCTCCATTGTAATAACCATCCCAGGAGTCCACTAAGGTTCGGGAATCAGGAATATCTTCCGACTGAAGATCATATTGATAGAGATTAGAACCTGCCGAATGGTAAACAAAACGACTATTTTCGGAAATAGCCAATCCGTTGACAATGCTTTCCAATTCATGTTCGTGTATTATAGGGCTAGTAAGCTCTCCCGTACACCGATCAAAATCATAAAACATGACATAGGTTTTTTCAGGTAGAAACTCTGCACTGTAGACAACGTAATGTGTACCATCTGGTGAAAAAATTGTTGTACCAATTCCTCTAGGGTAATTCTCTTCTGTTGTTAAGACATTATATTCTTCAACTCCTTGGTCTGAAATTAAGAACCTATTGTATACTCCTTCGTGCATATTTGGAACCAATACCCACCAATCTCGTCCATTGCCATGCCTACAGGCAGTGATTTGACCAGCATTAAGGGTGTCGCTGATCAACAAAAAATCTTCATCAACTATAGTTCCTTGGGGATTTTCCGAGAAAGAAGCTTCTGCTAAGTATATATTGTGTGCATTAACTTCAGTTCCTCCATCACTATTGGTGTAGTAGATTGGCTCCGTGTAGAACAAATAATAGTTATTATCAATATCACCAGGAGCAGGAATAGATATAATTCCCTGTGTGTACCGATGTCCCGTTTCTAACCAATCCTCGGGGTAATCATATTGTTCATTAATCCGATAACCATTTTGCAAAAATTGTTGTTGCCCATTTAAAACCCGGAACCCATTAGTATACAACTGGAGTTCTCCATCTGAATTGCAAATACTAGTATTACTTGCGGCAAAATTTATTGGTGTATCAACCAAGCTTAGTGTAGGAGGAGATGTGTTAAAATCTAGCCTTACATTGAACTCAAAATTGCCAAAAGTCCACACATAATCATGCGATGGGCGTTGGAAGAGTTCTTGGCTCTGCACTGCTGGTAATAAAATGAGCCAAGCGAAGAGAATGAGTAGATACTTCATCATAATACACCTAATTACTTCACCACCCGCCCACTCCCCAGTAGTGCACCGTCTCCAATCAATTCATACAAGTAAACCCCGCGTGGCCATCTCGCCATATCAACCTTCGTTCGCCAGACTGGTTCAGTAGGATTAAGCGCTTGCTCCACTATCTGCTGACCTTGTGCATTGTACAGCCGAAGAGATAAGTCAGAGGTTGGATTTCCCTCCGGCAGCTCCACCTCAAAAGTAAGCGGTCCAGTACCTACAGGATTGGGAAAGGTGCGGATTTTGGCCTCCTGACGCAGTGCCGTATTCGTATTGACCAGTCCCACATAAATATCCTCACAGTACACATCCTGCCCCGTGACATTACTCACCTGTAAACAGACTTGATAAGTACCCTCTTCAGCAAAGGTATGAACTGGATGTTGCACCGTATCAAATTCTGAACCATCACCAAAATCCCAGGACCATTCATAGGCGTAGTGGCTGGCATCGAAAAACTCAATTTGTAAGGCACTGCTGTCTTGTGTGAATTCGTATTGAGCTTCTGGCACGGGGTTATCAATGCCAAGGGTGTCACAAGGGCTGCCATCCCAGGGTCCAAGGCCGTAGTATGGGAGGTTAGGTATAGAGCGAAAATTCCATTGGGTAAAGGGCAAGCCACGCTGCTCAAAATTACTGGCTGTTCCTCGCTTGTTAGGGTTGTGGATGATATGGTATTGGAGACCGGAGCCGGGAGTGGCTATGTATATCTTTCCATTTGGGGCCAGTTGGGCTAAACCAAAGGTAGAAGGGAAGAAGTCTGGGTTGGTTAAATTATAGTATCCATCCCAAGTGTCAATCAGTATGCGAGAAGCAACAATATTAGCTGCCTGTAAATCATACTGATATAAATTTACTCCTGCAGAATGATAGGCAAAACGACCATTTCCAGAAATAGTAACACCGTTAACTATACTTTCTAATCCTTGTGTATGAATAATTGGGCTGCTGAGTTCGCCAGTACATCTATCAAAGTCGTAAACTACAAAGTAGTTAGTTTCCACTTCAAAATCATTAGCACTATATAAGGCATATTTACTACCATCAGGGGAAAAAGAAGCTTGGCCAACTCCCCTCGGATATGAATCGCCTGTATTCAAAATACCATAATTCTCAACACCCCGATTTGAAATCAATAATCTATTGTAGATTCCTTCATTCATATTCGGAACCACAACCCACCAATCCCGGCCATTACCATGCCGGCAGGCGGTGATCTGTCCAGTATTTAAAGTATCAGCTAACACCAAGAAATCTTTATCAACTATCACTCCTTGTGAACTCTCCGAAAACGAAGCTTCGGCCATATATATATTGTTTGCATTAATATTTGTTTCTCCATCATTGCCTGTAATGTAAATTGGTTCTGTATAGAGCAAACAATAGGTCTCATTTGTATCCCCAGGAAGTGGAAGGGAGATTATACCTTGTGTTTGTCGATGACCTGTTCCTAGCCAATCCTCCGTGTAGTCATACTGCTCATTAATTCGAAAACCATTTTGTAGATACAGATTTTGTTCGTTCAGTACTCGAAAGCCATTGGAGTATAAACGGAGCGTCCCAGTCGTGTCACAAACACTTGTATTAGCAGCATCGAAGTCGATAGGAGAATTGATCAAACTAAGCACCGGTGATGCATCATTAAAATCAAGCTTAAGATTCTGGGCAAAATTTCCAAATATCCAGACATGATCATATGGATGTCGCTGAAAGAGTTCTTGTCCTCGAACTTCAAGGACAAATAAGAAACATACAACTGAAATAAATATACACTTCAACATAATTCTTAAGCGGTTGGAAAGTAGACCCACCAGCTGGCAGGCCTACGCTACTGCTTCACCACTTTCCCTTGCCCCAATTTAACACTGCCATCCCACAAATCATACACATACATCCCTGTAGGCAAGTGCGGAAGCTCCACTGCATTCCACCCTTGCCAGATCCGTTGTCGATGGATAAGTTGGCCGGATAAGTCATAGAGTAGGATATAGGCCTCACGTGGGTAATAATCCGGTAGTACTAGAGAAAAATATTCCTGAAATGGGTTAGGAAAAACCTGTACTGTGATGGTAGATTCTACTTGATCAACAGCATCCACTACGCCTAAATAAAGTGTATCACACCAGCTATGACTGCCATTAACGTTAATCACTGTTAGGCAAACCTCATAGATGCCATCCTGCGCATATACGTGTACGGGTGAAGTATCCTGGCTAGTCGTACCATCACCAAAATCCCAGAACCAATCGGCGGGTTCATAATCGCTCAAGTCCTGAAAGTAAAAGGAGAGATAATCCGCAGTGTCTTGATCAGTGCGGAAGCGAGCTAGGGGAATATTGTCGATACCAAGGGTATCACATGGGCTACCATCAAGCGGGCCTAAACGAAAGTTGGGATGATTGGGAATGCCGAAGCTATTGTATACAGGTAATTTAATAGCATGCTGATTGACAGAACAAGCTTCCCCACGGCGATCCGGATATTCAACAAC
>JBCBWU010000321.1:0-5682 GCA_039816955.1 Bacteroidota bacterium
CAATGGAATTGGGAACGTCTGGTACACCATCGAGCAGAACGAACGTGCCCTGTATTACTTCAGAAAATCCCTGGAATTGCACCAGCAAGTCTCCGGTAGGGAAAGTCTCGTTGCCAGTTCACAAGTAAATATTGGCGGATTGTACGTAGAGCTGGCGAAAGCGGATAGCGCTATACTCTACCTCGAACCTGCGCTAGCTTTCTTCACTTCCATCCAGCACAACATTGGCATCGGGGCAGTGGCTATCAATCTTGCCGAAGCCTATCTCTTGTTAGATCAAGTTGCGGTTGCCGAAGAATACGCCGAACTGAGTTTTAAGCACTTCGATCAAGCCAATGACCGGCCAAGACTGGGTATGGTCATTAATACATTAGCTTCAATTGAAGAGCGAAAAGGCAACCTATCGCAAGCTATTGCTTACGCCAAAGAAAGCCTAGCGATTGCACTGGAAGTAGGGCGTCCAGACAATATGCGAGAGGAATACCGCACGTTGGCTGAATTGGAGGCCGCCGCCGGAAACTGGGAATCAGCTTATCAAAATCATCAGCAATACACCAGCCTGAAGGATAGCCTCTTTAATGCTGAAATTAACACGCAGCTACAGGCGGAAAAGACCCGCTTTGAGAACTTTTCCAAAGACCAGGAAATAGCACAATTGAAAATTGCACAAGAAACACAAGAACGCGAACGCACCTGGCTTATTGGCGGTATTATTCTATTGGGTGCCCTATGCTTGGCTATTTTCTTAGGCCTTTATTGGCGACAAAGGGCATTGCAACGCCTCCGCAAGGAACAAGCTACAACGCAGGCGCTCCTCAAAGAAAAAGAAGCCCTGGTGGAACGCCTCAACAATACGCAAAGTCATCTGATTCAAAATGAGAAGATGGCCTCCTTGGGTCAATTCACCGCTGGCATTGCCCACGAAATTAACAACCCCGTTAATTTCATCACCGCTAATCTGGCCGCACTTAAACTAGACTTCGACGAAGTACGGCAGCTGCTCAATGCCCTGCAGAAGGTCAAGCAAAGTGATCAACCAGAGGAAGAACTGAAAAACCTGTTGGAGCTTAGTGACCAGCTGGACAATACCTACCTGAGTGCTGAGATCAGCCAGCTCATTAGCAGTATAGAGCGGGGAGCAGAACGAACCCGGCTCATCGTCAGTAGCTTGCGCACTTTTTCCCGTAATACCGACGAACGCTTCTTGCCTGCCGATATCAATGAAGGTATTTTGAGTACGATCACCCTGGTACAGGGAAGTATTCCCGCACCGATACAAATCAAAACAGACCTAAATAAGCTGCCGGATATCATCTGCCAGATCAGTCGCTTGAATCAGGTGTTTCTCAACTTAATCAATAATGCGTCCCAGGCTATCAGCGGGGCCGGAACGATTAGGATTACAACCGCTATGCAGGGGACAGACCGTATACTGATCACCATAAGTGATGACGGAAGCGGTATGGACACCAGCATCCAACAGAAGATATTTGAACCTTTTTTCACGACCAAAAAGGTAGGACAAGGCACTGGATTGGGGCTATCGATTAGCTACGGCATCATCAATCAGCACCAAGGCACCATCGTCGTGGCGAGTGAGCCTGGAGTGGGCTCCACTTTTAGTATCACGCTTCCTATTGACCCGAAAACAGAACAGGAATGAGCACCGAATACACCATCATGTACGTAGACGACGAGCCAGACAACTTGCTTGCGTTTAAGTCAATCTACCGGCGTAGATACAAAGTCCTGTTAGCAGAAAGCGCCACACAGGCTTTGGATCAACTGAATGCCAACCAGGTACACCTGGTCATTAGTGACCAGCGAATGCCTGGCATGTACGGTACAGATTTTCTGGAGATTGTCCGGGATAAATACCCAGATATCATTCGCATTTTACTTACGGGTTACACCGATCTACAAGCGGTGATCGACGCGATCAATAAGGGTAAGATTTACCACTACGTTTCCAAGCCCTGGCAGGTGGAAGAGCTGGACCTCATCATTCGACAAGCCCTCGAGCTCTACGAACTGCGGACCACCAACCAGTCGCTCACCAGCGAGCGCGACCAACTTCTGCTACGGACTGCCCAACAAGAAAGCGAGCAAATCAAAGCGAAATTTGAGATTCTGCGCAATCAAATCAATCCCCACTTTCTCTTCAACAGCCTCAATGTATTGATTTCACTGATTCATCCTGCTCCCGATAAGGCGGTCCTGTTTGGCGGCTACTTTGCCAAGGTATACCGACGCCTACTGGAAGTGAAGGATGATCCGTTGATCCGATTAGAGGAGGAGCTGATATTCACGCGCGATTATCTGCACCTACAGGAAATGCGCTTTGATGATGCTTTACTCATTAAAGAAAATATTGCCGAAGCTGCTCTTGACCGCAGCATTCCTCCTTTTGCCTTGCAGCTACTGATTGAAAATGCCCTCAAGCACAATATTGTCTCCGAAGAGGCCCCACTCGAGCTGGAGCTCATTGCCAACCATGAGCAACTGAGCATACGTAATACCCTCAACCCACGTACCACGCCCGCAGACAGCACCAAAATAGGCCTGCGAAATTTGGAAGAGCGTTATCGATTATTGACCGATAAGCGTCCTTCCTTCCAAAAAACCGATACCCATTATATCGCTCAACTACCATTACTGTAACCCCTAAACACCCGAAATCATGAAAATTCTAATCATTGAAGACGAAAAGCACGCCAGAAACCATCTGGAACGCATGCTACTGGATTTGAACCCCAATATTCAAATCACCGAAAAATTAGGCTCCGTAAAAAAGTCGGTAGAATACCTGCAAACTCAACCAGAGATCGATCTGATCTTCCTAGATATCCACCTGTCTGACGATCTCAGCTTTCGGATTTTTGAACAATTGGAAGTACAAACTCCAATCATTTTCACCACAGCTTATGACCAGTACGCCATTCGGGCTTTCAAAGTCAACAGTATCGACTATCTGTTGAAGCCAATCGAAGCCAGTGACCTGAGTAAGGCTTTGGATAAATACAGGTCGTACCAACCCCAGTACAACATGGCCAACCTGAGTCAATTGGTAGCTCAACTTAAAGGTGAAGAGAAGAAATACCAGGAACGATTCATTGTGAGCCGAGGGGATAAAATCTTGAGTATCCCAACATCAGAAGTGGCTTATTTTGAGGGAGAGGATCGCTACGTTTTTCTGGTCACCCGGGAAGGCAATCGCTACATCGTGGATTATCGGCTAAGCGATTTAGAAGATCTACTTGACCCTCAACACTGGTACCGTCTAAACCGCAGTTTCATTGCTCAATTTGAAGTGATTAATAAAATCATCAGCCTCTCCAAGAGCAGGATAAAAGTAGAGCTGCAGCCAGCAGCACGCCGCGATATTTTCGTCAGTTCCGCTAACACCAGAGCCTTCAAAGAATGGCTTAATCGCTAATTTTACAATGACGCGAGGCGAAGTGGATGTCCACTTCGCCTCGCTCGTAATCAGTAATCTCAATAGCCCTATAAGCTAGATATAGCTTACTTGACAATACTGATCTTTTCCGTCCGCATATCTCCATCCTGGAAAAACTGTAGATAGTATACACCGGCTGGATAAGCCTTTACATCTACCTGATTGGAAGTCACAGTTTGTAGCAGTTGACCATAGCTATTCACGAGGCGCACCTCCTCGAAATCTGTGATTTCTTTTGTAATGAAAACCATACTTGTGGCGGGGTTAGGGAAAACCGCAATAGGCGTAACTGAAAATTCACTGGTACTGGTAGAAAGTGGTTCCAGTTCAAAGCGCATCATATCGCTTTCCAAACGGTCAATACTAAGGCCACAGGTGAGATACGCATAATTATCAATCACAAAACTGCCTGGTGCCCAGCGGCTACTGTTTCCAGGGTGTGAGGTCAACTGTGTCCATTCGTCAGATGCTGGGTCATATTCCCAAAATTCCCCCTCTGCCATATGGTCGTGATCAGCCCCGTCACCACTTAGGATATATCCTTTGCCGTTATAGTCGAATTGCGTTCCAGCTACACGGGCCTCACCAGGAAAATCATTTAACTGTGTCCATTCATCAGTAGAGGGGTCGAACTGGTAAAAGTCATTGTAAATATTGGAGGGACTCCCTCCACTACTACCATGGCCAAAGCCGACATAGGCAATATCTCCAATCCCGAAGTAAAAAGGATGGTGTCTGGTTGGTCCAGGTAAATTATCCTTCTGTGTCCAGGTATCAGTAGGGATATCGTACTCCCACCAGTCCCGCAGGTTGCTTGAATTGTTACCCATACCAACGTAGATCGTTTCCCCAAGTTGAATAAGAGCAGGGTGAAAGCGACCTGCACAAGGGCAGTCGGCCAAGCGAGTCCACTCTTCGGTTTCTGTATCGTACTCCCAAAGATCACGAAAGGCGACACCATCTGCTCCACCAAAACCTACATAAGCTTTAGTTCCACGCGAGGTAGCGTAGGAAAAGCTACGAGCAGCACCTGGAAAATCAGGAAGTTCTTCCCAAGTGTCACTAATCGCGTCGTAACGCATAAAGTCTTTAGCGGCGGTGCCATTCACTGCGCCGGTTAGCAAATACCCATAGTCGCCAACGGAAAAGGTAACAGGGTGATGGCGTGCGTCGGAGGCTCCGCCCGGCAAACCTGCTACAGACTCCCACTCTTGCGCAAGTAGTAGATTGATGGATAATGAAAGAGAAAATAAGAGTACAAGTTGCTTCATGTCTTATAGACGTTTAATGAGTTTAAGTTGATTTATGCACGGTCATTCAGAGGCACTGGAAATGGTGCAAAAGCACCAGATAATGCCCCGCAATGATCCAGATAAAAGCCTAACCCAAAGAAACGGATACGGTTCTCTATTCTACCGTAGAAGAGGTGTGATTAAAGAAATATAACTGACAAATATTGATTTGTGCACCCTTTGACTCCACGCTGCCACTTTGACTACAGTATTTTCTATGTTGACCCCAGCTTCCTGGCTTTCGTCACTGGATAATCGCAGATTTGTAATAAGCAATAAACCACCGTCCTAGAGCTACGTAAAACCTGAATCATGACACCCCTACAAAAACACCTCATCCAAGCCAGTTGGAAAATAATTACTCCCCTTTCCTGCACACTGGGCACGCTATTCTACTATCGATTATTTGATCTGGCTCCCGATACCCGCTCCCTATTTAGCACAGCTATTAATACCCAGGATGAAAAATTTGTGATGATGTTGGACATGGTGATTCAATCACTTCATGAGTTGGACCAACTTAGTCTTCAGCTAACTTCCTTGGCGCAACGCCATCAGCGTTTAAACATCACGGAAACGGACTATCAAATGGTACGGCAGGCACTACTGTGGACCCTGGCAACAGCCCTGGAAGAAAATTGGAGTTTGGAATTGGAAAAGGCCTGGGGAATGGTCTATGATGAGTTGGCTGAAATCATGCAAAACAATACCAAAGGCAAGGCAGCTTAACGAGAAATAACCTTGGTCAGTGTCGTATGGAAGAACGGTAAAAAGCAGGTGCAATAAAGCCACTGAATAATCGAGTAGGGTAAAGTAAAGCGGTCTTTTATACCTGTGATAATCACAAAGGAGACTGTCTTTACTTTATCCCCCTCACACCACCGGACGTACGGTTCTCGTATCACGGCGGTTCACTAGTGTTAAGTGTTGTTA
>JBCBWU010000322.1:0-5674 GCA_039816955.1 Bacteroidota bacterium
GAATTATCAGGTCGACGACTACTGGTACCAGAAACGTAGATGAAGTCACCTACACGCTTTACGTGCGGGTAATTACCACGCTGGAGTTATTATCCACGCTGATGGAACGATAGAAAAAGACATTCGTGAGCAGACTAAAGCGGTACTGGAGAATATCGATGGCCTGCTAGCTAGTGTGGATTCAGGCTTGAAAGACGTCATTGATATTACCAGTTTCTTGGTGGATATGAAAGATTTTCCTGGCTACAACGCAGCCTACGCTCAATTCTTTAACCACGCCACTGGCCCGACTCGCACCACGGTGGCGGTGCATCAGCTGCCACATCCTAACTTACTTGTTGAAATTAAAGCGGTGGCCTACAAGCCATTATCATGATCAGGACCTACCAAGCAGCAGATCAAGACCGACTACTAGAGTTGCTGAGGCTCAACACTCCTGCCTATTTCGCACCGGAGGAAGAAGCCGACTTCATTCGCTATCTGGGCCTTCATTCACATGAGCATTATGTCTGGGAGGAAAACGGAATCGTTCTTGGCTGTGCCGGAGGTAATTGGTATCCCGATAGTGATGATGGCCGAGTTTCCTGGTTTATTGTGGACCCCAATACACAAGGCAGAGGTATCGGGATGAAACTCCTAAATCATTGCTTAGATCAGCTACGCAACAATCCTAAAACCAAGGTGATCATTGTCCGCACCTCCCAAATGGCGGAGGGTTTTTTCGCTAGAGGTGGCTTTGAGACGGTCCGCAAGAAAAAAGACTACTGGGCGCCGGGATTTGATTTGGTGTATATGCAGATGGAGGTGGAGTAATTAAGATTTAGCTTACTTCAGTGACCTAAGTGAAGATGTCTTGTAGACGTTGAAGGGGAGCGTTAGCTGCACGCCCGCCACGGCGGGACCCACCCTTATTCGCCAGGTCCATCAACCATCTATCCATATCAGGATAAGACAGCAGGATCACACCCTTATCGACGATCCTTCGCAGATAAGGCCAACAACATCCTATATCAAGCAGAAAAGCTGGGAATGATGACCACCGATTAGCTCGCCCATGGCGCGAGGTAGAGAAACACTGATTGAGCGCTTTTCTTTATGCTTGGAATAAATGTACGAAGAAATTTGATTACAAACAAATGTGTTTCTATTTGCAAAGCAATAAAGGTTAAGTTGGTTTTTCTATCCTGCGGCCCTAGCACTGATTCGAATTGTACCCACTTGGACTTACCTTATTCATCCAATACTCCACTTTTCCGTCTATATTTGCCCCCCGTTTCAGCCAACTTATGGTTAGGCTGATTGTTCCATCACACATAGACCTAACATAAGTCATTCCCAAGCGGACTTGACCATGCCATCTACCAAATAGAAACCAACTATGGATATCAAACAAGAGGCACTCCATTACCACGCCAAAGGACGCCCCGGAAAGATTGAAGTAATCCCCACCAAAGAAACGGCTAACCAACGTGATTTGTCGCTGGCCTACTCGCCGGGTGTAGCTGAACCTTGTTTGGCGATCGACCAAAATATTGATGACGTTTATAAGTATACTGCCAAAGGTAACCTCGTAGCTGTAATCAGTAACGGTACGGCGGTTTTGGGCCTCGGTGATATTGGGCCCGAAGCCAGCAAGCCTGTAATGGAGGGTAAAGGGCTACTCTTTAAGATCTACGCTGATATCGACTGCTTTGATCTGGAGCTAGATACCAAAGACGTGGATGAGTTTATCCGTACGGTAAAACTCCTGGAACCTACCTTCGGTGGAGTCAACTTGGAGGATATATCTGCACCGGCCTGCTTTGAAATCGAAGAACGCCTCAAGGAGGAGTTGAATATCCCGGTTATGCACGATGATCAGCACGGTACGGCTATCATCAGTGGTGCGGCCTTGTTAAATGCCCTGGAATTGGTCGGTAAGGATATTGCGGATGCCAAAATCATCGTTAACGGTGCCGGAGCGTCCGCCATTTCTTGTACCCGGATCTACTGTTCTTTGGGTGCTCGCAAGGAGAACATCTTTATGTACGATAGTAAGGGGCTGATCCACCCAGATCGCGATAATCTGGATGGCAAGAAACCCGAATTCGTGAACGGTAATAGACCAGCGGATACTAGTCTAGCCGACATTCTTGAGGGCGCAGATGTATTCATTGGTTTATCTCGCGGTAATATCCTCAGCCAGGATATGGTTAAGCGGATGGCCAAAGATCCCGTCATTTTTGCTATGGCCAACCCTACGCCAGAAATCAGCTACGAAGATGCTACCGCGGCTCGGCCTGATGCCATTATGGCTACTGGCCGTTCTGATTATCCCAATCAGGTGAATAATGTCCTGGGTTTCCCCTTCATTTTCCGTGGTGCATTGGATGTTCGTGCTTCGGAAATCAATGAGGAGATGAAACTGGCAGCTGTACGTGCGCTAGCGGATTTAGCTAAAAAGCCTGTGCCCGAAATTGTCAACCTGGCCTACAATACGACCAATATGACCTTTGGTCGGGATTACATCATTCCAAAGCCAGTGGATCCTCGCCTAATCACTACCGTTGCGCCAGCTGTGGCGAAGGCGGCAATGGATAGTGGTGTGGCCAAGAGCCCCATCACAGACTGGGAAGGTTATGAGTTGGAGTTAAGCAAGCGCCTGGGCAATGACAACACCCTGTCGAAGGTCATTGAAACCAAAGCACGACAAGAAATTAAGCGGGTGGTCTTTGCAGATGCTGAAAACGTATCCGTCTTGAAGGCCGCACAAGTGGTAATCGAAGACCGAATTGCACAACCTGTTCTCTTAGGTAATCGCGAGATTATTAGAGCGATTGTGGAAGAGCATAGTATTGACATTCCGGCGGATACGCCCACTATTGATCCCAAGCTTCCTGCCAATGACGGTGAAAAAGAGCGTTGGCAATCCTACGTCAATATTCTTCATGAGCGGCGCCAGCGTAAGGGTGTAACCTTGTTGGAGGCCGAAGAACTCATGTGCGATAAGAACTACTACGGCGCCATGATGGTAGAGCTGGGAGATGCCGATGCCATGATCTCTGGCCTTAGCCGAAAGTATCCTAATACGCTGCGTCCAGCACTACAGATTATTGGCCCACGAGAAGGCGTGAAGAAGGTGGCGAGTACCCACATTCTCCAAACCCGCATGGGACCACTGTTTCTGGCGGATACTACCGTAAACCATTTCTTGAGTCCGGAAGATATTGCGGATATCACCGAACTGGTGGCTGAGCAGGTGGAGACCTTCAATATCAAACCCAAGATTGGTTTAGTGACCTACTCCAACTTTGGCTCTGTGCCGAACGGAGAATCTGCTTTGCTCATGCGTCAAGCCACCGCCATTGTCCACGAGCGCCATCCAGATTGGATTGCCGATGGTGAAATGCAGGTGCACATGGCGCTGAATCCGGAACTACGCCAGAAATACTACCCGTTTTCTAAGTTAGGAAACGAGCAGGTCAATACGCTGATTTTCCCCAGCTTGTCCTCGGCAAATATCGCCTATAACTTGCTGGGTACTGCAGCGGGAATGGATACCATTGGCCCGGTTATGCTAGGCTTAAAGAAACCCGTTCACATTTTACAGATTGGTGCCAGCGTGCGCCAGATTGTCGACATGGTGGGTATTGCTGCCATCCATGCGCAGATGATCGACTAGTACTATTTTAACATCGATGTAAAGACTCATTGATTGGCGCTACTTTTAAGGTTTCCCGTAGTGATATTTGGACGGTATAATGAGCGGGAGGCCTGCCCCGGTACTGTTTGAGCGGAGCGAGTTTAGCGGGGCGAGCATTTTTTGCTTCGTTTTTGTTGCGATGGACAAAAATGAAGATGCCAGGAGCAAAGTATTAGCTAATTGCTCCAAGTATTTAAGTAGATCAAGAGTGGAAACACCTCTGTTACGTCTATTGGAAATAGTTCAAATGTTCTGCAGTCGTACAAACGTCTCTTCAGTAAGTAATTTCTTCTTGATCGATTGTAAAATAAAAGTAATTCACTTTAACCAAACTCCATGATCACTTTCGCAGAAGCTCGCCAAATTGTACTCCAAAATACCCGTGACTTTGGAACCGAAACCCTGCCTTTACAGCAAGCAATGGGCCGGGTACTCCGTGAAGAATGGCACAGCGACCGTGAACTGCCACCTTACAATCGGGTAGCCATGGATGGTATTGGCGTCTTCTACGACGAAGCCATCAAGCAAACGGAATTACGGATTACTGGCGTAGCAGCTGCGGGTGATCCCCAACATACCTTAGGCGACCAAGCAGCCTGTATGGAGGTCATGACGGGCGCCGTACTGCCAGTAGGTTGTGATACGGTCATCCGCTACGAAGACTTGGACATCAAGGATGGTATAGCTCGCATCACCGTCCCTTACGAAAAGGGACAGAATATCCACGCCCAAGGTATCGATCGCCAGGCCGGTGAATTACTATTGAGCCCTGGTGTGATCCTGAGTGCTAGCGAAATTGGGGTAGGGGCCAGCATTGGGCAGCATCAGGTAAAGGTGGCTAAGCTACCGCGAACAATGATTATTTCTACCGGTAACGAACTAGTAGAGATCGATGAGACGCCCGCTCCCCACCAGATTCGCCGGGGTAATGTGTACCGTTTGGAGGCCAGCCTCCGCCACTTGGGTATGCAAGTAGATACCGCCCACCTGCTCGACGATGAAGACGAAATTCGCACCAAAGTCGCTACTTACCTGCAAGATTATGATGTAATCATCCTGAGTGGAGGTGTTTCCAAAGGTAAATTCGATTTTCTACCCTCTGTTTTAGATTCGTTGGGTGTAGAAAAGCTATTCCACCGGATCGCCCAACGCCCTGGCAAACCCTTCTGGTTTGGCCGCCACGCTGCTCATGATACTACCGTTTTTGCCCTACCGGGAAACCCCGTTTCCTCCTTCATGTGCACCCAGGTGTACCTCATGGACTGGCTGCGTGCTTCACTCGGCACACCCGTAACCATCCGTCCCCACGCTATCCTGCAAGCTGATGTAGCCTTCAAGCCTGATCTCACCTACTTTCTGGAAGTAGCCCTGAGCTACAACGAACAGGGCCAAATCTTAGCCCAACCCAAAAAAGGCCACGGCTCCGGTGATCTAGCTAACCTCCTTCGCGGAGATGCCTTCATCTGCCTTCCACGCGGCAAGGATCATTTTGTTGCGGGTGAAATCTATCCTTTGTATTTTTATCGGTGATGCTCATCTGCAACCGATAATTAATGGCCAACACCGCACCCAACCCAGGCAGTATACCCCACGCGCTCACGGAACCACCCTTCTCACCACCCGTCTTCATCGGGCGTGATAAGGAGTTGGAAAACCTACACCAGCGCCTATTCGATACCAAGGGCGATCAGTTTCTCCTGATGGTGAATGGGCAAGGTGGCATGGGTAAAACCTCTTTGGCTTCTCGTTACTACCATCAGCATCAGCAAGAATACCAACACGTAGCTTGGGTCTTAAGTAATAAGAATATTCGGGCCGCACTACTACAGTTAGCACCTGGCCTTGGTCTGGATTTTGCCGGCAGCCAGCTACCCCCGGAAGAACAACTAAAGGTCGTAATGCAGGAGCTCACGCGCCTACCAGCTCCCAGCTTACTAGTGATTGATAATACCAATGAGGTAGAAGACCTCCGTAAGCACTTCTTAGCATTAC
>JBCBWU010000323.1:0-5643 GCA_039816955.1 Bacteroidota bacterium
CAAACGACTTCACGCGAGTATATACTCGTAGCGAAGATGGTTTGGATTCCCAAACCACTTCGGCTTCGGTATACTACCACCAGATGTTGTGCTTGGCCCCATACCCTCCCACTGGGAAATTTGTTTTGTGGCCGGAGAGCGTTCTTCCACGCCAATCGGCGAGCTTGACCGAGACAACAATACCGCCTGCAAGCCCTTTACTTATGGTGTTTGTCGTGGCTTGGTAAGTACCGAAAGCATTGATGATGGTACTTCTACAGCTCACACATTCCAGGGGTTTACACTCACCCCTAATCCTAGCCCCGGCCAAATTCAAATCAACTACGCCCCAGTAGAAGCTCCGGTGCATATCGGCATTTTCATTTTACAGGGCCAACAACTCCAGCAAGCCCAGTTGCAAGCTGATGAGCAAACGGGTAATGCGCACTTTGATCTATCCAGCTACCCCGCCGGAATTTATATGGTGCAGATGCAGGAAGGGAATCGAGCTCCGGTGAGTAGGAAATTGATAATTGAGTAAATAGGAAGTAGGAAATTCGGAAGTGGGAAGTCGGAGGTGGGCCGTCTTCGTTAAAGCTTCGATGGCCGAAAGACAATCGGAGATCTGAACTTCCCACCTCCCACTTCCGATTTCCGATTTATTTCCTATTTCAAACTTCTAACTTCCTATTTCCCCTAATTTTTACTTTCACTTAGTAACGCTTTTTCCCAGCCTAGCATAAAGGGGCATACCTAAAACCCAAAAAACATGGCTAAGAAAAAGTCAACCCAGCGTGGTCCCGGTAGTGAGATCACGGAAGGCCTCGTCGCCCTGGCCTACCGCCGTTCTGGCGAACTATTAGGGCAAGGATACCCCGATGGGGATCAATTGTACTTTGAGATAGAACCGGAAGAACTGCGGTACGCGCGGGTCTTTGTATTTCCCGAACCTCCAGAAGGAATCGAACGGATCAGTCTGGAGCGGGCGGAGAGCCTGGTGGCCTACGAGCCCGTGGTGCGCCTCAATGACAATTACGGCATTGATATTTCGCAAATCCCCGAGCAGATTACCCGCCGCTGGTTGTGGTACCGTTGTTGTACCAATGGGCGAGTGACCAAGCAATTCAACATTGATGGCGTGATGCAAGAGATGCCCTTGTGCAACGCTCTGGTCCACATCTGTGAAGTAGACCGCTTTCTCAAGCTACTACCCATTATTCCGGATCATATTCTGGATCGCCTCCGAGATACCTTGCTGGAACGCATTCCTACCCCTTTACCCGACCCTCCATTTCTGGAAAGGATACCGGAGATCGTTCCACCCCGTCCACAACCATTCCGCCGTTTCCAAGCCGCTGGCTTACGCAGTATTGGTGGGCAAAACCTGCAGCTGGCGCAGCAAGCACCAAGTATTGATTTACCACAGGAGGTACGCCTGCAACTGAATAACGCCAGTGCTAATCAAATGCGGCAGATTATCGCGGATCGTCGGGAGATCTTTATGCCTTATCTGTGCCTCTGGCCATTGTTCTGGCCTTGGTTCTACCGCTGCGACGAAATTATGACTACCCGCACCGACTTTAACGGTCGTTTCGAGGCTTGCTTCTGGCGGCAGATCATTGAAGAAAAAGCGGATCTCTACTTCTGGGTAGAATACGAGATCAACGGCGAGATGACCACCGTTTATCGGCCACCAATTCCATGCTATACCTACTGGGATTATGAGTGCTGTACGGAGGTCAACATTCGCGTAACCGACCCGCGCGTACCCATGGGCTGCTACCAACCGCTACCGGGTGAGATTGCCTGGGTGAAAACCATTGGTTGGGGAGCGCACCTGAGCAGGATTGAGCAGCAGGATTCTGCCTCCATAAGTCAGCAAGGTAGGACATTCCAGACCGTGGGTCTCACCAACTACGCTACCGGCAGCCTCAGGCATGGCCTAGCTAACAAGCACGTACGCCCCTTTGCCCGCTCACTGAGCTTTGTGGTGCAATTTGGTAGTGGTTTCCCTAATTCCAGCGTCAGCCACTATCGCTGGTCGTACCGGCGCTTGAAGACCGATAAGTTAGTCAATGCTTCCGCCTCCGATCAGACCTGGATAGAGCTGGATAATCGGAACATCAGCAAGGCTTATACCATTGAGGAGACCAATATGGGCATCACCACTTTCAAGACCCGGCACTACCCACTTGGGCCAGTACCCGCAGGTGGTATTCAGGCCTACAAGATTCCGCCTACCTCCCCGAAAGTGTCAGAAGTAAGCGGTAATCCCACCGCAGAATGGGATCAGAATACGGTAACGATGGTGGTAGATACGACTGCCTTGAAAGGCGATGGCTTATACGAATTCAAGCTGGAATTCTTCAACAGTGCCGGTGTACCACAAAATGTACCGGATACGGTGTTCCAGATTTCCGAGGCCACTAACCTGGGTAACTCTACTCCAGCACCCTCTATATTCTTCGCGAATGATCCGATTACCAGTCGACGCTACTTCAAGATGAAAGTACGGGTGGATAATCAGAAGGCTACGGCCAACATTTTCAATGTGAAAGTAGACGGCCAGTTCTCCAATACTGACTGCGGTTTTGTGAGCTACAACAGTCGCGCTAACTCCGACGTGGAATTCACGATTCGCGCCAGTCATCCGAACGATTTTGCCACCTTCAGCTTCAATGTAGCCCGTGGCAACAGCTCGGACCCACTGGCTGATGCGGACACTAGCGGCATGGTGATTGGCTCCACCGCCAACGGCTACGTCCTGAACGATGCGGCGAACGTCTACCGTAAGAAAGTCAAAGTAGATACCCTGCTTGGCACTTGCCCCGACAAGGCCGCCTTCGCGGAATACCTGTACGTGGATGGATTACACACTAATGGTACCTCCATCCTGAACAACTTTGATGCTTCGGATTTGGCAGCATTTGCTTTGGAGCCGAAGTAAGGTGAGTTTGGGCCTTAGCCACTACGCAAAGTAAAGTGATCAGGGCCCAACCTCACTGGTAGAGGGTATAAGATAGAAAGTAGAGGGAGCTTAAAATACTTACCTCCTGATAACTACTAGCTTAATGCCCTTTATTTGAAATTAGAAACTTGATTGGCGATACTATACCTGCTTATTTGATGTGGGCGCTAATCCGGTTTAAATACGACGCCTCCGTTGGCCTTTGTGGGTGACGGGGGTGTTAAGTTGTTGAGTTGAGATTTTGTTCTTCACTACTTAGCGCTACTAGTGACTATAATCTCGCACACTACTTTTTCAACGAAAGCAAGGGGCTTTTACTATCTTAGTAGTACCTCAACACCAAGTCATGCAATACACCCCCGAACAACTCGCCGTCTTCGATTTCGTGCAAAACGGCAGTGGCCACGGTATCATCGACGCGGTGGCCGGGGCGGGTAAGACAACCACCATCATGCGCAGTACGGACTACGTGCCCGCTGAAGCGAAGATTCTGTTCTGTGCGTTTAATAACAGTATTGCGAAGGAGATTGCGGCCAAGTTTCGGGCGCAGGGTGGTAATCGGGTGGTGGTGAAGACGATCCACGCGCTGGGGTACAACATCTTGAAAGTCAACAGTGGTACGGGAAAGGCGCCGCAGCTGGAGGATAAGAAATACCCCAAGCTGCTCAAATCGGAAGCGGTAGAGGAAATGTTGCTGCCGTATTATCGCGAGATCATCAAGATCAATAAACTGGATCCGGATGACAAGTATAATCGCCACAATCTGTACGCGATTAAGAAGCTAATGTTTCTGGTAAAGAGTAGGCTGCTGGATATCAATCAAAAGTACCGCGCTACGCTCTGTGCGGGGGAGTTTGAAGACTTTCTGGCCCTGGTGCTGCACTTTGGTATTTTCAACTCGGTAGAAGCAAAGAAGGCTAATTTCCGGGAGGAAGTCCGGCAATATTACCTGTGCCACGAACTGCTGCTGGAGGCCGGTAATGAGCTCTCCCAAAACAGTCCAATTGTCGACTTTACGGATATGCTCTATCTGCCCTACGCTTGGCAGCAGTATCCCACCACCAAGTTTGATTTTGTGTTTATCGATGAGTGCCAGGATTTATCCAAATCTCAGTTGGCGGTGGCGCTCAAGTACTGTAAATCCAGCTGCCGCATCATGGCGGTGGGTGATCCGCGGCAGTCCATCTACGGCTTTACCGGAGCGGATATTGAATCCTTCGAACGCGTCAAGAACATTACCAAAGCCCGTCCGCTACCGCTCACCACTTGCTTTCGTTGCCCACAACAAGTGATCGAGCTCGCCCGCGGTATTAGGGCCGATATT
The DNA here is from genome assembly GCA_039816955.1 of Bacteroidota bacterium. Classification (GTDB taxonomy): domain Bacteria; phylum Bacteroidota; class Bacteroidia; order Chitinophagales; family Saprospiraceae; genus Lewinella. The sequence continues at coordinate 4,272 of JBCBWU010000323.1, forward strand.
TCGGGGAGTAAAACTTATCCGGGCGTGGTCAAGACGATCAATGCGGGGCAAGTAGTACAGTTGGCCCAACCGAATGATATGATCATCTGTAGGGTCAAGGCGCCGCTGGTTATTCTGGTGTTCCAATTCATCGACCAGGGCATTAAGGTCAGAATACACGAAGACGAAGCTCGCGATTTCATTGCTGAACTCAAGCGGCTTTTCAAACAGGAGGAGCGGCAACGGAAACTGAGTAGTCTGCGGGGTGGTTTTGCCGAACTGAAAGGTATTGTTACCAAACGTTGGCAATACATCATCGAAAAAAATGCTGAACGCATTGTGGACGCCACTGAACGAGACCTACACATCACCAACGAAAAGCAATACCTGGAACAACGCCTGGAATTCTTACACAAAAAAAGCTTGCAATGGGCTACGGACTGCCCCCGCGTGGAGGATATCATGCGGCGAATCTATAAATTCATCACCCACGAAGGCGATGCCATTAAGCTATCCACCATCCACCGCGCCAAAGGCCTGGAAGAAAATCGCATTTTCGTAATCGATTACGATAAACTACCCTATCTACGCCTGGAGATCAAGGATTGGGAAATTACCCAGGAGATAAACTTGAAATACGTGGCGATTACACGCGCCAAAGAGGAACTCTACTTGGTCGAATCGGAACCGATGCAAAACAAAGCGGAAGAAGGCAACTTGTTTGATGATTTGTTTGGGTGAGAAGTTTAAGGATCATGTCTAAACCTCCGGCACCGCATCTACATACCAGTCCTTATCTTCAAATATCTTAGCAACATCCGTTTTGAAAGCTTCAAAATCGAATGGTGCTGGCAACTTCACCTCACCGATTTGCTCAATCCCTTCCAGGAAAGCGGCTTCCAGCATGCGGAAAGTGTCCTCCTCGCTAGCATGGTAGACTTCTTCGTAAGGTAGTCGGATGGCTACTTCCAAAGCGCGTTTCTTGCGACTGAAATAGCGCCCAGGTTGGTGCAGTTTGTTTTGTGGTTGGGTTACGATGAAGGTGAAATAGAATTTGCTCAATCCCTTTCCGTAGGATGCAAAATCAATCTCTTCGTACAGCTTATAAATAAAAGGAGAGGGATTCACCTTCGGGTGAACTTCATGCCAAACCCTACCGGACACATAGATATGTCGCTCTGTAGGTATGATATAGAACTCTTTCTTCTTAGCTATCATATTTGTTTCCTGGTGGTCTGGCGAGGACAATTTTGCGTAATTGAGCTTCCGGCAATAATGGATACTGGTAAATCTTTAGTTTTTCTTGCTTTAAGCATTCAGTTAAAGTACCCACAAATTGCGGAAGGTATAGAAGGTCAGGAGCGCCGTAATCTTGATTTGGGTAACGCCCTCG
>JBCBWU010000324.1:0-5643 GCA_039816955.1 Bacteroidota bacterium
CCAAGTAGAGCCATGATCATAAACATGTCTCTAACTTTTATCTGATCCTCTGTCAACAGTTCTCGGGGAATATTCTGAATGGCCTCTAATTCCTCCAAGCGTAGAAATTCTCTTGGCCTAGATTTCCCCTTGTCGTATTTGAAGTTCTGGTACGGATTGCTACTTGAGAGCATAAGGCCACGCCTTATCGCCATATTGATATAAGTCTTGATATGGCGATGGAACTTGTCAATGGTTGTTAGTTCCTTCTCCTCTCCCAGTAAATACTGGTGGAAGGACTCAATCGTACTGTATCTTAATTCCGCAAAGGATACTTCACCTACAGCTATTCGAAAATGGCGCAACGTATTGAGCTGGGTCAAACGCGTTGATCTGATAATTTCTTTCCGCTGCTTTACAGCCAACTCGTAAAAGGCCGTGAAAGTCATTTTTTGGCCACCGGTAAGCCGATAGCGCTCATCAAAATCGTTTAGGCTGACATGCTCACCGTAATGCTCGTTAATCAAAGCAATCTGATAATTCTCTAGCTCTGAGAGCTTACGGTTAATTTTGGCTGTGTACGCCACTGCGTTAGGGTGTTTTACCACTTTGCAGCGCTTAGCGTCCCATTCTTTGGGCGCTACAGCAACACCTGTATTGTAATACTTGTGACGGCCACTCTGATAGGCTTTGACCCATATTGGGCCATTACCATCTTTACGTAGTCGCTTTTTGCGTTGGGAGCTATGAATAAGGCTAAAGTCAATCGCTTTCATCCATCAAAGATTTAGTTTAGAAATCATTTGACAGACACAGGCAAGTCGTTTTTTAGTGCAATGACTGGTGCAATAGTTATTTGTCCCGATTTGACCCCATTTGTCCACGTTTGGCAGGGCCTAAAATGACAATAGCCCTGAATGAATCAGAGCTATTTGTCTTACTTTGTCTTAGTGTGACATTGTTTGTCCTACTAACGTTGGCGGTCCGGACGGGACTCGAACCCGCGACCCCATGCGTGACAGGCATGTATTCTAACCAACTGAACTACCGGACCTTGCTGGTAACTCGAACACCTTTGTTCGACAGCGACGCAAATTTAAGACGCTTTTCTATTTCCTGCAACCCCTCGCCGTAGAAAAAATAAAATTTATTTGCCCCGCTCGCACTAAACAACTGAGAATAAAGCGGTTTAGTTCCGGAAAAAAATCCCGGCATTTTGATTTAGGCATTTATACTACCTTTGTGTCACCAAATTAAAGGGGGTTAGTTTCGGGACCAACAACCGGGCTAACAGCAAAACCAATTGTGCTTATGGTATTTCTGGAGTTTGAGAGACCCTTAGAGAAATTGTACGAGCAACTGGAAAAAATCCAGCAAGTAGCAGAAGAGGGAGATTTGGATATGTCTGATTCCATCAAGGAATTAGAGAATAAAATTAAAAGTACCCGTAAGGAGATTTACGGTAATCTGACCGGCTGGCAAAAGGTGCAACTTTCCCGCCACCCAGAGCGGCCCTACACCATGTACTACATCGAGCAGATGAGCCGCAAATTTGTGGAGCTACACGGTGACCGCTATTTCAAAGATGATAAGGCTATTGTAGGTGGTATTGCCAGTTTGGATGGGCAAACCGTCGTTATTCTGGGTCACCAGAAGGGGGTAAATACTAAGATGCGCCAATATCGCAACTTTGGTATGGCTAACCCTGAAGGCTACCGCAAGGCACTACGCCTGATGAAACTGGCTGAGCGTTTCAACTACCCGGTTATTTGCCTAATCGACACTCCCGGTGCCTACCCTGGTATTGAGGCAGAGGAGCGTGGCCAGGCAGAAGCCATTGCCCGCAACCTCTTTGAGATGGCGCAGCTACGCGTTCCTATCGTTTGTGCCGTCATTGGTGAGGGAGCAAGCGGTGGTGCCATTGGCATTGGCTTGGGGGACCGCGTTTATATGTTGGAGAACACCTGGTATTCAGTCATCTCGCCAGAATCTTGTTCTTCTATTTTGTGGCGCAGCTGGGACTATAAAGAGCAAGCAGCCGAAGCATTAAAACTTACGGCCGACGATATGCTCTCTTTTGGCATCATCGATGAAATCATCAAAGAGCCAACTGGAGGTGCCCACGCTAATTCGGAAGAAATGGCCAAAATCCTAAAGCGTCAGCTGAAAAAAGCGATCGCGGAACTACAGGAAATGGACCCCGACGCCCGAATCGAAGCCCGAATCAATAAATACGCTAACATCGGCGTTTATCAGGAGGCAACAGAGGAATAAACCTCTCGCTCCTTTTCGCTGTTTCAGCATTGTATGGGAATCATTGATCGTCTAAAAGACCGTTCGTACCAGAAATCGCTGCCTGCGAAACCCGCCCGCAGCAAGGGTAAGGCCGTGCGCAACCTGGAGGAAGCAAAGACGATCGCTATCCTGTTCGACGCCACTGACATTGATCATCGTAAGCGGACCCTGGCCTATGCGGATAAATTGCGCAAACGCAATAAACAAGTCAACGCGCTGGGCTTTATCTCTACCGCCGATAAAGAAGCTACCTTTTCCTTCAACTTCTTTACACTACGCGATATCGACTGGGCCAAACGCCCCAAAGGTGAGCAAGTAAAGCAATGGTTGGATAAAGAGTATGACGTACTTGTTTGCCTCTTTCCTAGCACCAATCGCTTTACCGAGTTCTTGGCATTACACAATCGCGCTGGACTAAAAATTGGGCCCGTGACGGAAAATACGGCCTGCTATGATCTGATGCTGGATATGCCGAAAGCTAGTCCGGAGAAGATTATTCAGCAGTACGAGTCGGTCTTAGCGAAGACGATGCCGCAGGCGGTGTAGGAACGAAAGCGTTCTTTAATAACTCTTCCATTATACTTTATCATGATTGCTTTCTTCTTTTTCTTAATGTTGATTCTAAAAAAGTCATGCCCCTCATTGTTCTAAAAAAGTCATGCCCCTTTATTTTGGTATTTTGAGAGGTTCCAATTGATTATCGGTATGACTAGTTTGGCACAACGACAACGTATGGTGAAGCTTTCTGGTGAAGGGAAGAGCTATGCTCAGATTTCAGTGATTATGGGCTGTAGCAAATGGACCGTTCGCAAATGGCTACGTTCATATAAAAAAAGGAGTGTTGACATCGCAGATGGGACGACCGTGTAGTGAGAGTCTCTTGCCTACTTTTGATGCAGTAATCTTAGAGCAGATTAGACACTTACGTGGTGAAGCTAAGAAGGTGGGTCCCCAATCGATCTACGCAGAGCTTTGTCAATCAAGATATGCAGAGCACTACAAGATTCCTAAGCCAAGTACGATTGCGTACTTTCTTAAAAAGAGTGGTTTAGCCAGTTGCTATGAGAAGCATTACCCTTTACCTAATGTGGAGTTACAAAAAGCTCGTTATGCCCATCAGGTGTGGCAACTGGATGGCCAAGGAGCCATCGGCGTACCAGGAGTGGGACGCATCAATTTCCTTAATATAAAGGATCTCTACAGCGGAGTGTACTGCGCCTCACGAGTGGTCATGAGTAATAGTCACAATGGCTCTCCGAGTGCAGATGACTATCGCAATGCCTTGCGGCATGCTTTTGCTGAATTTGGACTACCTGAAAAAGTACAGGTAGACCATGCATCAGCCTTTTACGAAAACAAGGGAAAATCGCCCTTTCCCACACGCTTCCATTTATGGCTCCTTAGTTTAGGTATTGATCTTGTATTTAGTCGAAAGTATCGTCCAACAGATCAAGCTGTAGTTGAACGCATGCATCAAACAATTGAAAACCAAGTGATTGGTGGACAATCGTTTTGTTCCTTACAAGCCATACAGAAAAAGACTGATAAACGAAGAAAACTGCTTAATTATCATATCCCTGCTAAATGTTGTGGTCATCAAGCCCCTCTGGTAGCTCATCCTCAAGCCAAACATAGTGGGAGTTTTTATTGCCCGAACAATGAAAGAGCTCTAATCAATTTTGATCGGGTGTTTGATTATTTGAGTAAAGGAAAATGGATTAGACAGACAACAGGAAGCAATGGTAGACTTCTATCATTAGGAGGTGTTCAGTATTATGTAGCTGGAGCAGATAAGAAGCAAAAAGTTGAGATCACTTTTGATCGACAAACGAAGATGTTGCAGCTCTGTATGTTTGATAGCAGAAGACAACTCAAACCTCAGCCAATCAAAAAACTTAACTACCGGCACCTGCAGGGAGATGATTTTATCGACGTCTTGACCGAAGGCTTTCAATTCCAAATCCCGTTCCAAGAACAGGCATTCAAAAGGGGTACGACTTTCTTAGACCTGCAGGGGGCATGACTTTTTTAGAATCAACATTAATAAAAAGAAGCAAAAATCAAGGCTATACCAATAGCACTAAAAATGGCTGATGAATACGCCGACTTGCGAAGCCGTTCGCGTTTTCCACTCCTAAGAACTAGTAGTATTTCGCTTGAGAAGTTATCATTGCTCAATGGTGCTTAGCGCAGCCCAGGGCTCAACTTCCGCGCAAGCTCTTTAACTATACTGCTCCCAACCATTTTCTTAACGTACTATTGCCAAGGCCACTTTTGATCTACGATTACGACCTTTTCTTCCAATCAGACACATGTAACTCTTCTAGAAACTGAAGTCCTAGCCTTAACTACATACCTTTTTTGGGTTGGTCCCCTTAGATTGACCTACAATTGGATATGCAAGTGATCATCGTGGCGAACTGCTGCACAGCCGTGGAAACGGATCTTATCATATGCCCCTAAACGCCAGCGACTCTTAAGGTGGGGCTCCAAAAATATCTTTCCAATAGCCCGGCGCCGGGCGAAAGCGCGCACCATAGCCCGAGAAGCCTCCGGTTCTAGCGTATATCCGGTTCGTAGAAAAGGCCGAGCTAGGGGCTCCAATAAACTGTACTGCCAATAGCCTTGGTTGCGGCAGCGCTCCGCCTGGTTGCGCTCTCCACTTTCTGACCCAATCGTACGCCCATAGCCAACAAAGGCGGGTGCCCGGCTGGTCAACTTCCCATTGTATCGGTAGAAGAAGGCAAAATCCAGTTTCTCCCCATCATCGTGGCTGCGGTGGGGCAGCAATGGAAAGCCGTTTAAAAACGGGAAGTTGGCATCCAAATAAGTCAGTACAAATTCGGAATTATCGGCGTTAAGCTCCTGAGCTACCGCTACTGTTTCCTCCCTTAATTGCGGGCAGACATAATGCCGATTTGCCAGTACACAAAGAAGTGACTGAGGCTGCACCGGCACCTCCGCACTGGCCCGTATCGGCAGCGGTACCCGACCAAAAGGCGCTGCCAAGAGCGGCAACAAAGCCCAAACCAGTACATACAAAACGGGAAACACCAGCCAGCGATAAGACCAGCTCCACCAGCGAAGCACAATACGGCTCCCTATCCACGCCAAACCTCCTACCTGCGTTAGAACCGTCAGCAAAACGAATAAGAACATATGACCAAGAGTGGCTAAAACTAGTTTCATCGGGTAGAAAATTTGAGCGTTAATACTCGCTAATTTTTTAGGTAGTAAACCTGATTATTTCGAATGCGATTGTCACAGTCTCTGATCTCAAGGATTGAACTGGTTTAAACTTTTGTGGTGTTGATGAGCCTGAGCCATTGTGGGTTCTGGCGAAGAGGCTTTCCGAGTGCATACCTGGAA
>JBCBWU010000325.1:0-5612 GCA_039816955.1 Bacteroidota bacterium
AAACGAAACCGATACTGCTTTCGCTACGGTCGTACATGATGTCATCTTTCAAGGTGAAGCGCATGGCTTCCCCCGTAGACTGGTTAGTGAATACACCAGAGCCCATTTGGTCCATGGCCAGCGTTTCACCCTGCGGGTTCATGATGCGTACTACGAATTCCTCTGTACCTGGTTCTGCAATTTCGTTTACGGTAGTAGTAAATGAAACGACAATCCGCTCTACATTGGCGGCATCCCGGCGCGTCACAAACTTTCCGCTACGGCGCATCTTTTGCCCAACAGCTTCCAGTCCTTGTACCTTAATAGTAGAAGCTTGGTTCACCTTTCGGGAAAGGTTGGTGTTATTTGTGGTCAGCTGCTGCTTTTCACTCACCAACAGCGCTCGCTCTTGGTTGAGGTTTTCGTTCACTTCCTGCTGCGTGCTCAAGTCCGTTTGCAGGATGTCCCGCTCTTGCGTGAGTGCCTGGTTAGACTCTGCCAGCAAGGCGTTTTGCTCGCGCAGTTGATTGAGTTCAGCGAGGTAGGAGTTAGCCTGTTCTTTGAGTTTCGCGATTTCCGCACGGGCAGAACTAGCGTCACCACCCTGGCGAATCAGGCTGGCAATCCGGTCTTTTGCCGCTTTTAGTTCTTCTTGTTGTTCCGCAATTACAGCGTTCATTTCCGAGTTTTCCGTGCGCATAGATTCTAGCTCGGCACGGGCTGCGTAGTACTGATCGTTCAGCTCTTCCTGCAGCTTGGTCGACTCATCCAGTTGGGTGGTCAGCGTTTCTTGCGCCTTGTCTGCCTGTGTGTACTTGAACAGCAGCCAAGCATTAACGGCTAGTAAGGCCACAATGACTACCGCCGCAATGGCAATTAAGCGTTGCTTAGAGTTGTCCGGCTTGGGAGCGGGAGCTGGCGACGTTGGTGTAGTGGGTTTCATATCTCTTGAATAGTTTAAATCAGATGTATGCATTTTCTCAACTATTAAACGACTAGTAGTGCGTTTAATTGTATCCGTATACTGCCCTTTTTTTCCTACTTTAGCCCTATTGCCACCGGCTCTAAAGCAAGAAAAATATGTTGGAACAGATTGACATTGCAAATGTACTTTTTCTCGATATAGAAACCGTTAGCGGAGTTGCTTCTTTCTCAGATTTGGGAGAAGATATGCAAGCTCTTTGGGCGCATAAAGCCCGCTCTGTTCTGCGGTCCAGCGAAGATTTGACCGAAGAGGAAGCCGCCGCTGCTTATATGGATCGGGCCGGTATTTTTGCTGAGTTTGGTAAGATCGTTTGTATCTCAGTAGGAGCGGTACACCGTGATAAAGATAAGCGACTGAAAATACGTTTAAAGTCTTTTGCCAGTGAGGATGAAGGTAAGTTGTTAAAGGATTTTTCGGAATTGCTGGGCCAGTATTATAACAACCCCTCCAAATACTTCCTTTGTGGGCACAATATCAAGGAATTTGATATCCCCTATGTATGCCGTAGAATGGTGGTTAACCGCTTGAGCTTCCCCAGAATGTTAGACATTGCCGGAAAGAAACCTTGGGAGACCAAGCATCTCTTGGATACTATGGAGTTGTGGAAATTCGGTGACCGTAAGTCTTATACTTCTCTGAAGCTCCTAGCCGCAATGCTGGGTTTTCCTTCGCCTAAGGACGATATTGACGGTAGTATGGTAGGCCGGGTCTTCTGGGAAGAAAATGACATCGACCGAATTGCGCATTACTGCGAAAAGGATGTACTAGCTACGGCACAGCTCTTCCTACGCTATCAGCTAGCACCACTTTTAGAACCGGATCAAGTGGATCACGTAGGGCGTTAAGAAAAGGGGTAACTACTGACTATTCCAAACTTTTCTTCCGGTTTGAGAGATAAGGGAGGCCTTACCATCATTAAAGATTTCCAGACGTACGGGTAAAAAATCTCGGTCTCTGTACCTGTCATCTTCGCCCGCGTGCGTCTGCGATGCCCACACCGCGTGCCAGCGATCAGTCATGTGATATAGGACTAAATTACCGTCATCTTGCATACGTAGTTGAAAATCAGTAGGGGCTGCTCCTGAATCTCTTGTGGAGCCATTACCAGAACTCCAAACGGTGGAATTGTCTGCTGTTCGAACGGTTTGCAACTGCCCACGATCAGATATTTCAAAATAGTATTCCCCATTCTTGGAATCCAAACGCTCATCAGCACCTAATGTCTCGCCAACTGTTAGCTGATTGTTTCGGTTAGCAGCAGGGGGAGTAGGGTTATTCATGGTGGCCTCCGTACTTGGATTGGTAGTACCGGTATTTTGACCAGCATTGAAGGCAAACCACAGGCCGAACAAAACCACGGCGAGGATTCCTGCGCCTACTAACCACATGATCGGTTGCTGGGTATTGCGTGGAGCAGCTGCAGCTGGTGCCTGGTAGGCTTGTTGATCGGTTTCAATACGATCATACAGAATATCCAAAACGGTAGCCTCAATTCGGCGTAGGTCGCTTTTTGAGTCTTCCATACCGAGCATCTCATCGTGTTTCCACTTTTTGAACTGGCCTGATAACAGAATTGCCTCATCGTAGGCCTCCTTTTTGTGTGCCTCAGTATACGCCAGGAGAAGATCAATGGCCTTTTCGGTTTGACCGTTGGCCAGCGTTTCTTCAATTTGCTTCTTGAGTTCGGTATTTTCCATGAGCTTAAAGATAAACTAGTGCCGCAAAATTTCAAACGCTTGCTTGGTGCTTATCCTAAGAATGTTCTGAACGGTAGGCTTACTCTTCCATGGATTGTCCGGGAAGGAAGATTTGATTGATGGCTACGGGCGGACTGTCTTCGAGTGGAATCATAGAATTGATGATGCGCAATTCTTTGAAGTATTTGAGGTCTGGAACGCGAATAACGGTAGGATGCAGGCGCGCCTCGCGGCATAATTTTGCTCGTCTGGTACCTTTCAATAAGGGGTGTGCTGGTGTCCACCATTTTTGCCCGTCAAATAACGCAATATTACCATAGTAGGTATCCGTGAGGAAACTCTGCCAACTCATAAGGATATCATCACAGCCATCCCGGTAGGTATAGGCCTGCTGCAGTTGGCTACGATCCAGGTATTTATGCCGATAGTCAAAGGGCTCCATGTCCACTACCCGCAGGTGGTTGACAGTTTTAATTTCGTAAGGCGTTACACTCCAATCATGAATCTCCTTACCGTAAACAATACGAATTTTGTGATAGCCAGTGGATGGTAAATTTTGCTGCTGGAGGAAGGTGCGAAAATTGAGTTGCTTCTTAATGCCAAGAAGCTGCCGACGAGAACGGTTGACTCGTTCTTGATGGAAGGGGAGGAGCTCCATTTTGCCATCACGCAGGCAGATGGATTCCAAAAGCCGAACCTGCTGGGAATCGGTCAAAGTACTAGGGATTGGGCGTAGTTACTCAAAAGTATCAGCTACCGTAAAAGGTTTGTGAACGGCCGTTGACAGAGGCAAATATACCTTTTCTTTTAGTTCCTTGTATTCCTCTTCTTCACTGCTGTAGGCGGTAATCCCACCACCAGACCAATACCGAAGTCCATTAGCATCCTTTTCGAGGAAACGAATTAAGACACAACTATCCAATTCATAGCCGTTCCAGTAAGCGGCAATTCCGGTATAATAGCCCCGTTTTTGTTGTTCGGCCGCCTGGATGATTTCTACCGTTTTCGTTTTCGGTGCACCACTGATACTACCTGCCGGAAGGAGTTGGAAAATTAAATCTCCCAGCTGATGGTGGAAGTTGGCCGGTAGCTCGCCACTGATCTCCGAGCTGGTTTGCCAGAGGCCACCCTGGGCCGTGGGTATGTGCTCCACGTAGCGGTATTTATCAACCCGCACTTTTTGGGCCACCTGACTCAGATCATTGCGGATGAGGTCGACAATGGTGGCGTGTTCGGCTTTCTCTTTAGGATCATTCAGTAGCATCTCCGCCGGTAGATGCCCGGCAAGTGTGCCCTTCATCGGATGGGAGAAGATTTTTCCATTACGGATTTGAACGAAGATTTCAGGAGAGAAGACGACAAACTTGTCTTTCCACCAGATTTTATAGCGTGCCTCGGTACGCTGATAGATTTCCTCCAGATCCCAATTAGTATGCACCTGGCTGGGGGAGGTCAGATTCAATAGGAAACTATCACCACGGTGGAGGCCTTTTTGAACTACCGAGAAGGCTTGTGCGTAGCGTTCAGCGGAGGGATATTCCACCTGCCATTCCAGATCAGATCCGTATTCCACAAAAAGTGTGTCTTTGCCGCTGGTAACATTGAATTCAAAACGCAATTGCTCTGGATCAATATCCCGGATGCGCCAGCTTTTTACTTGCTCCAGCTCAAAATCGGCTAACAAGAAGAAGGGTTCCCGATCACGACCCCATTGGTTCAGTAAAGCCTTAGTAAGGATGACCTTGTCGTTCATACAGTATTTTGACGCCTTTGGGCCGGTGGTGTCACTATGCTCGGGGCGGAATCCAGCGTAAGCTAATCCATCCAGGGATACAGCCACCGTAGTCAGAGTTGCCTTGCCAGGGGCCCTCCAGATGCCATTCTTTGTCCTTGCGCACGAGGCGCAGTTGCATGGTTTTGAAACACCAGGATAAATCCTCTGGTTTACGACTGAAGCGAATATCTTGTTCCTCTAGATAGTATACCTGGCCACGTTTAGTACCGGTAAAGGTGAAAATGCCCACCACGTTAGGCGCATAGACGTAGGATTTGCCCGCTAATTGACCATTTTGGTCGGTCTGGAAGTAGACTTCAAAGGTGTAGTCACTGAGATAACCACCTTGATCTTGTGTGAGTGTACCCACCCATTGGCCTTGTAAGGAAGACGGGGTTTGGGAAAAACTGAATGAAGGAAAAGAATAGCATAAATTTAGGACTAAGACTACACGTAATAAAAGTAGCATGCGGTTAGCAATTGCGATGAGTTCAACGGGCGTGTAGTTTATTCCTCTTCTCCCTTTGCGGAGTCCGTAAAAATACTAAAAATGGTGGTGCCATAGTTCCTCACCTGCAGTAAGTTTGGGTGAGTGCTAAATTCGTGATTCGGATTATGTTCCAGCACCAGCCACCCACCCGGTTTTAGCAGTTCATGCTTCAAGATCAGATCAGGGATATCTGGAATGTTTTTCAAGGGGTACGGTGGGCCAGCAAAGATATAATCGTAAGGAGCTTGGGGGTGTTGAATGAAACGAAAAACATCCGCGCGAACCACTTTTAACTCTTGCTCAATATCCAGCAGCTTGGAGGTTTTCCTTACAAAGGCCACACAACCTGGGAATTTATCAACGTAGGTGACATCCTGGCAACCCCGAGAAATAAATTCATAACTGTGGTTGCCGGTACCGCCAAAAAGATCCAGTACCCTAAGGGTGGAGAAGTCAAAAGTATTAATTAGGATATTGAAAAGCCCCTCTTTAGCGTAGTCGGTTGTGGGGCGAGTTGGCCAGTTTTTCGCAGGCGGGTTGAATCTGCGACCACGAAATTTTCCACCTATTATGCGCATCGGAATGATTTTCTGACGCCAAAGGTAGTAAATGCCTGAATAGTAAGTCAGGCTATTGGTACTGCTGCAAGGCAGCCAAATCGAAAAAGAGGTGTAGCGGGTGAACGGC
>JBCBWU010000326.1:0-5518 GCA_039816955.1 Bacteroidota bacterium
CGAAAAAGAAAATCACCACGAATACAATAACGATCAGGGGTAAGGCGGCAAAGGGAAATACGGATTCCATAGGGCTTAGATTTTATACCAATAAAAAGACTTTCCAGTAAATTCCGGGACCTACACGACTAATGGTAGGCAATGTTCGGCCAATGAAAGTAAGGGGTGAATAATGTTAAGGTATACCAACTTCTGCTAAAGTAGCCGTTAAGGGAGTGGGACTATGCACAGGTGTGCATTCGTGATAAAGCCGCTCTTTCTTATGCAATGTACTGCTTTCAGATACGGACTCCTCTTATTTTTCTTAACCATCAGTACAATGATGCTCGCCCAAACCCAGTGGCAAGTAGGGGCCTACGGGCAGTACGAAGTGGACGTACGCGGTCTGCGTAGGGTACAGGTCCAGGGTATTTCTCCCGGGGTAATGGTGGGCTTTAAAAAGTCACTTCCCTCAGCTGAAGTGGGTATTTATCTGCACGCACGTTACGAACGTATACGGGAAGACAGCACGGAAATTCTCAAGTATCAATTTGCAGCTAACGAAGCACTACAGCAAGATAATTTAGTTTTTGGTCCGGCGCTACAAGTAGTGATCTTCCCAGAGAAGAAGTTCCAGCTATTATTAGGGGTGGATATTTACGTTGGGATACCAATACGCACCTTCTACGAATATTTTGGCCCACTTCCTCTTGGGACACCCGGAGCGCCAATTTACCTGCCTTCCTATACTACCCTCGACGGTGGAGCAGGGGCCTTAGTGGGCTGGCAAAGCCACTTGGGAGTAGCCGGAAAACTCACTCCTCGACAAGAGTGGCAACTACGACTCGGTTACGGCTACGGCGATCAGACTTATGACTGGACGGACCTCAATCATATTGACGAGATCGGACGCCTGCACTCCGGACGCTATATGTACGTAAGTCTGGGCACCATGTATGAGCTGTAGATAAACTCACTTAAGCTATCCTCCAATGAATTTCTCCTTTGCCAAATACCTTGCCCTCTCTTTCTGTTTGCTCCTGATCAGTGCTGTTCAGGCGCAGCCAGAATGGCACCTAGGGATATACGGTCAATATGAGACACCTCTACCTGATGTGAGAGACCACAGGGTAAGTGGCATTTCTCCTGGTGCTTTTATTGGCTTCAGGGTGAAGTATCCCAAAGTACATATGAACGTAAACCTAAACCTGCGTTACGAGAAATTACGGCTGGACAGCGTCGAATTACTCTGGTTTAACTTTGGTAGCCGAGAAAATCTTTGGCAAGATAACCTGATGCTCGGTCCTGGTTTGGAGGCAATCATATTTCCAGAAAATAGGGTTCAGTTGTTGCTGGGAATGGGTATCTATGTCGGTATTCCTTTACGAACCCAGTACGAATACTTTGGTCCAGATACTTCTCCTGTAAGTACTGCTTCCCTGCCTGTATACGCAGCGATCGACGGTGGTGTAGGTAACGTGATAAGTTGGCAAAGTCATCTTGGGATCAGGGGAGCATTAAACAAGCAACTGGACTGGCAACTTCAGTTGGGCTACGGCTACAGTGATCAAGCCTTTGATTGGACAGAATTTGATACTATTAGTTCGTTCGGGCTACTGCATAGTGGTGGTTTTTTCTTCACTAGCTTAGGTACGGTATATACCCTATAAGAAATTACTTTTCCCGTTCCACTACAAAATTTACCAAGTCCTCCAGCGATTCCCGAGCGGGAGAAAAAGGAAAGCTGTGTAAGATTTTAAACGCTTGCTCTCGATATTCGAGCATAACTTCACGAGCATAGTTTAAGCCACCGCTTTGGTGGACAAACTGTACCACCTCCCGGATCGTTTCGGGCTCTTCACTCCGGCGCTTGATCATACGAATGATGCGTTTGCGCTCACTGTTTGGGGCCTGCTTTAAGGCATAGATTAGTGGCAGGGTCATCTTCTTTTCTTTGATGTCGATACCCAGAGGCTTACCGACGTCATCCGTGCCAAAGTCAAAAAGATCATCCCGGATTTGGAAAGCCATACCAATCGTCTCACCAAAGATCCGCATTTGCTCAATGGTGTGTGGATCATCGGTGGTGGAGGCAGCTCCGCTGGCGCAGGCTGAGGCAATCAAGCTGGCCGTCTTTTTGCGAATGACATCGTAATAGACTTGCTCGTCGATGTCCAGTCGGCGTGCTTTCTCCAATTGCAATAGCTCACCTTCGGCAATCGCTTCGAAGGCGTCAGATACGATCTGGAGCAGATAGTACTGTTTATCCCGTAGTGCCAGGGCTAGTCCGCGCGTTAGCAAAAAGTCACCAACCAATACTGCCGCCTTGTTTTTCCAAAGTGCGTTGATGGAGAAAAAGCCCCGGCGTTCGTTAGCATCATCTACTACATCGTCGTGTACCAGGGAGGCGGTGTGGAGGAGTTCCACCAGAGAAGCAGCGGTATATGTAGCATCTTTGATACCACCACAGAGTTGGGCCGTAAGAAAGATGAACATCGGGCGTACCTGCTTGCCCTTACGGCGAACGATATAATAGGTAATACGGTCTAACAACGGCACGGGGCTATGCATGGCCTCCCGAAAGCGCTTCTCAAATTCTCGCAGTTCGATGGCTACCGGCGCCTGAATTGTCTTTAACGATTTGACCATATCACGTTCGCTCTTGGGGCAAAAATAGTTATTCCTTAAATACTACTAATAAAACAAAGGTGTGGGTACAAGGTTATTTGCTTTGCTAAGTTTTTACCGAACTCATCTGAATTGCTGGAGGAAAGGTTGAAAGACCACAAATAACCCAACCTTTATCCGGTATTTGACCGTCTGTCGGGATGTTTTTATTGGTATTAAATTTTGGCTAGTATGCGCACTGTTTTTACGCTCCTTTTGCTCAGTATTACCACCGCTGGGTTATTGGCTCAAAGCCCTTTCTCTTTTGGCATTAACGCCCAACTTGGCTTGAGCGGCGAAACGAAGGGGATCGAGAGGCAGAGCGACTTCCGAGGCACTTTTGATTATTCTGAAGAGCGTCACCCTCTGGTGCCGGTCATCGGGGCTGGTGGTTGGGTAGCATATGCCGTTAATGAGAAGGTGCGTTTTCAGACGGGCTTGCAATATGTCAATAGCGGTAATGTCGATTTGTACCACAGCTATGCAGAATCCCTAAGTACTGGACAGCGTACCTCTGAATATACTACCAAGTATCATTTTCGAGCCCACCAGCTACAACTACCGCTTGAAATACAGCTCAGCTTTGGAAAAGGTAAACTACAGCCCTTTATTTCCTTGGGAGCCCAATTAACCAGGGACTGGATCGGTAACATCTACAGAGAAAGTCCACATTTTATTGATGATGAGATGAGAACTTTTATTTGGACCTCGTTACCTAAGGATCGCAATGAAGTTGATGCTCACATCTTGGGAGTTCAACCAGTGCTTGGATTTGGTTTGCATTTTAATGACCAACTAAGTGTACGCTTGCGTCGTACTTGGATCGGTCAGAAACAACAACTGAACTGGTACGAAAATCTTGACCCCTATCCGATCGATGCCCCCAATCCCATTTTTGGTTGGTACGGAGCCTCTTATAGTCAACAGACGGAGTCGACCCATCGCCAAGTAACCAGTTTGGAGTTTTCTTATCGAATCTTTTAAAGTAATTGCGTTTATCTGTAAATATAGTAGGAGGGGGCCAAGCGGCCCCCATTTATTGTGCTAAACTCAGGTGAAGTTGAGCCTGTACAATTCCTTAAAGTATTGTTAGTCGATGCCCACCCTCCCGGTAGAGGGTAGAATCCCGATAGCTAGCGGGAAGAGGGTAAAGGGACATCAAAACCTCTTTCTACTCTATACCTTCTTCTCTCTACAACGTGAGGTGTTCATGATCAATAACTTAGTAGATTACCTCCCTACAAGCTCACTTTAAACTAGACACTAATCCACCCTATCCGCCCGAAAATCACCATTGGGCTGATGAGAAACCAAGGCCGTTACCTCATCCCCTTCGAAGAGAAACTCAATGACAAAACCTTCCAAACCCGCCAGGGCGAAGGAGTTACCCTGTTTGGGTTCCAAAGTATAGGTGGGTTGACCTGCGATATCACCTTTTAAAGAGGTACCCTCCAGGCTGATTTTTATTTCTACCCCTCCATCTAACTCATAGGTGCCGCACAAGGTATTTAGGAAGTCTGGGTCGCTGAGTTTATCATCGGGCTGCCGCTCAAAGCGAATTTCCGATAGGCTCAATTCCAGCAAAGTGTGGGCGGCAGTAATTTGACCGTTGCGATCGGTTTCAAAGCGCAGGTCAACGGCAATGGCATCGTCCGTTTCACCTTTCCAGTAATCAAATTGCTGGTGCTTCAACACCCCAGAGAAGTCGTAGTAAGTTCCAACTAGTTCTCCTCCTTCTGAGGTTACTGTAATATCTCCGTATCCGGGGTGGGAATAAGTGCCTACGTAGTCCTTTAGTTCGTGTGGAGCAGGGGTAGATACTTCTTCTTCTGTTTCGTCTTCCTCCTCATCCTCCTCCTCTTCTTCTTCCTCATTACTGTCAAAAACATCGTCGTACCAGTCATTGCCTTCAAGATCCAGCAGGATATCTGCAATGGTGTAAGCAAGCACATAGCCTAGTGGAGTGCCATTTTTATTAGTGAGCGTTACCATGCCGAATCCCTTTTCCGGAATCATAAAGACCAGGGCCGAAAAGCCGTCAATATTACCGCCGTGTTCGACTACCTTTAGGCCACCATAGTCGTAAGTAAACCAGCCCAGTCCATAACTTGGGTAAGAGATGGCCGGATTGCTAAGTAGCGATTGCTCCATTAGCATATGAGGCTTGTGCATATTCTTCAAGGTGCCGGCATTAACGAAATGTTGTCCACGAAATTCGCCATTACCTAAATGCAGCTCTACCCACTTTAGCATATCGGCAGCAGAGGCATTGATCGAGCCAGCGGGACCAATAGCATCCAGCGGGTGGTATGGTATACGGGTGACTTCATCGTCCTCTTCTCCATAGCCGTAGGCGAAGTTGTCGGTTTCGGCCATTTCGGTGATTGAGAAGTTGGCACTTGTCATGCCCAGTGGCTGAAAGATGCTTGCTGCAATGTATTCTTCCCAGCTCTGACCACTTAGCCGTTCTGTAAGAATACCAGCTGTCATGAACATGAGGTTCTGGTATTGCCAGGTGGTCCGGAACGAAGCGGAAGGCTCTAGGTACTTTAAGCGATTGTATAGTTCTTCGCGGCTAAAATCTGTGGCGTACCACATCAGGTCGTGGCGCGGTAGACCAGATCGGTGGCAGAGCAAATCGGTGGTGGTCATTTCCTGGGTAGCAAAGTCATCATAGAGCTGGAAATCCTTCAGATAAGTTTGCACGGGTTCGTCCCACTCCAGAAGGCCTTCATCCGCTAGAAGACCTAATCCCATGCTGGTGAAGGCTTTAGAACTGGAGCCAATAGCAAAGCGCGTATCAGCGGTAGCCGATACTTCTTCTTCCATATTGCGGTAGCCAAAGCCATCCGCGAGTAAGACCTCATCTTGG
>JBCBWU010000327.1:0-5507 GCA_039816955.1 Bacteroidota bacterium
GCAAGCGGAATAAATTTTGAGCAACAAGCAGTGCGACTGCCCTGGCAGGAGCGCGACGCCAGGATGGCGTGAGGGCTAGGGGTAGTAGGGCCGACCAGCGGGAGCGCCTGGATGACCCGACGCTAGCCCGCTATTAAGGCGGGGTAAAGCGGAGCCCCATAAGGATTAGAATGCGAGTATATTTCCTAACGTAAATACTAATGGCGGAATACTTGACTTTGATCTTTGTAGCCTCCCCGTCTTTGGTTTCGTGGAATTCCTTCCGCTTTAATTTCTGCACGGCGGAATGAATTCCGCGAAACCAGCAGTACTAGTTTTCGTTGCAGCAAAGCAGTGCTTCCTTGCTTTAGCACCATTAGCGCTAGCAAATTCAGACTTAAAGTCTAGCATCACTCCGTCATCTGAAATGCTACTTTTGCGCGTTCAGCATAGCGGCTACACTGTTCATATTGAGCACTTTTAACGCAAAGCGCAGAATGACAAACAGTTGGGTCAAGAAAAGCGAAAGGAGTATGGTACTCAGCGACTGGACGGATAAGATAGAGCTCAAGGTGTAGTTTAAGCCTAGCAGGGCTAAGCCCATCAACAATACCAGAGCATAGAGGGAATAGATTTTGATAAAATGCCGGCGAATGAACTTTCCAGCCTGCCCCACAGGAGGCCATATCCAACGGGCATTGGTCTGAACTAACCGTAGTTTTGCGTAATCATGCCAAAGCATGGGAAGGGCAGCAAATACGACGTACAAGGGAACCAGCCAACGCAGGCAAGAGGTGATTATACCTTCGTTTTCTAGTGCTGATGGGGAGAACCCTTTAGTCACCTTTAAGTACAACCAGACGAATACACCCAATACAATGCCGTGTAGGACGATGAACAACAGACTCAGGCGGAGCATTCGCCAAAAATACGCGCCGCTGCTGCCCCAGAAGAGGGTGTTGCTAAAAGCGGTGGGTTGATCAACCACCATCTTGGTCAAGCCGCCCGCAAGAAATACCAACAAAAGAAACTGGACCAGCAAAATTAGTAGCGACTGGTTGAGCAGGGGGGTAAGCGCCGAACCGTAGTTCTGCAGAAAGTCATTGAGATAAGTATAGTTAAATCCAGGAATCAACTCATCCAACAAGAGCGTATTCCCCGTATGTGCCAGCAAGGTGGCACGAAACGGCAAAGCAGCAATCAGCGCTAGCCCCACGCCACAGAGCCAGTATATGAGGGTAACATTCCAATAGCGGATGGTCATTGCTAGGCCTGCTCGCAAAGCTTCACCGATAGTAGGAGTTTTCTGCTCCACGATGCTTGAGTTTTCCATATTTTCTAGGCGAGTAAGGACATATTGGCCATGATACTTTGCAACCAGCCCACAACGGAGACAAAGTAACGGAAAATCCCAGTTTGCTCTGGTGCTTGGGTAAGGCTATTATTCAATACATTACGATCCATAGCTATCTTAAAATCGGGATCTATTTCCGCGCTCACAATTTTACGATCCCCCACATACACCCATTCTTGACTTCTGCCCTTTCCATCCCAGGATTCTGTGATCTGCTCCCCGTCATCAAAGGTGATTTGCACTTCCTGTGGAGTGGCAAATTCTCCATTACGAAACACAATAACTTTTGCCTCGTACTGCTGCTCCCCTTCAATCGTCGTATCATTTTCACAATCCTCGGTATTGTCAAAAAATCCGACCGGAGCGGTCACAGGCTTATTGATGATCTCGTGGATGGAATAATCACATTCGGTAGTTCCGTAGATCATCTGTTGTAAAAAATCACCGACTACCAGTCCTAGCTCAGCCCCTCCCTCTTGGCCTGCGACCTCTATGGCCACCTCCTCAAAATCTCGACTACAGGGATGCTTAAACTTCCAGCGCTGAAAGTAGGTGTACATGATTTTTTGCATACAATCCTCCCCTACTATACCCTCTAAGGTTCGTAATCCCACCGCTGCCTTACCGTAAACGATCTGCGCATAGCTACCGTGCTTGAAGTGCCAACCGTAATCACTAATGGGGTTTACCTTGATATTAGGAGCGTTGAAAAACCGGCCACGCCGCAACTCCTGTGAGCCAATTCGTACGTCCATAAACGGCCAGGCGACAGTACCTTCTGGGTAGTATTTATCCAAGATCTTCGCCTCAAAGTAAGAGGTAAAGCCTTCGTCTAGCCAAGGCTCTTCTTGCTCATTAGAGGCCACCATTTGCATGAAATACTGGTGGATTAATTCGTGAATGACCAGTGTTTCCGTTGTTTTGATGCCCTTCGGCAAATTACAGAGCGTGGGAACGGTAACGAGCGTCGGATACTCCATTGCACCGGAGTTTAACCCGTAGAAGGGTGGGCTGACGATGGTGAGCGTTGGATAGGGATAGGGTTCCAAATAATCAGCCAGGTAATTCAGGGTATGCTTGGCGGCTTGTAGGAACCGGTCCTCATTACAGCGGTGTTCTGGCCGAACGAGTAAGGTGATATCTACATCGCGCCACTTATCTTTCACTACTTCAAAACCAGGGTGCGCAGTCCACGCAAAATCAATCACATCCTCTGCCAGATAGCGATAGGTCGTGCGGTCACCCTCTTCTTGTTGTTCAACCAAAAAGCCACTTGCTCCCACCACATACTCCGTTGGTACATTGAGCTGCACATCGTACACACCAAATTCTCCAAAATATTCGGTGGATGGATGATACTGATGACAATTCCACTGCCCCTCTACCGCAAAACGACTGCCAGCAGGCTCGTACACTCCTAATTTGGGATACCACTGCACCATAAAAAAGTAATCCTTACTGAAACCAGTGCGAATCATTAATGGTGGTATCTGCGATTGCCAATCCATCTCCAGGCGGTAAGTTGCGTAAGGGAGAACTGGCTCGGTCAGCTGCAGATCCAACACGGTATGGTCATTAACATTATCACCATCCGGTTGTACATACTGCAACTTTGCGGTCAGGTCGTTGCCTTGTTCATCTACTACTTTCGTGACCTCTATCCAACTCCAGATGCAGTCTTCAATTTCGTCCTGTGGTTTGGTACGAGGTATGCGGACAGTCTCGGTGAAGAAATCAGTCTTGTTGTTTTTCCACGCATTATAATACATGTGGAAGCGCATATTGTGGAGCGTATCAGCTGAAGGATTGATGAAAGTAAGCCTCTGTTTGGCTTGTACCTGTTTGTTCTCCACATCCAAAAAGATATCCATATCATAGCTAGCCGTACGTGGAGAAAGCGGCTCAGGGAAGGACTGCGCCCGGAGCATATCTGCCCCCACCAATAAAAGATGCACAGTGACAAGTAGCTGAAGAAAAGGTAAGATATTCAAGGGCATGCCGCACAGGTTGTGATCAGGGAACAAAAATAAAAGATTGGCGGTTGAATTCGGGTTAAAATGGGTATGAGAAAATCGGTGGATTGAGCAAGGAAGATGGGTAAGAAAAAAAGGGTAGATTTGTTGGTGGGGTATGAGAGCCCCTTGGGAGGGGCCCCACCCGTTGCCTGAACGCCTTGCCACAATTATTCCCAAAGGGAACGCACGGGCATTGTGCTACCATTACTTATCAATGCGATAAGTACCAAACGTTCGTCTACAATTGCTTTTTGATTTCCCAATTTGCCTTGGAGAAAGGCAGTCACGGGAGAAGGTAAATTACCAAAGCGTTTAGGCAGAATGCCTAGCAAGGAAGTAAAGATACAAATTAATTATTAATTACACAAAACCAACATAAAATTGCCACCCCAGGTTTCGGTAAAGAACGCTGCCACTACTCTACTCATCATGGTATCCTGCCTGCTCACTACCGCACTTTCGCTGCAGGCCCAGTCTGATACTATCCCTACTCAACCCATTCCTGACCTCAACGAACAGCGCTTAGAAGATCTACTACAGGACAACGAAGAGGAGTCTGAATTCGACTTCAACACCATTTTTGAAGACTTGGCCGCTTATCGCGAAAATCCACTGAATTTAAACGAAGCCACAGAAGTAGAACTCCGCGAATTGGGCTTACTCAGTGACGTCCAGATCAGCAATCTACTCAACTATCGCGATCAGCTGGGTGGTTTTCTTACCATCTACGAACTGCAAGCTATTCGCGGCTTCGATCTCCCAGCCGTCCGGCGCTTGCTACCTTTTGTTTCCCTGCGCAGCGATGTAGATGATTTCCAGGCGAGCCTGGGTACCATGTTGACTACGGGTGATAACGAACTTTACCTGCGCTGGAATCGGCTACTGGAGGAGGCTCGCGGATTCCAGCCTGTGCCCGAGAACCCCGATAGCACCCCCTACGTAGGTGATCCAAACCAGTTGTACCTGCGCTATCGGCACACCTACAGCAATCGATTAAGCTATGGTTTTACCGCCGAAAAAGATCGCGGAGAGGAGTTCTTCCGGGGCAGCAATCGAAAAGGATTTGATTTCTACAGTGCTCACCTTTTTCTTAAGGACTACAACAAACGTATTCGGGCCGTTGCCTTGGGTGATTATCAGGCCAATTTTGGTCAGGGCCTCATCCTTTTTACCGGTTTTGGCTACGGCAAAAGTGCGCTTACGACCAGTGTGCGGCGCGGTGGCCGGACCCTACGCCAATATACCTCCGTCAACGAAGCCAACTTCCTGCGTGGCGCCGCCACTACCCTGCAGTTCGGCGACCATCTGGAGGTAACTGCCCTAGTATCCAGCCGAGGACGAGATGGCAATCTGATTATCGTCAATGATACAATCGAAATCGAACTAGATGGCTCTTTCTCTCAGTTCAGTTCACTCAATCTCAGTGGCCTACACCGAACCCCAAACGAAATTGCTGACCGCAACGGGATACGGCATATTGCCGCTGGTGGGTCGGTAAAATGGCAAGCAGATAAAGGTCATGTTGCACTTAACGCCATCCATCATCAACTCGATAAAGAACTAACCCTTACTCCTCGAGTATATAATCGCTTTTTCTTCCAGGGTGACCGCCTAACCAACCTGAGCCTAGACTATAGCTGGCGCTGGCGAGGACTCACCTTTTTTGGAGAAACAGCTATGAGCGATAATGGCGCTGTAGCTACCATAAACGGCCTACTCACCACGCTTGATCGCAAAGTTAATCTGGCTATCTTTCAGCGGGCTTACCCCCGCGACTTTCAGGCCTTACTAGGCAATCCAATCGGTGAAACGGCGGGCGGACGTAACGAAAATGGCGTTTACTTTGGTGTCGAAATTTTCCCTGCCAAACACTGGATCATCAGTGCCTACTACGACATCTGGCAGCACCCTTGGCTGCGTATCAACGCGGACGCTCCCTCGCGTGGACACGAGTACCGTTTCCGTATAACCTACTTCCAAAAGCGCGAGCTAGATCTCTTTCTGGAACTCCGCAATGAAATCAAAGAGATCAATGTACGTCCGGAGGGCAGCAATATCGATGCACTCGTGCCCCGGCAACGTTTGCAACTCCGCTTGCACCTAGCCTACCGCATCAATCAGGCCCTGGAGTGGCGCAGCCGCATCGACTGGGGCCAAAC
>JBCBWU010000328.1:0-5493 GCA_039816955.1 Bacteroidota bacterium
ATCGTCTGGTGCCCAGGTGCCTTCCTGGAATAATTCCCAATCACTAGCTCCACTGCGACGCATTTCTACCCAGCGAATGCCCGCCAGATCATTTCCATTTGCATCCGTCATGTGACACATGACCATGGCCTCGTACGAACCAAAATTGCGGTACACTGCTTGGTTCATCACTACTTCAGGGATTCCATCCAGTCCACCGCCATTCAATTGCGGTACACAGGCAAAACCAAAGCCTGGTGCAGCGCAGGCGTAGGCATCAAAGGGGGAGGTAGGGACAGTGGTATTACTCACCGTAGTGTTATCTGGGTTGTCAAAATCAACATCCACCGCGTAGATCTCAATGGCATCTTCTGGTCCGGCTCCCCAAGAGGAGTCGTTGAGCGTCACGAGTAGTGGATCACTATTTGGCGTGTTGGCGCCCGTCCAATCTACGGGTGTTGCTACCAAAAAGCCTCCTTCGGATCCTGTATAGCCCGGTAGGCTAATTCGCTGGATACTCACCATTGCTTCCGTGTTGAGAATGGCCTCACGGTCGATAAAGTAAGCGTGCAAGGTGCCTGGTCCACCTTCGTTGGTGGTCACGGTGTAGGTATCGCCCCAGATCCCATACTTAGGATAATCAGGGAAACTAGGCGTAGCAAAATTGTAGGCATCCCAGGCGCCCAGTGGATCGTCCGTTTGCGAAATAGCAACCAGTAGTTGACTGCCACTAGGAAATTCGGTGATCAACCAACGATTAACTTCCTGATCGTACAGGATGATGGGATCCCCCGCAGAAGAAAAGCCCAGATCACTCCAGATGGTATTAGCTGAGAAGGTATTAATTAAGTTACCTTGCTTATCAAATACGCCTAACTGCGTGGCATTTACTGCTTGTAGATAGTAATTCAGGCCAACATCCCCGGAAGGGTCATTCGGGGTGCTACCTGAGGTAATCCCGTCAATATTGACTAATAATTCTACAATGGAGCTATCTCCGTTGAGACTACTTTGGCGAATGGGGTCTTCCATTCTCAGTTGCCGCTCCGGAAATGCTAAATTTTGCTTGCCACGCCCCTGAAAGTTTTCGGGTACCGAACGCGGCTTCTTCATAAGCTTGCGGCGTTCTGGGTCAGTCGGAGGAACGGGTATCAACTGTCGTACCGGGCGTGTGCTACCCAGGTATTCAGCATACGTTACTTCAACAGTGGCTTCAATAGATTGAGTGGTGGAAATTGATTGTGCTTGGCTCGGTTGGGCGAGCCAAAGCAATCCTCCGAGCAGGAGGAACATACTAGTCCTGATCATGTGTTAGTGTAAATAAGTTGATGTATAGACTCGAACTCCAGTGGGTGATTCAGCGCCACAAACTAAAGACAATTTGGGCAGAGGCTAGCCAAACACCTTCTGATTTGTCTGGGAGGGAACTGAAATCCCTCTCTGCAGTGTTCGATTTTATATGCTGGCTGACAAAACCTCCTCTGAAACTGGTCTGATGATAGGTGCGCTACAAGTTTATCTATTGGGTGAACGGATGCACCAATACATTTTAGGCTTGCATCAAAGAAGTAGGAGGCTATAAGTGGAAAAGTAACATTCGTCGTGCCAAAATTGACCCCCGTATAGAAAGCTCTTACGAATGGCCTGACAATTTCAACGGGAGTAATATTTACCTTACATTTGAGATAACACCTTATTAAGAGTGGGTTTGGAATTTTGGTCTTCAAGTCAATATGAGGCGATTTTTCCTAAATCAAGACGCAAAAACCGGAGTTTAGCAGCGCTAAATGAGGATTTTTGTAACGCAGAGTTGGGGAAAAGCGGCCATTTTGGCGACGATTATTAAGATCCAAACAAACTCTAAACAAAATTCAAATTTATGAAAGCGCTCTGGCTCTCGGTATTCATGCTCGTCATGGGTACAACTTGCCTGCATTCCCAAGAACTTGATACTTCACCACTCGAAAGCGCTGGTACCCTGCCCGAAGAAGTGGTTACTTCACCCGCTAAGAAGTATCGTACCGCCCTACGCAATTACCGTGTCGGTGATAATGATTCACAACGCAATCAGTTTCTCTTAGAGTCTACCTACGTTTTAGATCAGCTGCTACGCAGTGGTTATGTCCTCTATAACGACCCGGTGGGGGCTTATGTCAATGATGTAATGGAGACCGTAATTTCCGCCAATCCTAGCATCCGTGAAAAGGAACCTCGTGCCTACGTTTTAAAGACCTCCGAAGTCAATGCCTTTGCACTTGATCAAGGTATCGTCTTCGTTTCCCTGGGCTTACTGGCACAGTTGGAAAATGAGGCACAGCTGGCCTTTGTCCTATCGCACGAATTGGTGCATATTATTGAAGGGCACGTGATGGATAGCTTCGTCGAAGACATGAAGATTGACAATTCGGTTATCACCACTAAGGACCGCGATGGTAAACAATTTAACCTAGCGGAAACCATGAAGAATCAGTACTCACGCGAACAAGAGATGAGCGCTGATCAAATTGGGGCTGAATATTTTCTTAAAACCAACTACGACTTTACCTCCATTGTCCGGGTGTTTGATGTTCTCCGTTATGGCCATTTGCCTTTTGACGAAGTTCCTTTTGAACTGGAATACTTGCAGGAGCTATCCGTTACACTGCCGGCAAAGTGTGTCATTGAAGAAATTGCCCCTATTACGCCTCCTGAAGAGGACGAGGAAAACAGTACGCACCCCGCCATTGATAGTCGTATCATTAAGCTGCGTGATCGTCTTACAGGCTTAGACAATGCAGGGCGCCAAGAGTTTCTCGTGTCGAGCGAACGCTTCGAGATGGCCCGTCAGCGTGCTCGGGTAACGCTTCCCCGTTTATTTTTGGAGGAACAACAGCTATCGGAAGCAATCTATACTGGATTTTTGCTGGAAAAGACCTACGGTGAGAACGCTTACGCCAAGGAAGTAGTGGGTAAAGCGCTTTACGGCTGGGCTCGTTTCCGTAGCAATGGTCAAAGCAGAGATGTGAATTCTCCCCGCTGGAAAAAAGTGCAAGGAGAGTCACAGGCTCTTTTCCACGCCATCAACAAAATGAATGCGGAGGAATTGACGCTACTGGCTATCACCTACAATTATGCCCGTTATCAGCAAGAGCCAAACAATAAGGAAACCAAGGCGATCCTGATAGACCTATTTGGTGATCTCTATCTGGAACACGATATCGAGTCTCTGGACTACTTCAAGATGGCCTCATCGGTTGGACCAACAGAGCGTACCAGCGTTTCCTCGGAAGAGGAGACACCAGAGGAAGAAACGGAATCTGAAAATAAGCTTGATAAAATCCAGCGCAATCAGCAACGCGAAGGCTATGAGAATGTCCCCACGGTTTGGGATAAGACGATGTTCACCGCTGTGTTGAACGATAGCGATTTCCGGGCGCTGGCTGAAGAAGGTTTTGATTATGGTAAGGAACGCCAGGCGGAGATTGATTTCTACGAACCAGAAACCAATCGGGAGCGAACCCGGCTACGAAAGTACCAGAAGCAGCGTCAAAAACGTGGGGTCTCATTAGGTATCAAACGGGTGACCGTTGTTAATCCCGTTTTTATCCACTTAGACCAGAGCGGTCGTAATGACTACTCCATGGATTTTGAGAAAAGCGAAGCGCAGCAACAACTGATGAATGATGTTTTGGCAGACTGCGCTAAAGATTTGGGCGTTAGCATGAGAACGCTCGATCCCGCTAAACTAAGGGCCGATGATGTGAATGAACTAAATGACATAGCTGTAGCCAGCAGCTGGGTGAGTACGCAATTGGACGCAGAAGATTTCATATACCAAGCCTACAATCGCGCAGATATGGAAGACTTTGCGGAACGTTATAACTCGCGCTATGTCATGTCGGTTATCGCGATTTCCGTAGCGAAGAGAGGGCTACTCGCAAAGTTGTTTTCCTCGGGTGAGTCCTTATTGCTGGTGGCTGTATTTGATACGGAAACGGGCCGCCGCTCTTACGTGAAGTCTGAATTCATCCAATTCTACCTGGATCGTGCTTTTCTGCAATCTGAGATGTACGACGCTTTGAACCAAGTTGTAAAATCAAACTAAAATGAAGCACCTACCTAAAATTATATATCTGGCGTTGGCCCTGTGCATTATTGTGAGTACGGCCCACGCTCAACAACACGTTCCTGGTTTTTTGGGCAAGCGTTTTTTCGTTGAGGCGCAACTGGCGCCAACGGTCTACTACCAACATCTGCTTTCGTCTACCGTGACAAATGATGAACCGCCAAGGAGCCCGGTCAGCATTGTTCCTAAAATTAGTTTGAATTACATCACAGCTCGTAGCTATTACGTTGCTTTAGAACTGGAACAAAGCCAATTAACGCACGAAGTAACTAACATAAATAATCTAGCTGGTGTGGGTCAGGTTGATCTTCGGGTTAGGCTGCGCCGGGCTGGACTGGGATTTTATCGAACCACCCGTCGGCGTAAAGGAGTTAGTACTTTGGCCCCAATTGGACGCTACGTTGGCACTCGCATATTTTATGGTCAGCTCAGTGGTGAACCAACAGCCTTTGTTACCGATGGTTCGGTAACGGAGCAAGATGCAATGGATCGATACGATAGCGGTTATGAGAACCCGGAGGTAGGCTTTGTAGGATTTGCTATTGCATTGGGTAATCGTACCATGCTTAATGATCAAATAGCCTTGAGTTTGGGGTTAGATTTTGGGTATAACTTATTCTTGAGTTCCCAGGTTTATTCAGACTTTGACCGGCGACAACTAGTATCTGAATTTACGATAGATCGCTACGGCAGGTCAACATTTGGTATTCACGTAGGGCTTGCGGCACTCTTGTTCTAAAGTTTGGAGGGCCATTTACAATTGAAACATATCCTCCTGCAGTACCAAGTCCAGATTTTCCAGTAAGAAATCAGCCTGGGTTTGGCCAAAACATATGGGAGGTTTGATTTTCAACACATTGTAGAGTGGCCCATCCGTACTCATCAATACACCACGCTGGCGCATGCGGTTAGCCAGGTAACTTGCCTCGGCAGCCGCGGGTTCCAGCGTGGTTTGATCCTTGACCAGTTCTATGCCCTGGAAAAAGCCAGGACCTCTGACATCACCGATAATGGGGTGTCTGGTCTGTAGCTCTAGAAGACCTTGGCGCAGGTATTGTCCCACTTGCTGGGCGTTGACCTGTAGGTCCTCTTCCTGGATCACCTTAAGCACCGCTCTGCCAATTGCGGCGGAGACTGGGTTACCCCCAAACGTATTGAAAAACTCCATTCCGTTGGCGAATGCTTCCGCTACTTTTGGAGTAGTCACGACCGCGGCTAATGGATGGCCATTACCAATGGGTTTGCCCATCGTTACAATATCCGGAACTACCCCCTGCAGTTCAAAGCCCCAAAAATGACTGCCTACCCGCCCAAAGCCTACTTGCACCTCATCCGCAATGCATAATCCACCCGCTGCTCGCACTTGTTGGTAGATCGCTTTTAGATAGCCCTCCGGCAAAACGATTTGG
>JBCBWU010000329.1:0-5490 GCA_039816955.1 Bacteroidota bacterium
CACAGGAGATGTTATTGAGCGGATTCTGCCACCAGAGCCCCCGCAAAGAATTTTACAAAAGCGTATCCTACACGCCCAAGCGCCTACGGACGCCATCTACATAGCCTTCCATATCCCTAGCCGGGTAGATCGCGACTTTTACGCCGTTGACTTGCTATCCGATGTTTTGGGCAACGGCCCTTCCTCGCGTCTGTACCAACGGCTATTGAAGGACAAAGCTCTTTTCTCTTCTATTGATTGCTATATTTCCGGCACCATTGATCCTGGCCTTCTTATTATTGAAGCTAAACCCGTAGCCGGAGTAAGCAACCAACAGGCCCGTGCCGCTATTTGGGAAGAACTTAGAATGCTCAAGGAAGAGGGCGTTGGTAAATGGGAGTTGGAGAAAGTAAAGAATAAGGTGGAAAGCACATTGCTGTTTTCTGAACTCAATGTCCTGAACCGGGCCATTAACCTGGCATTCTTCGAAATTCTGGGCAATGCCGAACTGATCAACCAGGAAGCACAACTCTACCGCCGGGTGAGCGCTCAGCAGTTACAAGATATGGCCCAGCGTATTTTGGTGGAAGAGAATTGTTCAGAAGTCTATTACGAAGCGGAGGCACTAGCCGAAGCGCTAGCCTGATAAGAATGACCATTCAACTTCCAGATTATTTTGCCAAAAATGGGCTGAATAGCGAGGCTCCTGTTTCGGCCTTCAATTATCGTACTGCACAGGAAATCATCAAGAACAAGGTAGTGCTTCGTACTTTCTTATTCAGTTTTCTTCTGGAGGGCAGAAAAATGCTGCATCACTTGCACGATGAGGCGGTGTTGGGACCAGACCATTTCCTGTTGTTAAAGCCTACACATTGCCTGATGACGGAGCGATTCGCCGGCACCAATGAGTACCGTAGTTTGCTCTGCTTTTTTGAATCAGCGGTACTCCACCGTTTTACCAGCAAGTACCAATTAATCAATCGTAGCGAAGAGCGCGTTCCAGATTTTTTAGTCTTACCCGTGGATGCTTACGTGAACCATTTTGTCCAGGGCATGCAGGCTTTATTGGCACAGCCGCTATCGCAAAACTCAAGTATTTGGCAGTTGAAGATGGAAGAACTGCTCCTTTATCTAGTAGAGCAATATGGTGATGTCCTAGTTCCTTTTCTATGTGCCGAGCAAACGTCCAGCACCGATGGTGATTTCCGACGGGTTATCGAGGGAAGTATCGATCAAAAACTAACGCTAGATGAGCTGGCCTTCCTCTGTCAAATGAGCTTATCCACTTTCAAACGCAAGTTTAAAGAACTGTACCAGAACTCTCCCGCTCGCTGGTTTCAAAAGCAGCGCTTGCTCAAAGCCAAGCGACTTCTGGTGCATTTTCACCAAAGTCCTTCTGAGGTATATCTGGAGGCAGGTTTCGAAAACTTCTCCAGCTTTTCCCAGGCTTTCAAACGAGAATTTGGCGTTTCGCCCAAGGTATTGAAAGCCAATTCACAATGACCTTCCAGCAACATTTTTTGACCTTCTAGCTATACCCCCTGCCTCCCATTACAGCCGAGTTTTGTAGCGTAATCAAAAACGACTTGTAATGCGTTATTTCTTCCTTAGCTTTAGTTTGTTTGCGTTGATGAGCACGATCAACGCCCAAAATTTCACCTTACACAGTAATGAACTCCAAGGACAGGCGACGGCCCGTCAAGTCTTCAGTGGTTTTGGCTGCGAAGGAGAGAATACCTCACCAGATCTGAGCTGGTCCGGCGCACCAGAAGGAACCAAAAGCTACGCTATCACCATATACGACCCCGACGCACCTACTGGTAGTGGCTGGTGGCACTGGGTGGTATTCGATCTACCTGTGGAAACAACCTCTTTAGCCAGTGGAGCAGGAAGCAAAGAAGGCAACCTATTGCCAACGGGAGCGATTCAAGGCATCACCGATTATGGTTCAGCCAGCTACGGTGGTCCATGCCCACCAGAAGGGCACGGCTTTCACCAGTATATTGTCACGGTATACGCCTTGAAAACGGAATCACTGGGTCTTGATGCGAATGCCAGTCCAGCCTTAACGGGTTACTATCTCAACGCGAATGCCTTGGCTAAAGCGTCTCTGGTATTCTATCACCAGCGCTAATGATCAAATCATCCAAGTCACCTTGGCCCTTAGGTGCTCTCAGGTGACTTCACCGTCCACCGAAGCTTTGCGGAGGTGGATGGTGGTTTAAAGGTCTAAGCCGTCCGTCGCAACTGCTGCTTTAACTCATTTACCTCATCTCGGTACTGGGCAGCAGAGATGAAATCCAATTCCTTAGCAGCTTTTTTCATCTTACCCTCCGTAGCAGCAATGGCCGCTTCCAGCTGGTCCCGCGTCATGTAAGCGATAATCGGATCGGCAGCTAGGCTTGGCTTTTCAGGTTCAACGTAAGCTTGTTCAACGGCGCGCACATCCAGAATGGACTTCTTCGCCAAAATTTCCTCCCGGCTCTTACGTACCGTTCTAGGGGTAATATTGTGTTCCTCATTATAGGCCATTTGAATGGTACGGCGCCGATTGGTTTCATCAATCGTACGCTGCATAGAGTCGGTAATCTTATCGGCATAGAAGACCACCAATCCATTCACATTCCGTGCTGCACGACCGGCAGTCTGCGTAAGCGAACGCTCATTACGTAAGAAACCCTCCTTATCTGCATCAATGATTGCTACAAGGCTAACCTCTGGCAAATCCAAACCCTCACGAAGTAAGTTTACACCTACCAGAACATCAAACTCACCCAAGCGTAAATCCCGCAGAATTTCCACCCGTTCCATCGTATCCACCTCAGAGTGAATATAGCGGACTTTAATGCGCAATTTGTTAAAGTATTTGGTCAACTCCTCCGCCATACGCTTAGTTAAGGTGGTAACCAAGGTACGCTCATCGCGCTTAATCCGTTCGTCAATCTCCTCCATCAAATCATCGATCTGATTAATACTGGGGCGGACTTCAATGGGCGGATCAATGAGGCCCGTTGGGCGGATAACTTGCTCTACCAGCAAACCACCAGTTTGCTCCATCTCGTACTCTGCGGGGGTAGCACTTACGTAAACTACTTGGTTGATCAAGCTTTCAAATTCGGTGAAATTGAGTGGGCGGTTATCCATCGCTGAGGGTAAACGGAAACCAAAGCTGACCAAGCTTAATTTACGTGCCCGGTCACCACCAAACATACCACGCACCTGCGGGAGCGTTACGTGGCTCTCATCAATGAGCATTAGGTAGTCATCAGGGAAGTAATCCAGCAAGCAAAAAGGACGAGTACCGGGCTTACGGCCATCAAAGAAGCGCGAATAGTTCTCGACACCATTGCAATAGCCCAACTCTTTCATCATTTCCAGATCAAAATTGGTGCGTTCACTGATCCGCTTGGCTTCTAATAAGCGATTTTCCCGCTCGAAATATTTTTCCTGCTCGTGCAGCTCGTCCTGAATATCATTGATGATACCCTTGAGGCGCTCTTTGGGAGCGATGTAAAGGTTAGCGGGAAAGATGGCAGCATCCTCCATCTTTTCAATACGCTTCCCGCTGCTTATTTCCAACTTCTCAATTTCTTCAATTTCATCACCGAAGAACGTGACGCGGTAGCCATAATCCACATAGGGTAAATTAATGTCTACTGTATCACCGCGTACGCGGAAAGTGGCTCTTTTAAACTCGGTTTCTGTACGCGAGTACAAACTATCCACAAGACTGTAGAGGAAACCATTGCGCGAAATCGTTTGCCCGCGTTGTATCCGAATAATTCCACTCTTGTAATCATCCGGATTCCCCATACCGTAGATACAACTCACCGAAGCCACAATAATGATATCTCTCCGGCCCGAGAGCAGATTAGACGTTGCGCGCAGGCGCAGTTTATCTACTTCCTCATTAATCGACAAATCCTTCTCGATGTATGTATCCGAAGACGAGATATAAGCTTCCGGTTGGTAGTAATCGTAATAGGAGACAAAGTACTCTACCGCATTCTCTGGAAAGAAGTCGCGGAACTCACTGTAGAGCTGAGCCGTTAAAGTTTTATTGTGGGTAAGGATTAGCGTAGGGCGATTAAGCTGCGCAATCATGTTGGCCATGGTAAAGGTCTTACCAGAACCTGTAACACCTAGTAGAACTTGTGCCGCATCGCCGGCCTCTACGCCATCTACTAGTTGTTTAATGGCACTTGGCTGGTCGCCCGTAGGCTTGAATGGAGATACTAACTTGAAACTCACAGCAACAATTTTGTACGTCTAAGCAAAGTGATTTTGCACCCAATATTTAACCCAAATTTACCAAAAATAGTTGCCTTTAGGAACTCCTTTTTTCAAAGAAATGTTTTATCTTAAAGTATTATAAAACCCGCCCTTTTTTGGCGGAATTTCTTCACCTATACTGACGTTGATGAGGTTTGAAAAATCAAACCTTCATCAAGTGCAGTATACACTGTACCGATTAGATTTGGGCAGTGCCCAAACCTGATCGCGTCACGTGTAAACCGCTCTTCTATGCAACAGCTCATACAGCAAAAAGGCTTTCAATACCGTGCCTACTTTCTTCGTGAGGATGATATGATTGTGCACCTTCGAGATTTACAGCAAGAGCGAGAATTCAGTGTCGATTACATAGATTTAGGATTACAGTTTTACCGTAAAGCGGAACACAAGTACCGGCTCTTTGGCTGGTTAGCAGCCGGTGTGGCCGTCTTAACTGGCGTGGTAGCCGTAGTAGCTTGGCTATTTGGTGCTGCTTGGTCATTTTCGACCCTCTTTTTAGCAGCAGGTATCAGTGGTTCGTTATCCGCTGTGGTCTTTGCGCAGCAAAAGCCAGCTTTCCTGCACCTAATCGGAGGTGAGCACCAACTGGCCTTCCTGGCGGAGGAACCATCGGAAGATGCACTAAACGAATTCCTGGAGGAACTGTGCAAGCGCATCAAGGACAGCTACCAGAATCAGTATCTGGACGAGAAGCTGGAAGTGCCGGCTGAGGAACGCCGCTCACGTATCCAGTGGCTACACCAGATGAAAGTGCTTACACGTTCGGAAAAGGATGTGCTACTGGCCGAATTAGGTGGCCAGCAATCGATTGGTTTTAAGCGTAGTGCTTAAAGCTTATTCCCCACCCGGGTATTGGTGAATTAGATACTCGGGTGGGATTTGGATACTTTCCCATTGGCACGTAGACCTTGTGCATTAAAGCGAGAGATATAATTGAAAATGAATTTCAGCGAGAAAGAGATATTAGCAGAGATCGATTCAGCCTTTATAGGAGAACCAGGCCCTTTTTTCCCTGGCAAAAAGAACCAGAAAGACATACATTACAACTTCTTCCTGGACCTAGAACATGGATACTGCAATACTGCCAGTAGCAGAATTCACCTTTATGCGGATGAAGAAAACTGGGCTGTAGTATTCGAAAAAGGTGGTTACCAAAACCGAGCCCCATCAGTCGAAGTCGAGCTGTATTATGTGGGTAATTGCATTGAGTATATCCTT
>JBCBWU010000032.1:0-42335 GCA_039816955.1 Bacteroidota bacterium
GAAGCTGTATTTGGCCACATTAAACAAGATCGGCGCTTCCGACGATTTATGCTCACCGGATTGGATGGGGTAAATATCGAAATGGGACTGTTGGCTATCGCTAATAACTTCATTAAATGGCATAATCTCAGACTAGCCAAAAGGATACCTATGCCTAGTCCTGACCCCAATAGCCCTAATACCGCCCAAATCGCTCTACCATCTTACCAAAACAGACTAAATAAGGCCGCTTAGCAACTCTGAGCTACCATTGCCTACCTCAGAGCCAACGGACAGTTCACCCAAAAGCATACACCCTAAAGCCAGACTCTGACTTCAGGGTGTATGTCGCTGTCAAGGACGGGGCTTTTAAGACAGTCCCGCTTTATTTTTTTGGCTAGTCTTTTGAATTAAGTTACATTTGTTAAGTACAATAAATCAGACCAGTATGAAGCAAAATATACTCTTACTTTTTTCTCTATTGCTAACCTTCGGACTTGCTGCCCAGAACCTGGAGTTCAGCACGAGTCCGGTAGTGGTATCTGACTTACCCTCCTCTGAGTTTGAAGGGGTAGGTTATGCTACCATTGTTAATACTGCCGACACTGAGCGTAACCTAACGTGGGAGCGTAACGTCATTGAAAAAACAGAGGCGTGGGGAACCGCTGTTTGTGACAATGTTCAGTGTTATTTCCCTAATGTTAGCACTGCAGACTTCATGTTAGCACCTAATAGTGATGGTACTATGGACGTACACGCTTATCCAGGCGGTGTAGATGGAAGTGCAGTAGTTGAAGTAATTGTTACGGACCGTGATGACGCTAGTTTGAGTGTCTCTAATGTTTACTACTTCAATGCAGACCCATCAAGTACAGTGGATGTTACCCGCCAGCAAATTAAGGTTTACCCTAACCCTTCTACCGGATTATTCTCGGTGAAGGCGGGTAAGCAATTGGCAACCGTTCAGGTTTTCAGCTTGACTGGCCAGCAGGTGAAGAACTTCACTTATAATGACGGTCAATGGTACGACATCTCTGATCTCCCCAAAGGAACTTACGTGGTTCGTTTGATTGATCGCGACGCTCAGCAGCTGGTGACCAAATTGATGCACAAGCTGTAAGCGATAACGAAGCTCCTATCACAGGAAAAGAAAGAAGGATCGGTTTCCACACGGGAGCCGATCCTTTTTCGTTTTATCTGAGGCCTAACTAGATTAGTTTAAGCGAATACGCACGTACTTAATGGTTTTGCCATCCCGCAAGTGCATATTCTCGTAGTAGGTCCGAAAGGCCAGCTCTGGCATGATGAGTTCCTGGCTGTAGATATCATCTTGCTCTAGTAGCAGCTCGGCATGTTCGTAGTCAGAAAGCACCTCCAGCGTGAATTCGTAGAGTTCTGGAGAGTCCGTCTTCAGATGAATGAGACCACCAGCAGGAATGATCTTACGATATTCGTTCAGGAAACGCGGACTAGTCAGACGTCGATTTTCCTTACCCTTCTTCAGGAATGGATCGGGAAAGGTGATCCAAATTTCGCTGATCTCTCCAGGACTAAAAAAATGTGCAATCTGTTCGATGCGTGTACGCAGAAAAGCCGCATTGTGCCATTCGTTTTCCAAGGCAATGCGCGCGCCTTTCCAGATACGAGCACCTTTAATATCTACTCCGATGAAATTGCGCTCAGGGAACCGTTCCGCCAGGGCCAGGGTATATTCGCCACGGCCACAAGCCAATTCCAGCGTGATGGGCTTTTGATTCTTAAAATGGGTCTTTGCCCATTCTCCCCGCAGTTCTACTTCCTTTCCTGCCACTCCCAGTAATTGAGGATTGTCGTGGTGGAAGTTTTGGTACACATTAGGAAACGACTGTAAATCGGCGAATTTCTGTAGCTTGTTGCGTCTGCTCATTGTGAACTATCATAAAACCGATTCAAAGGTAAGTGGAATTACCAAAATGATAGCAAAACCGGTGTTTTGCACGTCAAATTATTAACAACTTATATTCCAAGGCCTACGTTTAATCAATAGTGTATCTTAATTTTATACCGATGCCAAAAAGGTTTGGAGTGTCCAAACCATCTTTGCAGCGGGTATACCCGCCTGCTGAGCCAGCATGGCCGGCAGGTACTCGCCAGAAGTAGGTTGGGCTTCGCCCAAACTACTTCGTCAGCGGTATAGCAGCCGTCCTAATGCTTTAGAAGAATGAAAAAGCTCGTACTACTCCCATTATTGTTCTCAGTGCTCATTGGCAAAGCGCAAGTATTGACCGTATCTGAAGAAATTCCGATCAATACCGATATTGCTTATGAAGTGCTGGGCGAACTTGGTAATCACGTCCTGCTCTTTCGTGATCGCAAGACCGAGTTCGAAGTACAAGCTTTCAATTCTCAGATGCGGCAAACGTGGTCAAAAGAGATCACACTCGACCGGCGCCTACCTAAGATCTTAGGTATTGTCCCAACCCGTGAGGACTTCACAGTAGTGTATTCCTACCGGCAGAAGGG
Organism: Bacteroidota bacterium; assembly: GCA_039816955.1. Taxonomy (GTDB): domain Bacteria; phylum Bacteroidota; class Bacteroidia; order Chitinophagales; family Saprospiraceae; genus Lewinella. Next base: position 2,482 of record JBCBWU010000032.1, read on the forward strand.
AAATACGCTAATTAAGGCTCACCGTTACGATCCTGCGGCTAATTTGGTAGACTCGAGCTTATTAGTAGATCTAGGATACCTGTTTTTCACTCCTCGTTTCGAACTCATTCGTTCTGAGGATCGGTCAAAGATGCTACTCTACTACGTGGAAAACCAGGACATGATTCACGCCTACTCTATTGATGTACCTACCCAAAGCCTGATTTGGGAGCGCAAATTTCCGCTACAGGATGTCCTTTACGGGCGCGATTTTGTCCAGGCTTTAGTAGACAATAGAGGGGCAGCTAGTTTTGTCTTCCAGAAGGACAATTTCCGTTCCCGGCGAAAACAGCATTACTACCAGATACAAACCTATTTCGGGTCGGATGAACCTCGAATGACCAATATTACGATGGAAGGTTATCTATCGTATGACGTATACTTTGAGGCCGATAATCTGAATAATCAAATTGTGGCGGCGGGCCTCTACACCGAGGACAATGTAGAACGAGCTAGAGGCTACTTTTACCTCCGTTACCAACCTGATACCGACGAAAAGGTAAAAGTGCAGTTTACGCCCTTTTCTGAAGAATTTTTGCAAAATCTCCTGGGTCGTGACTATCGAGAGGGTAAAGGTTTGAATGAAACTACGGCAAGAGAGATTGTCCTACGCCGCGATGGCGGAGCACTGCTTATTGCCGAGCGAAACAAGCAGCTACAAAGGCGTACTGGTACAACCAGCAGGGTCTATTATGACGCTACGGTACGCAATCTTGTCGATTTCTACTTTGAGGAGGTCTTTATTGTATCTATCCACCCTACCGGCGAGCTACACTGGGAGACTATACTCCATAAAAAACAATACAGCCAGGATGACAATGGCGTTTTTTCCAGCTATTTCCTCTTCGAAACCCCGGGTCGCTTACGTTTCTTATTCAACGATGAAATCCGGTTTGAAAATACCGTTAGTGAGTATATTATCAACGGCCTGGGAGAGTATGATCGCAACAGCTTATTCAGTACTACCAATCTCGACTTGCGACTCCGTTTCCGGGCTTCTATACAAATTAGCCCTAATGAACTTATCATTCCTAGCGAACGTCGGAATCGTCTCAAACTGGTCCGACTCACTTACTAATCGAGATCAATATCATCGATTAGGACCTCTTTAACACCGCAATCCCAGACCTAAGCCCCGCGCTTTGTTTGGGATTGTTGCTTTAGTTGAGGGCATAAAAAAGATCGGTACGTATGTACCGATCCCAAAATAAACACCTAAAACCCTATTAACATCTTTAGACTGTTGCCAGCCTTTTTCTTGGAGAGTTCCTGATTTTTTTCGTCTCATCAGGAAATTTGAACGCGTTCACAAAGGTAAACACTTATATTGGTTGTACCAACATTTCTTCAGTAAAAACGGACAAACTCGTTAATTGTTTAACACTTACTTGCTAAAGCATAATAACTTGTCCAAGTGTTCTCTAATAACGTAATTAAAATAAGGAAAGATGTTGATAGCTCAGCATATAAATGTCAGATTTGGAACATTTTTAACGCTTCCTTGTTTAGCGCAAGCCTAGCGAACTATAAATCAAACTAGAAAACATGAAACGAATTTTAAAATACATCGGCCTTTCTGTCCTTGGCTTAATCCTGCTTGGCGTGATTGCGGGTTTTATTGCAAACAAGCCACTACCAACTGGCGAAGCAGGTCCTGCAGCTGATGCACTGGCCCGCAAAATGGAAACGGCAGTCAATAAAATGGCGTGGGATAGCACCCGTTTCGTCAGCTGGAAATTCCGTACTGGCACCGCCTATATGTGGGATAAAGACCGGCAAGCGGTGGTGGTAGAGTGGGGAAACAATAAGGCCCTCCTGCGTACTACTGATCAAACCGGCAAGGTCTTCGTTGATGGAAAAGAAGTAACTGCAGCAGAAGAAAAGCAAAAGATGCTAGCAAAGGCCTGGTCGCAATTTGCCAATGATAGCTTCTGGTTATGTGCTCCGATGAAAGCCTTCAATCCTGGTACATCTAGAGAAATCGTGACGCTAGACAATGGAAAACAAGGCTTGCTTGTCAACTACAGTAGCGGTGGCGTTACGCCCGGCGATACTTATCTCTGGCATTTAAATGATAGCGGCTTACCGGTATCCTGGCAGATGTGGGTCAATATTATTCCCGTAGGAGGCCTAGAATTTACCTGGGAAAACTGGACCAATGCTCCTCAACCACGCATTGCGAAAGAGCACAATGGTAGCCTCCTATCAGTACCAATTATTGATTTGGATTTCCCAACGTTTAGTGATAGTAACAACCCATTACGCCCCCTCTGGAGCGGCAACTAAGCCTCCTGGTTTTCCTCGGCTAGTAGGCTATCAATCTCTCCCTTAATGAATTGGCCAAGTTGATTGACGTAGCTGCGTGAAAAACTAAACTCGATACCAGCAGCCTGGTAGATATCTCGAATGCTTCGGGTGTACCCTAGGCGTAAGGCCGTACGATAGCGCTCGACGGTCTGTGCTGGGTGCTGACGGTATTGCTTCCAGATGGCTATAGCTCCGAGTTGGGCAATGCCATATTCGATATAGTAAAACGGCACCTCAAACAAGTGGAGCTGTTTGTGCCACAAGTGCGTTTCGTATTCTTCCAGATCCTGGTGATTGATATGAGAAGAGTTAAACTCCCGGAAACAACGCAACCAGGTTGCCTTGCGCTCCTGCTGCGAGTGCCCAGGGTGCGTATACACCCAGTGTTGAAACTTATCAATCGTGGCAATCCAGGGCAGTACCTTAAGCACGTTTTCTAGTTGCTGCAAACGCGCACGGCGTAGCGCAGCTTCATCTTCAAAGAAAACATCCCAATGGTCCATGGTGAGCAATTCCATGCTCATAGCGGCCAGCTCAGCCACCTCTGAAGGTACTCGGCGGGTAAAGCTCAGCGGTAAATCGCGCGTGAGGTAGGAATGAACCGCGTGGCCGCACTCATGCAATAAGGTTCGCATATCGCCAAGCGAGCGACTGGCGTTCATAAAGATAAACGGTACGCCAGTGAGGAGAAGTGGCATATTATAACCACCGGGCCGTTTGCCGGGGCGGGAATCCAAGTCAAGGTGTCCCATTTCGCGCATCTGCCGCAAGACATCGCCAAATTGAGGATGCACCCGTTGCAAACACACACTGGCCTTTTGCACCAAATCATCCATATTCTTAAATGGACGAAGAGGAGATTGCCCACTGGTATCGACGTGGAGATCCCAAGGACGAAGCTCTGGTAGCCCTAATCCTTCCTTACGATGTGCATAGAGTTGATCTACCAATGGCAGAATCTCGTCGCGAATAGAATCGTGAAAATCGGTACAATCCTGCGGGCTGTAATCAAAACGCCCAAGCTTACGAAACCGGTAGTCTCGGAAATTAGAGAAGCCAGCGTTTTGCGCAATTTGGTGGCGCTTGGCTAGCAGCTTATCGTATAAGCTTTCTAAATTGTCGGCATCTTGTAAGATGCGACGGTTGATTTTATGATAAACTTGTTCGCGGTAAACGCGATCTGGTTCCTCCAACAACGCTCCTGCCTTTTGCAGGGTGAGATTCACTTCGTTAATGCCCACGGTCATTTCCGAGAAGATCTTACCATGCTGTTTGCTCTCCAGCTGCACCTCGGTCTCCAGCGTTACATTATCCTCACGAAACAACTCCACCAGGTTCTTAATGGCGCGGAGATAAATACCAAAGCGAGTAGGATCTAATTGATCGCGTAGCGGATGATTAACTAACTTAGAATTGAGCTGGAAGGTATAATCAGCAATACAGGGGGAGAGTTCCTTGATGGCGTACTGGTAACTTTCCTGCGCTTGCTCGTCGTTACTGTTACAAGAAATATTGATATAGCGCCAAGCGAAAGATTCACTAACAAAGGCATCTAGTTCACTGCGGTCTAGCAACCAATTCTCTAATTCGGTGAGCGAAAAAAGTTTACGTTGTAATAGCTCCTCGTAGAATGGTTGTAACCGCTCCCATACCGTCAGCTTGAACCTGACAGGTAGATAATTCCTTCGCCTTGCGCGCGGGAGTGCGGTTGCTCTCATAAGAATGACTTGTTGTCGTCGGAGAGGACTAGGCCTCTCTCTTCAACTGTCAACCGCAACGGCAGGTAGTTTTTAGAATTACTCTTCCTCTTCCGTTTCGGCTAACAGCCCGTTTTCCTTTAAACTGTTAAACCACTTGATGACTTTTTTTACGTCACCTGGATATACGCGATCAGGGTCATAGTTGGGTAGTACATCGGCAAAGTAATCAAAGAGTTCATCATTCTTTGCGTTGGTAGCTACCGGTGGTCGATCGTCATATTGATCGCGCATGTTACGAAACACGTTTGCCAATTCTACCGAATCCCCATCATCTGTAAATATGGCAATGGAGCCTAGCGGAGTGAATTGGTGCTTGCGGGCACTAACGAAACGTCGTTTCCCCGTTTCCAGATTTTCTACAATTAGGCCGTTGCTACGGTTAGCCGCCATTCGGTACAGGCCGGGCAAACCACTAACGGCAATCAGATCTTCCAGATTCATACAGTTGCGATTTTTTCTGAGCCACAAAAGTACAAACTATACCGACGCCGAAAAGAGTTTGGGGAATCAAACTCAATTCAAAACTGGATAGGTACTGTTGGACTTACAGATGGTTACCCCAACATGCTGAATAGCACGGTTGACCCGAAAATCCGAAACCAAAAAGTAGGTATTTAGAAGGGTATAAAACCGGGCGAGTGGCTTTATTCATTAACTCTCAAAACTCACTCAAATGTACGCCTTTTTAGCTAAAGCCGAAATATTTGCTTTACCAAAATGCGTTTTCGACCGTATTCTAAGTAATTAGTACCTCAATTCACTCCAAACACGCCTTTTACTGCCTCAGAAGCCCCCTTTTTGCCTAATAGGTCAGCAGTGCCTGAATCTGCTTACGGAGACGCTCTTGTGGCAAAAATTGCGCTTCCAGCTCACCGGCAAAAGGTACCGGGGTATCAAGAGCAGCAGCCCGTAAAATCGGTGCGTCCAGATGTTCGAAGCAGTGCTCGCCGATGTAGGCAGCTAATTCAGCAGCAACCCCTCCGGTCATTGTAGCTTCGTGCAATAAGAGCACCCGATTGGTCTTCTGCACCGTTTGGGTAATGGCATCATAGTCCAACGGCAAAAGGGTACGCAGGTCAAGCACCTCGGCATCTACTTGTAATTCTTCCGCTGCGGCCAAGGCCCAGTGCACACCCATCCCGTAAGTAATGATAGATAGCTCTTTACCCTCACGGGCTATTCGAGCCTTGCCAATCTCGGTGGTATAGTAGTCCTTTGGCACGTCTCCCGTGAGTTTACGATACAGGGCTTTGTGTTCAAAGAACATGACAGGGTTCGGATCATCCAGCGCCGCCAGGAGTAGGCCTTTGGCATCTTCTGGTGTAGAAGGATAAACAATTTTCAAGCCCGGTGTATGGAAAAACCAGGCCTCATTGGATTGGCTGTGGTAAGGCCCTGCTCCTACCCCACCACCAGTAGGCATACGTACTACAACATCAGCCTGCTGGCCCCAGCGGTAATGAATTTTAGCGAGGTTGTTGACGATTTGATTGAAGCCAACACTGACGAAATCCGCAAATTGCATTTCCACCATGGCTTTCCAGCCTTTGATACTCAGCCCTAGCCCAATACCCAAGATTGCACTCTCGCAAAGTGGCGTATTCCTTACTCGATCCTTGCCAAAGGCATCAACAAAGCCATCGGTGATTTTGAAAACACCACCATAATCAGCTATATCTTGCCCCATCAACACCAATTTATCATGGCGTTCCATTCCTTGCCGTAAACCCTGGCTGACAGCATCCACAAAACGCATCTCTTGCGTGCTCCCACTGGGTGCAACTACGGCATTAGTGGAAGGTGCATAAATATCCCCTGTTTCTCGATCCAAATCAGCTTCTACAGCAGGTTCAGCGTAAGCTTTTTCTAGCCCTGTCTCAATTTCCGCTTTAATCTTGGCGCGTAGCTGTTCCACCTTTTTCTTCGTAAGCACTTTTTGCGCTAGCAGAAATTGCTCAAAATTCTCTAATGGGTCCCGCTTACCCCATTCGTCAAAATGGTGCTGAGGTACATACTTGGTGCCGGATGCCTCCTCGTGGCCCCGCATGCGAAAGGTGCGGCACTCTACCAGCACAGGCTCCGGGTTTTCACGCAAGTCCGCGGCTAATTTTCGGATCGTACTATAAACTTCCAGGATGTTATTACCATCAATAATCACCGAGCGCATCCCGTAACCCGCCCCACGATCAGCCAGGTTCTCACAACGGTATTGTTCACTCACCGGTGTGGAGAGGCCATACCCGTTATTTTCGATGATAAAGATGACGGGCAGTTGCCAAACGGCCGCAGTATTGAGTGCCTCGTGAAAATCACCTTCGCTGGTACCTCCTTCGCCGGTAAAGGCCAAAGAAACACGGCCTTCTTGGCCTAGTTTGTGAGCTAGGGCAACTCCTGAGGCTAGAGCCAGTTGTGGTCCCAAGTGGCTAATCATACCCACGATGTGATGCTCTGGTGCACCAAAATGGAAAGAACGATCACGGCCCTTGGTGTAGCCACTGGCTTTCCCTTGCCATTGGGCAAATAGACGCTCTAGCGGTAGACGTCGGGTTGTAAAAACACCCAGATTACGGTGCATGGTGAAGATGAATTCATCATCCAAAAGGGCATTCGCAGCCCCTACACTGATGGCTTCCTGCCCAATGCCAGAAAACCATTTACTAATCCGGCCTTGACGCAGTAAAATCAGCATTTTCTCCTCGATCATTCGAGGACGGAGTAGGTCTTCGTAGAGCTTTAGCTGGGTCGCTTTAGTTATGCCCTTCTTATCATATTGCATTGCGGTGGTGGTAGCCATAATTTGGTTCCTTCTATTCGCCTATCATCACTTGCTTAGGACTGGTGAAGCACACGACTGGCCCTAAGCAGGGTGGTTTTGAAATAATTGCCAGGGCAAAGGTAAAAGTCCTCCCGAATTGGGGTAAGGATCAAACTACTTTTTGTCGGTGATCACCGAAAAGTTTGTATTATTAACGTGAGGTTTGGTCAAACAAACCGATGCCGGTATCTGGGGACTATCAACCTCAGCCTGTAGAAAGTAGATGGTAAAAGGTAGAAGGAAGCAGATCTCTTTCTACCTTTTACTTTCTACATTAGTCCAAAAGTATACCTGGCAAATTAGAACAACCATTATCTGAACGATCTGCTATGCAAGTATCTGAACAGCGTCGTGAAATCTTACGGAAACTTGGCTTTTTATCGCTCGGTACTACCATGGGCGGTTTTGCATGGGGTAAACCCGTAGATCACACCCTTCATCTTCGCCCGGTAGCTCCAAGTAAACCAAAACTACAGAAGAAGATTACCGGCATTGTTTTGGGAGCTGGCAACCGGGGCAATGTGTACGGTAATTATGCAGTGGACTATCCAGACCAACTGGATATTGTAGGCGTAGCCGAGCCTATCGAAATTCGCAATGATCGTTTTGCAAAGAAGCACAACATACTTGACAACCATCGCTTTGTCACCTGGGAGCACGTCTTCGATCAACCTAAATTCGCGGACACCATTATCATCACTACGCCTGATGATCTGCACCACGGGCCGGCAATGGCGGCGCTGGCTACGGGATATGATCTGCTCCTGGAGAAGCCCATTGCCCAAACTTGGCTGGAGTGCAAAGAAATTCTGGATCTGGCGGAAAAGGAAGGCCGTATTGTAGCCGTCTGCCACGTGCTCCGCTACTCGCCTTACTACAGAAAAGTAAAAGCTGTAATTGAAAGTCACCTCATGGGCTTCATGGCTGAACGAAGTCGCCACGAACGCCGGGTGGAACGTATCTTGCTGTAGATATCTACACAAACCACAGGATCAAAACACGATCATCAATCAATATGAGCAAAAGAAAAATCAGAATGGGCATGGTAGGCGGTGGCCGCGGTGCCTTTATTGGAGCAGTACACCGGATGGCCGCAGCGCTGGATGGTCAAATAGAACTGGTGTGTGGTGCTTTCAGTAGCAACCCAGAACGATCTAAATTATCCGGCGAAGACTTTTACCTGGCTTCGGAGCGCGTTTATGGTTCGTACGCGGAGATGATTGAAAAAGAAAAGGCGCTACCCGAAGGCGAACGAATGGACTTTGTCTCCATTGTCACGCCCAATCACGTGCATTATGGTCCGGCCAAAATGGCGCTGGAGAATGGCTTCCATGTAGTCTGCGACAAGCCGCTTTGCTTTAGCCTGGAGGAGGCGCATGAGTTGGTAGCTCTAGTAAAAGAGACCGGACTGATATTTGCGCTCACCCATAACTACACCGGTTACCCAATGGTAAAACAGGCGAAAGCGATGATCCAAAACGGTGAGCTCGGAGAGATTCGCAAGGTCGTCGTGGAATACCCCCAAGGTTGGCTCAGCACCAAACTGGAAGATAGCGATCAAAAACAAGCCGACTGGCGCACCGATCCAAAACGCTCTGGCATAGCAGGCGCGATGGGTGACATTGGTACCCACGCTGAAAACCTAGCCGAATACATCACCGGCCTCCAGATCACCGAACTCTGCGCTGACCTCACCGCTTTTGTCCCGGGGCGGGCGCTAGACGACGACGGAAATGTCCTGCTCCGCTTTAACAATGGTGCCAAAGGTATCCTACACGCCAGTCAGATCAGTGCCGGAGAAGAAAACGACCTCAATATCCGAGTTTACGGCACCAAGGGCGGCTTCCACTGGCGACAAATGGAACCCAATACCTTAACCACAAGGTGGCTTGATCGCCCAGTAGAAGTACGCCGGACTGGAGTAGGTGAACTCTCCCCCGCCGCGCAGGCGCATACCCGAATTCCTGCGGGACATCCGGAAGGCTATTTGGAAGCGTTTGCCAATATTTATCGCAACTTTACCCACTGCGTTCAAGCCCGCTTAGCCGGCGAAACACCTGATCCGCTGTTGAGTGATTTTCCAAGTGTGGAAGATGGATTGCGAGGCATGCAGTTTATTGAAAAGGTAGTAGCTTCCAGCCAGAGTGAGGAGAAGTGGACGAAGATGGAGGGGTAGACGGGAATTAGAGTTAGAGTGAGAATTCGAATTAGAATGAAGGGAAAAATGAGGCAAGGTTAGTGGACAGTGAGCAGTTTTCAGTGGGCAGTAAACCGTATGGCCGTACTTCAGCTAACTCAATTCTCTTTACAGCGAGCACACTCGTTTTTTGAACCACCGAAGACACCTAAGGGCACCAAGAAAGTCCTTTCTACCGACTATTTTTAACCACATTAGAATTCCCAAACTCATATAACAATCTAACCTTCTAACGCTCAAACTAACCCAACCAACCCATGCTCAGGCAATAGGCATAACCAAAACAACTAATCCAACTAACCAAGGCCGACCTAGGAGGCCTAACTAACTCAACTAACCCCGCCTACGCATAAAGCTTCAGCGGACAAAGCACCTAACCTTCAAACCATTAAACGAACGAACTAATTCATATGAAAACCATCAAAGGCCCCGCCGTTTTTTTAGCTCAGTTTATGGGCGACGAAGCCCCTTTCAATAGTTTAGATAGCATTTGCCAGTGGGCAGCCGGACTGGGCTACAAAGGGATCCAAATTCCGACCTGGGAAGATCGCCTGATTGACCTGGAAAAAGCAGCCACCAGCAAAACCTACGCAGATGAGCTGAAAGGCAGAATTGCCGAGCATGGCCTAACCATCACCGAGCTGAGTACGCACTTGCAAGGACAACTAGTAGCCGTACACCCAGCTTACGATAGTATGTTCGACACCTTCGCACCAGATGAAGTACACGGCAAACCACAGGCACGGACGGAATGGGCCGTCCAACAGATGAAGTGGGCGGCACAGGCCAGCCGCAATTTGGGTCTAGATTCACACGTGAGCTTTAGTGGTGCGCTGCTGTGGCCATTTATGTATCCCTGGCCACAACGGCCAGCCGGACTGGTGGATGAAGGCTTTGGTGAATTGGGTAAGCGCTGGAAGCCCATCCTCGATGCCTACGAAGACGCGGGCGTAAACCTGGGCTACGAATTGCACCCTGGCGAAGACTTGCACGATGGTATTTCCTTTGAGTTATTTCTAGAAGCCGTAGATGGGCACGCGCGAGCAGGCATTAATTATGATCCGAGCCACTTTATCCTACAAGGCTTGGACTATCTCTCCTTTATCGACATTTACCACGAACGCATTTTTGCCTTCCACGTGAAGGATGCGGAGTTTAACCCTACCGGAAAGCAAGGGGTCTACGGAGGCTACCAGGGCTGGAAAGAACGGGCGGGCCGTTTCCGTTCTTTGGGTGATGGGCAGGTAGACTTCAAGGGTATTTTTAGTCGCCTTTCGCAGTATGGTTACGATGGCTGGGCTGTTATGGAGTGGGAATGTTGCATTAAGAGCCCAGAGCAGGGCGCACGCGAAGGGGCGCCATTTATCCAAAACCACATTATTGAAGTAACGGAGAAAGCCTTTGACGATTTTGCGGGTGGAGAAACTGACCGGGAAGAGAATAGGCGTATTCTAGGTCTAGACTAGATGACCAGCATGCTTCCGCTCCATTTCCAATAACCACTGTTTACGTGCCAAACCACCACCATAACCTGTCAGGCTACCATCACTGCCAATAACACGATGGCAGGGGATCACAATGGCTAACCGATTATGCCCATTAGCGGAGGCTACTGCTCGTACGGCCTTGGGGTTACCAATGCGTTGTGCTTGTTGTAGATAAGAGCGGGTTTCCCCGTAAGGGATTGTTACGAGCTCATCCCAAACCCGTTGCCGAAAAGGCGTGGTGGGGGTATGCAGTGCTACCGCAAAATGTTGGCGCTGCCCGGCGAAGTACTCTTGCAGTTCCTGCTCCATTTGCTCTAAATGCGGGTTAAGACCAGGTAGAATTACCGCATTCAGGCGCTTGCGTAAATCCTTAAACTCCGTTTCCAACATGCGGCGATCGGTAAACTCCAGCAGACAAACCCCCTCATCCGTAGCGCAGGCGTACATGGGGCCGAGCGGCGTAGTGAGACGATGAATATGGATGACTCTTTTGCCCGCATTCTCGGTAGGGCTACCGGCGAAGACTTTACGGAAGCGCTCGTTGAACCCACTCAAGGATTCGAAGCCATGGCCGTAGGCCGCATCCGTTACACGCTGCCCCTGGTGGATGTGGTAGTAGGCACTATTGAGCCGCATCATGCGCTGGTAGGCCTGAAAGGTCATATTGTGATGCTTTTTAAACCACCGGCGAAATTGGGCAGGTTCTAAGCCGCGTTGGCGGAGGTCCGCATCTTTGATTTTTAGTTCAGGATCAGCTCGGAGGTCCGCTAAGACTTCAGCAATAAAAGGAGGTGTAACGCCCAAGTCTTCCAACGGACGGCAACGCTTGCAAGGGCGGTAACCATGTTGAATAGCTTCCTGGGTAGTCGCAAAAAATTCTACATTTTGGGGCTTAGGCTTGCGGGCAGTGCAGGTGGGGCGGCAGAAGATACCAGTGGTTTTGACCGCCGTAAAAAATAAGCCTTCGTAGCTCGAATCCTTACGGACAATGGCGTCGTACTGCTCCTGAAAAGTCATAGTTGTCATCATTTGCCACAAAGGTAAGCCCACCACTTCGCCGATACTACCGAAAACTGAACAAGGATGTTTTGAATTAGCATGTTTCAACAGACGGAAGTGCAGTACAGTAATGATCCTTTGTTACATAGGGTATACTTAAAAACGTATACGACGCGATGAGTCGTGTCGCTACGATGCTTTAAGCCGTAAAGACGCATTGCAGCGTGCTTACACAATCCGCTTCCTCCACATCAACCAAGCACCTACACTAAAAGTCACCAAAGCCAACCCCAGGCTGCGAATCATAAATTTCGACTGTGCCCAGAAGGAGGCGTCCAAGTCAGCATAATCACCAATGCCCAGAAATTGAAAGCCGTACGGGTGGTACTCCACATATTCCCAACCCTGGACAAGAATCAAGAAAGAGATCAATCCGCCAATTCCAATACCTAGTGGTAGAATCAGGTTTTTGGACTGCTGACTTATGAGGAATTGTAAGGAGGCATAACCCAAGGTCATCAAATAAATACGGGTAGGGGCGAGAAAGAACTGCTGCGTCTTAAAGGCTTGATCAAAACCAAGATCGGGCATAAAGATGCCTACTAGCCAGCCCACACCAATCGAGAAAATACCGAATAGCGAAAGGCTAACGAAGAGCATTAGTATAAAGACTAGCACCTTGGAAAGATATACCGTGAGGCGAGATAGCGGCTGGGTGTAGATGAGCTTCCAGGTATTGGACGTAGTTTCGATACTATTCACGAATAGTGCTACAATCATTACAAAAAATGGGAAGAGCATATTGCCAGGCTCAATGCTCATTTGGAGTAAATGGGGCCAGGCATTAGTTCCTGCCTCTACAATCTGATGCCCTCTCCTTAAGAAGATGATCAGATTAATAGCTGGTACAAATCCAGGGGCCAGAATAAGGAACCAAAAGAGGAAGGTGCGGCGAAACTTATATACTTCGGCCTGGAGGCCGCGGCTAAGTGCTATTGCTGGGTTCATGCGTCGAGTTTTTGCGTAACGTTCAGAAAGATAGATTCTAGGCCCTGTTCGGCAGGTGACAGCTGATAGACCTCATGGTTATTCATGACCAATAATCGATTCAGTTCAGCGATTTCTTCCTCGGTGTTTACTTGTACTACAAAACCCGTCGCGGTTTGCTCCAGGAGTTGATAATTGTGCTCGGAAAGGAGTGGCATGGCCTGATCTGGATGCTTAACCACCACCGTAATGTTTTGGTTACTCTGTTGCTGCAAACCGGCCAAGGTACCTTCGTACAAAATCTTCCCGCGATCAATGATGGCTACGTGGCTAACCAACTTCTCAATCTCCGACAGGATATGACTCGACAAAAAGATGGTTTTACCATGCTCTTGATTGAGCCGCAGGATCAGCTCACGCATTTCAATAATGCCACTGGGATCTAAGCCATTAGTAGGTTCATCCAAAATAAGTAGTTCGGGATCGTTCAGTAAGGCGGCGGCCAATGTAAGCCGCTGACACATACCCAGGGAGTATTCTTTGGCCTTCTTATCCGCATTTTCGCGCAAGCGTACGATCTCTAGTACTTCGTCAATCCGTTGCTTTGGGAGGCCTAGCATACGGCGCAGTACTTCGAGGTTTTGCCGCCCAGAGAGGTGTTTGTAAATAGAAGGGGCCTCAATCAAAGCGCCTATCCGACTGAGGATATCATGCCGGTGCTGCCTAATCGACTGCCCAAAAATCTCCACCTCGCCCTGTTTAGCGTGAAATAGATCAAGCAATACGCGAATAGTGGTGGTTTTACCAGCGCCGTTAGGTCCAAGAAAGCCATATATACTGCCGGTAGGCACATTCAGATTCATTTGGTCCAGCGCTTTGAAATCCTTGAAGTAGAAATCCAAATTACGGACCGCAATGATGGTATCGGGTATTTTCATTAACAGGTGATTTCGTTATACCGCTTACGAATTCGTTTGGCGAAGCTCAAACGAATTCTGGCGAGTATATACTCGAAGCGAAAGTGCTTTGGATACCTAAACCATTTCGGCTTTGGTATAGCAAAAGCTAAAATGAAAAGCACTTGCAAAAGGAAGTAGTTAACTATACCAATGGGGGGATTTTGTAGATGGACAGGGGGGGTCAGTAAAAATTAAAGTAAAAATGAAAATCAAAGTGGAAGTGGCCCAACTGCGCTTTCAGCTTCGTCGGGCGGAGAGTGGGGATTGGAACTAGGTCGAGAATTAGAATTAGAATGGGAATTAGAATAAGAGTTAGCCTTGAAATTGAGGGATTGGAACCAAAGCAGCTAGGGAATAAGATTTAGGGGAACTGGCAAAGTGCTGCATTTTAAGACTTAGCCTTACAAAAGGTGCTGATATCAATATTTTCAAGACGGTGTTAGCATCAGCTTGAATAACTCACCACTAACCTTGAGCCGAATGCTCTGATTCGAACACCGTCAATGTCGCCCTCAAAATCATAATCTTCATTTTTCCGATTGAAGCCACGAAAAGAATATAGGCCGCTAGTAAAGAGAGTGCAAGGAAACGCTAGCCTCTGCTACGGTTAGCTGTTTGTGCGTGTTGCGGTTGTGGGTATTTGAAAACAAAATTCAACTCATCTAAGGTAGCCGTAAGATCTTAGATCTTCTGTTCCTTTAACTTCCCGCGCAATTCCCTCGGCAATCAGATACATTCGATCTGAAATTTCCATTACGTTCTCGTATTGATGATCGGTGATTAGAATGCCCTTCTTCTCTTTTAGGGCAAGTATCCGCTTCTGGAGTAATTCAACATGCTTGGGCATAACATGGGTAAAGGGCTCATCTAAAATGGAGAATTTGGTGTCTGACTCCAGCACCAGCAATACTTCCACCAGTCTTCTTTCTCCACCAGATAGCGTATAAAATCGGTCGCCAATCTTTTCTGCTAGGAAAGGATATTGCGCCAAAAAGGCAGCTTGATCAATGTCGTAAAAAGCCAGTAATTGGTTTAGGTGAATGGATTGGGGGTGAAACTCATGCTGGGGTGCATAATTGATTAGTCGCGGCACCTTGTAAAGATTTTCCAACTTTCTTTCTCGATAACGAATATGGCTGGATTGCGCTCGCAACTGCCCAGTGATAATTTTGAGTAAGCAGGATTTTCCACAGCCGTTTCGTCCTAAAATACCGGTAACCTGACCCGCTGAAGAAGTGAGGTGAATCCCTTTCAGAATTTCCTGTTGCCCAAAGCTGAGGAAGACACTGTCTATTGTGATCGATTCACTCATGGCTTAGCGTTTACTATGGCGATCAATCCAATGCCCCAGACCAGTAGATCAATGGCTGCTGCGACAATCATTAGTTCTCTTTTTCCCAGGCCATTATTCATATAAAAGTAGAGTTCTTTGGCTTTTCGTTTTTGGTGGATGAACACCCCAAGTGCAGTGGTAATTATTTTGAACCAGAGGATGATGTTTAGTGCATGAATGCCTGTAATGAAATAGATATAGTAAGTGAGCAAAGTAATGACCGCAGCATAAAAGAGAAAGTCTTTAGCGTAGATAGAGAGCAGCCGGAGCTTTTTTAATACCATAATGTGTGACTCATTAAAACCTGAAGAGCGTTGTCAAGATAAAAACGCCAATTTGATTTTGGCATTGTTGTGTTATGGGAAAGTGTAAGGGGCTGTATGATTGACTTTGCTTTTGGTCCGTCCCATACTCTGGGGTAAAATAGATAGCGTTTCCACTCAAAATCTACTTCTTAATTAGAGCATTTCCAAGGTGCTTTGCCCATGGCGCTGTTCATTTTTTCCATCGCAAAAAAACGAACCAAAAATGCTCGCCCCGCTAACTCCGAGGAGCGCAGCGACGATCACCGTAGGTAAACAGTACCGGAGCAGGCCTCCCGCCCTTCATAACATGGAAAATCTAGCATGGGACAGGTAACAAAACGAACACTATAGTCCCGAGAAACCAATATTAGGTTTGAGGTTTTTCTCAAGAAGGAAAAATACCGCCAGAAGGAATGTCAATTCGGGCAGCATTTTTCCTTAAAACCTGGCACTCACTCATCGTCAAACAAGCGCAGTTGTTGATTAGGGGGTTTCTTACTGAAGCCACTAATGGTACGGCCACCGTGCTTCCAAGCTTCGCGTTTTTCCTTTTCTAGTACAGCTTTCAAATTATCCTTGGGCGTAAAACCTTCTTCGGCCTGCTGGGCTAGTTGACCTAGTTTTTGGATAGCACGCTGTTTATCACTCTGACCTATTTTGGCCATATCTACAGCTTTGCGCAAAGCGCTAATCGTCTCATCGTAGATCTTAGTAGGCACGGGAAAGGGTTTCCCTCCTTTGCTGCCGTGCGCAAAAGAAAAGCGAGCGGGATCCGAGAAACGGGAAGAGGTGCCGTGGATGACCTCACTAACGAGCGTAAGTGATTGCAAGGTGCGTGGTCCCAGGCCCTTAAGCAAAAGGAGCTCTTCAAAATTACGCGTTTCGGTTTCTTGCGCTAGCCACAAGATGCTACCCAAGCGTTTGAGATTTACATCTTTTGACTTTACACCATAATAATTGGGAAGGACCAGGCGTGGGATTTCCCGTAAGATGTGTTCTGGCTTTTCTTGGGTCAACTGCAATACCCCTTGCTGGGTGGGCCCGGCTGATTCGGCTACTAGATTTAGTATTTCGCCTTGTTGTTCTCCACAAACGGCGGAATGAGGCTCCCGTATGAAGGATTCCAAGTGACCAGAATACCAATGATAGCGCCGGGCACTTGCATCTTTGGGTTTCATGCCTTGCTGTATCACTGTCCAATCCCCTTGATCACTCAGCACGAAATTGTGTAAATACAATTGGTAGCCATCTTGCAAAGCCGTATTGTCAACTTTAGCCGCTAGCTTACTGCTTCTGGCCAAGGCTAAACCATCCAAGCCCGTACGCTGACCATAGGCCTCTAGTTCGGCGGGCGTTCGGAGAGACTGTTTGCCTTTACCTCCACAGATGTATAAACCGAGCTGCTTGGAGTGCGGATTCACGGTAGATTTGAGTGCACGCATGACCGCTGTAGTGACACCGGAGGAGTTCCAGTCCATACCAATAACGGCACCAAAACTTTGGAACCAAAAAGGATCAGCCATTTTAGCCAGAAAAGCCTGATGACCATACTCAGTGAGAATGGCCTCTACTATTGCCAGGCTTAACTTCTTCATGCGTTCGTAAAGCCAAGGCGGAATAGCGCCTCCCATTAATGCTAAATCGGCTGATCCGGAGTGGTTCATGCAAATTATACTTACAATAGAGTAATCATTAGAAAGTGGGGATAGTTCAATGGGAGGGAAAGGATTTTAGCGGCGCGATACCATTTGGCTAATTTTCGGAAATGCAATGCAGATATTTGCAGTACTAGGCCTATCCTTTTCGATATATACTCCGTGGATAATCTGATATTCTCACCCCCTCCTTTTCCAGTTCTTTCAGGGCATTGGAGGCGGTCCAGCGAGCTGCCTTGTTGTCTTGCTTTAGTATTCGTTTGGCATACACAATTGCCTCTTGGTTCAAGTCCACATTGCGCTTTCCGATACTGCGCAGGGCCCAGTTCACCGCTTTCTTGACGAAGTTGCGCTCATCATCCGCAGCCGCTTCGATCATTGGTAAGATGTTCAGAAATACTTCGTTACCCGCTTTTTTATCCGCCGTGCAGTAGGCGGCCATCGTGGCGAAGGCCGCTCGCTTCTCAAACTCAGTCGTCCTTGATGCCCACTTATTGATTAAAGGCAATGCAAGCGGACTACGGGCGAAGATGCTCATGGAAAAGGAATCGCAGATTTCCCAATTATCGAAAGTTACCACCCATTTTTCGGCTAGTTCATCCGTCAGTGCTTTCGGACTAAATAGCTTACTGCATAAAAGGCGAGCTTCATAGACTTCGGAATCAAATAGACGCAAGGCAAGATCATTATCCTTGGGAATATCTTTCGCCAGCTCCTTGAGGTCCTTCATATAAACGCCCAGTGCATTTTGGGATACCACACCGAACTTCTTCTCCTTATAGGCCACCTTATCGGGCTGAGCTAATTCGTGCAATCGGGCAATGATTTCTTGATAAGTCATTCCAAAAACAAGCTAAAGTGAATGATCCATAATACCATCAAACCAGGTACTATATCCGGGTAACAACATCAAGTTATCACTTTTGTGGCAACGCACAATTCCTTACAGTTCTCCCATTGCCATCCGGTTACAGTCCATAAGCATTTCCTGTAAAGCATTCCCATCGGACTTGAGCGGATCAATACCCTTGATTAACTGAATACGCAGAGTAAATAGCTTTTCCTTATCCACTTTGGCGGCATCACGCACCATACGAATCTTCATCTTCGCCTCTTGCTGGTTTTGTTTGGGATTGAACCAGCCATTAAGCTCAGAACATTGATGGCAAGTACCTTCTTTATTGACCAAAGCACAGCGTTGATCAAAGGTGTCGGTCATCGCCTTGCGGGCAGCTTGTAGATAATACTTGACTTGGCCTTCCGTCTTATCCAGTATCTTCATAATCTCTCGGATGGAGAAATCGTAAACGTCTTTCAATAGTAAGGCCACTTGATTTTCAATGGGCAGGTTCTTGCCAATGCAAGTAAAGCAGGTATCAATGTGCTCTTTGATCTCGTACGTACCGTAAGGTGAGCTGTGGGCTACGTGTTCTATTCGTTGGGCCAAGGCAGGGTTTCCCATTACCAGCGTTTTGGCTTGCTGCGCAACATCCAAGTCCCAGCGTTTGCGCTTCTTCAGCTCATTGTAGGCTAGATTGGTAGCAATTTGAAACACCCAAGTTTTCAGACTAGCCTTGTGCTGAAAGGACGATAATTTATCAAAAGCACGGATGAAGGTATCGTGCGCTATGTCCTCGGCGTCCGCTCGACTGGCGATGATGCGAAACAGATACGACTTGAGTTGATCTTGAAATTCGGCGAATAGGGATTGAAAAGCGTTGATGTCGCCAGCGGTAGCCTTTTCCAGCGTTTTTTGGTAAATCAAATCCATTAGATTGGCTATTGGATTGGGCCAGTCGGATAAGCCAACTGGCCCAGTTTTATTAATTCAAGAGCCACCGATTTGCGATAGCAGGATCAGCAAAGTTTCGCAGTGCGAAATGGCCATCCGAAGCTGGAATTTCTTTCGCGTGTGCTAGCGCAGTTTCTGGCATTATGTAAGCTACCTTCTGGATTCCTAGTTTGAAGTAACGCGGATAGTGTTCATCGCGTTGCCAGGCCGGAAATTCAGGCGGAAGTTGCAGCTGAAAATTACGAACATCAATAACAATATGCTTCGCTTGATATTCAAATCCGTAGCCAATGAAATTGCAGCAGGCTTCCTGAAAGTCTTCGTAGCTCATTCCGGCGTGACCGTCTTCCCAATCAAATCGTAAGATATTTAGTGATTCGTCGACGCTTACACTGTAGTTCGAATTAGTGAATACTTGCATCATTTATAGTTTTGTAGGTGAGCGTAATTAAATCTTAGTCACGGCTGGAGTAAGTGCAGTGGGGCGGCGATCCGCAGTGCACATATTATTATCGGTAGGGCGTTCACCGAAGTACAGCAGGCCATCTTCGAAAGTAAAGATGCGTTGGCCGAAAGCTTCGCCATAGGCGTAGGGTTCCAGGTCCATATAGGTTCCGCTTAGTTGCTGTAGTTGCTCTTTGGTGGTGTCTTCTACAACGGTAGTATCATCATCTGCGCAAGAGAATAAAAGCAGCATAAGAGTTAGCAAACTTGTGGTAGACATAACGCTTAATGTTTTCATTGTTCGTTGTTAAAAAAGTGGATTAATACCGCGGTGATTTGCCACTCTGACAACTGGACGAATGAAAACGGATGAAAAAAGCGGGACTTTTTTGAGAAAAACATTGAAACAATTCTTGGAGAACTTCAAGTTCTCCGGGAACTACGCCGAATCGGGAATCTACTCAGTTAATAAACTCAAAATGGAATGCAGGATATCTTGCCGAAAATCTTCGTTATAATCGCAATTGGCCAGTCCCGGAATTTGGTCTTGCTGCATGCGCTGGTGGACGAGGGTATCTATCTGCGCGCTTAGCGCGGGTTGGTCTTGCGCGATGAGTAGGCGGGTGAGGAAGAGGAGGAGGAAGGTGGTGCGGTGTTTCAAGTTAGTTGGGTTGGTGAATTTAGGTTGGTTGAATTAGTAGGTTTGGAGCACCTGCGCGTCACCTGCGCGTCACCTGCGCGTCGGGAGACGCTTGGGAACGACGCATGGAAACGACGCTTACAAGCTTCGCTAGGGGTTTAATTGGATTGGTAGGTTAAGTCGGGTAGTAAGGCTAACATTTCCTCGGCCTGGGCGAGGTGGCGGTGTTCGTGGGTGACGATGATCGCGAAGGCTGTTTCTAGTGGATAAACGATACTGGCATTAGCGGGGGAAAAAATGACTTGCCCTTGCTCTAGCAACTTAGCGCAGGCCTGAAATTCTTCCTTCAGTCTTTGTTGGTGAGCTACGAATTGGTCCAAGATATCATCACTGATGGTGCTGCTAGCCGGTTCCCAGATCGGAAAAGTCTTCGTTTTCTTACGACGATCTGGTCCTACCGCACCCAAAATCATTTTGCCCATACCGTTGGCGATGAACCGAATTTTACCGTACCAGGGAGTTTGATAAGAGCCCGTCTTTAGCTGCTCAAAAACGGGGAAGTAAGATTCGTTAATGACGATCAAGTGATCCAAGTTCTGAGCGATACTCCAAATATCAGGACTGGGCTTCCAGTTGAGGGCGGAAGGAGAGAGGTGACCAAAACGGTCTTGAAAATCTGCGGTATTCTGATCGATTTGCTTGAGCCAGTGCTCCATGTTCGGATGATTTTGTTGTTGGCCCAAAGTTGAGTTGTTTCCCGAAGCTGCGAGTTGGTATAGACCAAGATTTAGATGCGGACGCTATTTATGAGTTTGCTAAAATTGGTAGCATCCATACGCAAATAGGAGGCCAGGTCCTTTTGGGGTACCATCCCTAAGAGGTGAGGACTCCGGGCAACAAAGGTGCGGAAACGCGTTTCCATATCAAAAGCCATGAGCTCGTGATGGCGTTGCATCATTCCAAGGATGAAGCGCTCGGTTAGTTTGCGAAACAGGCGTTCTATATCTCGGTATTCATCCATCAACCGTTGATGATCCTGCCAGGCAATGCGTAAGCAGCGGGTTTTGGTCACCGTTTCCAAATAATAGCGAGAAGCGGTTTGGGTAAAGAATGATTCAATGACTCCGCTAAAAGAAGGCGGATAACTGAATGCTAGCACATGCTGCTTCACATCATCCATATAATAAAGCTTCTGCACCCCTTCTAAGACAAAGTACAGATGGTGCTCGACCTCGCCGGGGGCAGTGACTACCGTCTTACGCGGCGCTGTATAGTCAGACCAAAACGACAAGTAATGGCGGAGCAGGTCATCGTCTAGTTCATAGATACTATCCAAGTAAGCCTTTATCTCTGTCATACCCTACCTCATGGCGTTTTTAGTAATAGATGCCGTAATGGCTCCACATCCCTCAACGGAATACGGTAAATATCTGAAGTGCCTCGGCGGTAGCTATTGAAATACAGAAAGCCATATTTGGCATCTTTGTTTTAACCTTCCCCCGTCAATATCCAGGGGTAAGCTTTTTTGAACCCATTTAACCAGGTAAGGTGCCAATGGCCCAGTTCCGCCTCCACATCCAACTTCATATTCTCCGCTGGCATGCCCTGTTCTAAGAGGATAGCGTGCATTTTTTCAATGCTGCTTACCGTGGGCGTTTCCAGTTCACCTGCATTAAAGTAAATCTTTTGCTGGGTAAAAGAACTATTCCCTTCGTGCAAAGTGTAGACCCCTTCATTGACCCAAAAGGAAGGAGAGAATACAATAGCATTTCCGAAGATTTCGGGATAGGTCATCAACATATAATAGGACATCAATCCACCTAAAGACGCGCCGGCAATAACGCTATGTTCCGCCTCTGGTAGCGTCCGAAACCGTTGGTCTACCCAAGGCTTAAGAGAAGATACAATCCATTCGGCGTGCAGATCACCCGTTGTGCCGCGCTTATCAGAATACCAGCGATCAGAAGGAAAGGGTTTATACTCTTTGAGCCGATCCTCCGTGTTATAGATACCCACCACAATGGCCTTTTGCCCACCCAGAGCAGCAATACTATCCAGCACCTCATCTACCTCCCATTCTGTGCCTTCTTGTATTTTTTGATCGTACAAAGACTGGCCATCCAGGAAGTAGATCACCGGATAATCGATAGAATCCGTTTCGTAGCCCTCCGGCAAATACAGGGCTAGCGTACGTTTTTCGTCCAGATAATCAACGAGTATCGTATCTGGCCAGATTTGGACATTGGGGGAAGCGGTATGCTCCAGTGTGGCTACCCAGGCCTGGTGTGCTTCTTTCTCTTGGTAACTGACGTACGAACGATAAGCATAAATAATACCGGCAATAGCCACAAGGGCAATGAGGGTGATGCGTAGGAATTTTTTCATAGGTGGTTTATTTCTTAATTCGTCCCATTTATGGTTTCGCGGAATTCATTCCGCTTTCAAACTCCACGGCGGAATAAATTCCGCGGAACGAAATACGCATTAGTGGGACGATTAATGTTACAAAATCAATAATTCTGCGAAACGATATCGAGTCCGCGGACTGGCAAAATTACCAGCCCATATTGTCAGAGGTATCTCTAATCTCGAAGTTTAGTCCAAAACCATAAGGCCCCGCCTCTGATGCCTCGGTGAATCACGAAACTCATCAACAGCAGTACTAGCCCAATAGTAATAGGTAGGACACCTCCAAAAGTGTAAGTCATACCCAATACAAAGCCTAACCAATGCTCTACCCGATGCACTGGAATGAACAACGACAAGAACAGCGGTAGTAAGATGAAAAATTGCAGAATTTCTGCCGCGCCAACTTCCCAAAGTGTACCAGCTATGGCTCCAAATAGTAAAGCTCCCAGAAAGTTTCTAAAGATGACTTTGCTAGAATTTTCTGGAGCATCTTCCCGATGCTTAATTCTGCGCTGGATTAGCGTCAACACTAATAAGGTGAGTAAGGGAACCGTAAGTAAGCCCCAC
The DNA here is from genome assembly GCA_039816955.1 of Bacteroidota bacterium. Classification (GTDB taxonomy): domain Bacteria; phylum Bacteroidota; class Bacteroidia; order Chitinophagales; family Saprospiraceae; genus Lewinella. Next base: position 25,177 of record JBCBWU010000032.1, read on the forward strand.
CAATTGGAAATGGGAGGCATAGTCTCATCCGCTAAGGGATAGTGGACTGTTACTCCGCCGTGAGTATACTCCCAAAGAATGTGTAGGCCCACAAGCAGGGCCACTCCCAGGACAACGAAGAGCTTTCGGTCAAGTAGATTTTGGATGGTCATAGATAGGTAGAAATTAGCGTATGACTCAATCTCTTGTTTCTTGCAGTATTCTCCAGTATTACTAGACTAATACCAATAATCAACAGACTAGGAGCGAACAATAAATTCTAGGCCTACCGACTAGATTGCGTTGCTAGTGCAGCTGCGTACTGAAACCCTGCCTCTTCTTCTGCAACGCCATGAGTTGGGTAGTTGAGCACCTCACAAGCCGCATCGCCGTAAAAGAAGTTGAATATGAAGTTGTAATTGTCGTTCTCAGCTTCAGTTTTAGCAAGCTGATCCATTATAGGGTTTATTGGATTTTCGGAATAAAGTCCATGCTGCTGCAATTGAGTTTGGACGGACACTTCCTGCTGCAAATGATCCCCTAAGGTTTCTGGCTTATCCGCCTCTTGCCAATGAACGAAGCGGTAGATATACTCCAAACAGCGGTGGCGGACTAATTCTTCTGTGTAAGTCTCACTGGTCCAGAAATAGGGAAGGCAGAAATGACGCTTGAAAGTACCGCCAAAATCAAACTTGCTGGTATAGTCTGTGGTATATCGATTGGACCAAGCGCCGCCCACATCATCCACCAAGTTTAGCGCTACACTGACTCCAGTTCCAGCCACCTGCTCAAGCTTTACATTGACGCGTTCCACGGTAGTTTGGACTATACCTTCTGCGTCCACCTGCTTAAGCTCTTGGATTTTACTCAACACCAATTCTTTACCCATAGGGTTGAACGAAGCGATTGGTAAAACAATATCAGCACGATCAGCCCCCAGCATCATTTCCAGATAAGTTTCGAAGCGTTGACGATTGCGGGGCAGGAGGTAAAATTCCTCCATACGGTCTAGTAAGGGCGTGTGGGTGAAAAGCATGAGTTGCTAAGTTATTCCGCAGTGTGCTAACAAAAGAAGGTTCATTTTCATTCCCAAGTTCGTGTTTGTTTTCGCCATTCGTGTTTTTGCATAGGTGGTAGGTAAATTTACAGCAGGAAGCAAATTCAATCCGCGCTCAAATTAGAAACGGACTAATTGGATAGCCAAAATAGCCAGTAACCGGCGGGAGAAAAAACATTTTGGCCTGATCACCGACCAAAGCTTTTAATTCGCTGCGAAAGACGCCATTCTTGGAGTAAAAACCAGTACACAAACACCCTGCACTGCGCCGCTTTTACTACATTTGGCGTGTTCATTATGATTGTTTGTCAGCCTAATCCTCAACATATGAAAAAACTGATCATCGCATTCGTGGCGCTTATCCTATTTAGCAGTCATGATATGTATCTCAAGCTTGACAGTTACTTCCTGCAGCCTGATACGGCGGCCAGCATTAAGCTCTACAACGGCACCTTTAGTACGAGCGAAAACACCATTGATCGCAACCGTATGCTAGACGTAAGCTTGGTCGGCAATGGTGAGCGTTGGTCAATAGATACTACTCAATGGCGTGAAGAAGCGGGCATGACTATTCTGGATTTCACTACCGCCGGGGCCGGCACCTGGGTGGCAGGCGTATCTACCCGGGCACGGAATATTGAAATGGAGGCAGCATCATTCAATGACTACCTGGAGCACGATGGTGTACTGGATATGCTGAATTCGCGTAAAGAGAATGGTGAACTAGAGGAAGATGCCATCGAGAAATATTCAAAGCACGTAAAAACGATCTTCCAAGTTGGGAATAAGAGCACCAACGACTGGCAAACCGTTCTGGGCTACCCTATCGAATTCGTACCATTAAACAACCCTTACCACTTACACGCAGGCGAAGCACTAAATGCGCGCTTGCTATGGCAGGGAAAGCCATTGGCTAATCAATTGGTTTACGTAGGCACCGACGAAGAAACGCACGACCATGATCATGATCACAGCCACGGTGAAGAGGGGCATACGCACTCGGCGGTAGCCCAAATTCGCACGAACGAACAAGGTGAATTTTACGCCAAGGTCCCCCACGATGGGCATTGGTATCTACGCACCATTCACCTAGTAAAATCTGAGGAAGAAGGCCTGACCCACGAGTCCAATTGGGCTACACTCACCTTTGAAGTTGGGCACAGTCATGTCGATGGCGACCATAGCCACGGCGAGGGACATCACCACGGAGACGAGGAACACAGCCATGATGCTGAAGGTAGTCATACACATGATGATGGAACGACGCACACTCATCACGAAGAGGAGGAAGGCGGCCTTCCTGCCTACATCTACTGGCTGGCCAGCTTTGCGATAGTAGCTGGTCTATTTTTCTGGTTTAACCGTCAAGAATAAATGAACAGATCTACTTACTCTCTTCCCATTGTTGTTCTACTGCTGCTTTATCCCTTATTGCTAGCGGCCCACGGCGTAAGTGCCTCTGACCAAGCTACCCTCACTGAAGGAGGGCTAATGGCGTACATACTAGTGGGCGCTAAGCATATGGTTACCGGCTACGATCACCTACTATTCCTCGCAGGAGTCATTTTCTACCTAAGTGGCTTTCGGGATATTGTACGCTTTATCACCGTTTTTACCGTCGGACACAGCATTACCTTAATCAGTGCTACCTACCTTAGCATTCAAGCCAACGAACACCTGATTGATGCGGTAATTGCCATTAGCGTGCTTTATAAAGGCTTCGAAAACCTAGGTGGCTTTGAAAAGTACTTCAAGGTCAAATCACCCAACCTGCTGTTGATGGTTTTCATTTTTGGCCTAATCCACGGTTTTGGTTTATCCACCCGCCTGCAGTCTTTTCAGATGGGTGCGGAGCAGTTTCTAGCCAAGATCGTTTGCTTTAACGTGGGGGTAGAACTTGGCCAAATTGCGGCCCTGATTCCGATTGTTTTCATTATCACCCGTTGGCAATCGCACCGCACTTACAAGGCTTTCTACAAGGCAGCGAATACGTATTTGATTATTGCCGGGGTGTTTCTGTTCTGCTATCAGATGTATGGGTATTTTATGGGGTATTGATGGTTGAATTAGCCCTCCTTCGCTACGTCCCTCCGCATAGGCTATGACCGTCGGTGAAAGCTTCGGCGGATAAAATGAACTTAGTTGAGTTAGTTAGGCCTCCTTACGCTTGCGCTCGAAGCTTCAGCGTAGACGCATGTCGGCCTTGGTTAGTTGGGCTGTTTCATGCATCGGGCACCGCGAGTTGCTCAAAATGCTTACGATCCAAGCCCTCAGCCAGGGCGTGATCAATCATCTTACGGCATAGGTTGACGGAGATATAGTTCACAGTGATTACTTGTGGTCCCTTGTCCAATAAAACGTAACTTAGAAAAGTTCGATCTCAAAAAGTCGACTAAAAGACTATTTCTCCCGTGCTACATAGATGGGTAGTGGTATCAGATAGGTAGTGGAAGTACCCTTGTGAAGAAAGAATCGGTAGGGCATTCGCTCTACATCAAAGGTCCGTACGCTCACCTCTAAGTGACCATTTTGTTCGTTAATTAAGCGGCTTAGTTCAGCTGGGTCATACGGTTGATAAATCGATTCGTTTTGAAAAGCGACAAAAGCATCTGTATCCAATTTGATGATCTGCCCATTATCCTCCACATTCAGAAAATTGTGGGTTCCAAGCGGTAAAAGTGGGTGAAACCAAAACTCGTCAGACCACCGAAATTCATTCAAAGCAGTCTCAAATTGCTCTTGGTTGATTTCAATAGGACCATCCAGGCCATACCGTTCGAGCATTTCCTGCTGTGCCTCGACCGGTAATTCCCGGAGCGCACGCTTAATTGACCGGTGCTGTAGTTTGGTAACTCCTTTGCGAAAGACCCAGCCTAAACCGATGCGCGATAATTTTTGGTAGGTACGCTTGAAGCGGTCAGTCTTGAGTTTATTTTGATATCCAATTGCTACTTCATATAAGCTGGTGTGAGTGGTGTGCTGTGCAATTCGTCTACGAAGGTTCTCATCAAAATTGGGATTCAGTTGAATGCTATCGCTGAGCGTATTTTCCGGTAGGTTGTAACGTCTTACCACTATTGGCTGTGTCCTTACCCCCTCTCCTATTTCCAGTAAATAGTTGAGGTAGCTTACGGCAAATAATTCTCCTGTGGTCCACCAAGAATTGTAGTAGGTGGGAGAATCAATAATCCATAGCTCATCACACTTGGCTAGTTGTTCCTCTAGTGCTCCCAAGATTTGCCACTTGCGCATAGCAGAAAGGAGCTCATTTTCGTAGGCCAGTTCTCCGGGTTTGAATAGAATAACCTTAATCGGTTTGTTCGTTTCTTCGTGGATGCTTCCGTCCAGCTGGTTTTTTATCTTCAGTACCTGCTGATAATCCGAACTTCGGTAGCTGATGAATAGATGAAAGTAAGCTTGATCTAATCGACGGAGATATTCCCAAGAATTCTGCACAACATCTGAGACAGGATTCCCTGAATTGTGTACTCCGTAAGTATTGGGATCGATCTGCTTAATGCGAAGAATATGCTTTTTCACGTAGGTGAGAATAGACGCATTATCCCAACCTTCTTGCTCGCCTTCTAGGTAAGGAAACTGCCCCACACCGCCACCTAGCACATTGAACATATTTAGTGGTGTAAAAGACCTACTGACCTTAAGTACATGATGCAACTGTATTTGCGGATCAACATACTGGACCAACTCCATGAACCCCTCGGACATGGTTACATCCACAATAACGATATCCGATTCTAGGCATATTCGGGCATAATGATCGCGGGAACGAATTTTATCTTCCACCTTAAAGTCAAGGTCCAATTCGGCGGCTAGTTGCTTTAGCTGTTCAGTCAGTTCACGGCCAGCCGTCGAATTACACGGTATTAGAATTACTTCCATTGTAGATCTCAATATTGGGGATACCATCAACGAAAAACAAGTCGGTAACTTTATTGGGAGGTTGGAGTAGTTCTAATTCGCGTTTGACTTCGAGCATATCTACCGCCTTATCTTCCCGTTAATATCTCCTAGATAAAAACTGTCTTACCTCCACCACCGGAATCAAGTACTTACCCTCTTCCGTAAAAGCGTATTCCAGCCTAGGTGGCACCTCCGGGTATACCGTGCGACTGATAATACCAACCTCTTCCAGCGCCTTTAGATGAATCGATAACATCTTATCGGTGATATCAGGAATCAGTGCTTTTAACTCCCGGAAGCGCTTCTTCTTCAGCAAAGTCTCACCGTGTTATCACTTGGTAGGGCTTTGCTTTTCTAAGGTAACCAACGCTAGTCCGCCAACTTAAGCATCATTCGATGCATTCCCCTAAGCTCCTCTTTAAAATGTGGTACTTCTAGACGAGCGCGAGAATGCAAATCAAACCCTAGCTTTTGGTAGAAAGTAATTGCTGGTGCGTTGGTGTCAATCACGCAGAGAAAGAGTTGTTGTTTGTTTCTACTCCGCGCCATTTCAAAGACTGCAGCCATAGCCTTTCGTCCTATCCCCCGTCCTCCATATTGAGGTAGAATGTAGATTTTCTCTAGCTCACAGTTGTCTTGCCCGGACTGGGCGGAATCAGATTTATAGTTCAACTTCAGGAATCCAATATACCCATCGTCCTCAGTAATGAAATGATATTCGTAATGATCACTAGCTAGCTCCTTAAGCAAGCGATCCGTGCCAAATTCTAGTTCCAAGTACAGCTCCAACCCATCCAACTCCCAATGGCTAGCAAAGACTTGGGTGTAGGCATCGCGGCAGATGGATTGTAGGTCCGTGATGTCTTCTATTGTGGCTTTGATGAGTTGCATTGTGGAATTTTGGATGCCGTCTAATATAGGGAAGGGGGAGTAAAGAGAAAAATGAGACGTTTGGAAAACTGGTGATTTCCGGAGGTTGATTTGGATCTATTTCGTGGCTTTATCCCACAACAATATGAATGCTACTGCTAAGTTAATCATTGGAGGAATCGCTCTCCTCTTCATGCTAGGAAGATTTGCCACACAGGCAAATGGGCACGCTAACAGGCAAGCTGACAAAAAGCGGCAAGCACTAACGCAAAGAATAAGCCAGCAAACGAACAAATACCGAAATGAACTGAGCGGAGTCGATCCCTCAGATTGGAAATTATAGTGTCTGACTTCTCTTCGCAAGTTTGTCAAGAGTACTTAGAGATTATCCCCAGGCTAAATACTCCGCTCCTAAATAGGCTGACGGTAACCCGAGGTACTGGCCTTGGTGAAGTGAGCTTAGAAGGTTTCGTACCAAAAGAAACTGGAACAACTGCTTCCACTTCCAGTGGCGAACTAGAGGAAGCTCTCCCTGTAAATGCCGTAAACGCTGAAGAGAGGAGGAAGCTGCGCCGGATCGAACAGCTGCTTAGAGCCAGCTACACTAGCAAGCCCGGTGGACTACGAAACCCCGCCTTCAAAATATCCAGTTTAACGAATGAGCTGATCATTAACGAGTTGGGTCGAGAAATTCTACTCGGAATGGTAATTCCCGTAGACGACGAATATATCTTTATGACTGATTTTTGGCTTAAGGAGTTATGACTTCCCCCTAAACAACAGTAGCCCCGCCGAAGCAGAGCTATTGCTATTTTCTTTATACTCGTAGTACCCGCTACGCGGCTTTACTCGAACGTATGGCGTATACACTCAGGATGATTGCCGAAGCAGAAATGAGCGTCATCACCGTGCCGGGCACGAAATTGTTAAAACCTCCTAAATCAATAAAGAGAAAGTAGCCTAAGTCCGCCAGGCCGCCCACAATGGCTGCTAAATAGACAGCATTGGCACTGCCTTTCCAAATGTAGAAGGCGGCAATCGTAGTAATCAAACCAAACCACAGCAGGTTGAAGCCATGCTGGTTGAGAATCCCACCCAAAGCATCCGGGTAGTCCATCTTTAGGGTTTCAATATTGACTGCATCCGCAATACCGGCAATTGGAACACTGAGGTCGCCGCCAAGAACACCACTAATGGTCATCACACCGGCGAACATATGTACGAGGCCCCAAATCACCCATAAGGCTGCGGATATTTTCAAGAAAGTTTTAAAATTATTCATAGTATTAAGCTTGAGCGAGCATTTGTTTTCGAGAGAAATAGGAAGTCAGAAGTAGCACCATGGCGATCACCGCTCCCATTTGCTGACCATCACTAATCATCACGTGGGCGAAAAAGGCCAGAACGATCTCAAAAAAGAAGCCTGCATAAGCCCACTCCTTAAGTGATTCGTTGGGTACCAACCAGATAGCAATCAAACCTAGCACCTTCGCTATACCCAGTGGAATAACGATATAAGAAGGATAACCAAAACCTTCAAAAAGACCTTTGATCATTTCGGTTTTGAAGAAGTAATTTCCTGCTGAAAAAAGCATCAATAAGGTGAGTAGGCCAGTACTTACCCAAAAGACAATTTTGTACGTTTTCACACTAATGTATTTTGTTGTTATAGCAAATGATGTGCCCTGCACACTGCGGTGGAGAGCCAGTCAAAGATAACAGACCAAAAGTAGTCACCCGCTTTGGGCGGTGCATTAATGTAGATTAAGAAATGAATTCGCTGGCTAGCGTTCTTTGAGTCGTTGGCGTTTCACCGTACTCAGTGCCTCTGGGGTAATCCCCAAATAGGAAGCAATCATGCGTTGTGGAACACGCTGGACGATATCTGGATAAGTTTCTACAAAATGCTCATAGCGCTCAATAGCAGAAGCACTCATGAGCATGATGATTCGTTTCTGCAGAACTTGCAGGCGGTTGATCAATTTTTGTGAATCGTGGCCCTCTGTTGCTATATCCTTGGCCTTTTCTACTACCAGCGAATCTTCTACCGCATCAATGAATAATTCCGCGGCCGCATCTGGCGGTGTACTATCCGCCACTAGCCAACCTTCTGGGGCAAACATGAAGATGTGCTCCTTGCCTTTTTCATCGATCATGTAGCTTCGCAACAAGCCAGATTTGACGATGTAGACCTTGGTATTGATATCCCCTTTATGTTGAAGGATTTGGCCTTTCTTTACACTAAGTTTCTTCAAGTTGATCGGCTTTGGCTTTTATTATCCTCTAAGTGCCCAAGCTCAGGATTTAGGGCAAAAACAGGACCTGCCTAGCAAGTTAAAGCTTCCCCCGTACTTGACCGAATATTCGCTAGCCTTTTGGATGTAACACTTTTAGTAATAATATACACTCAAACTATCGTCTCCCTCAACAGCAATAGTTGAAATTCCTAGCTGCCGTAAGTAACCATAGTCCTTCTCCAGCTGAGGTAAGTGAGCAGACAGATGAGCAATGCCAAGGGAGCCATAATGATATCAGGGAAAATGGCCTGCCCGGTAATAATAAAAGCATAAATGGCCCCCACACATGAAGAAAAGTCCAGTCACTTTTTCTATGCCATCCTTAACGTGATAGTAGCGCAATGATCCACTGGTGACGAAAGCAACAAAATCACAAACTTGGAACTCCTCCAGAAGGTGTGTCTTTTTAGGTAGCACCTCTTTGCGCAAGCAACTGCTCAAGTTATCCCATTCGATATCACTAAGGGTAACATGCTTATTTAAAATACCTCGGACCTCTTGCATACTTCTCCGTTCGTGATTAACCTAGTTGCCGGCTTCCTCCAGCGCTTGACGTACGGCATAGTAAGAATCTTTAGGCTTGCCATCCGCATCGAATAGCAGAGGATTTTCTCCAAATCGCCACCAGGGGTCCTGGTCATCACGAATTCCCCAAGTGAATATACCGTCCACCTCTTCTTGCCCAAACGCCTACTCAATGACAAAGATCGGAGCCTGATGTAAACCCTATTCTATCTTCTCCAGAAAGGAGACTATGATAGTTATTCAATAATTTCCTGCTCCCGCAACCACAATTCCATCGTTTCATAATACCCATCGCAGGCCTGCCAGCCTAATACCGACAGGTCCTCTCTCCAGGCACAGCTGATGCACTTTTGCAGGTTGTGATTGCATTGTTCAAAGACTTTGGTGGTGAGGCTAACGCCGGTTTTATTACCAATGGTACCTTCGTACAAACGTTTGGTTTTACGCCAGTCCACTTGTGAATCATTGGCACCGAACAGTGCCAAAACCGGACAGTTGACCTTAAGCAGTGTCTGGTCGAAGTCTTCGATGTTTGCCCATAAACGGCTTACTTCATCAAAGTAGCCATATCTGGTATAGTCTGCGGTCTCTTTGGCGTAGGCCTTTTTTGCCTCTTCTGTGATTTCTGCTTCGCTGCTGTAACCGAACAGTTCTCTACTAAGACTATCTTCCATAAGGGGTTGGACGGCTTGGAGGGCCTCTTCGTAGCTCCCGCCTGTACATTGCACGCGATGCCCATTCATCCAGGCCTGAAAGAGGTGCTCGGCCTCCCTTTCACTTTTTCCAGCAATGAGCAAATTGGATTTTAGCAAGTAGCCATAGTTCTCTTTATCATCCGTGCCACTAACGGAAATCCAGAAATCCAGTGGTCGCTGCTCATTGATCAAGGGAACAATCCATCCTGCCCTACTGATGCCCCAGCAGCCAATTTTTTCACTACCAGGAACTTGCTGATCTATGATAGCTTGAATTCCTGCAAGTGCCTCCTCCGCGGAGTTTTGTACCGGCTGTAGAATGTTGAACTCACCTTCGCTTTGGCCACAGCCCATTTTGTCCCAGCATACCACCGTCAAACCAAAGGAAACCAATTGATCGCGCACACTGGAGAACCATCTACCTTCTACGAAGTTGGTCCTACCGGAACCCGGAACGATAACAACAACTGCGGAGGAAGGCTGCTCTTGTGGTTTCTCAATCAGGCCTCTCAAGGTTTTTCCTTCAAACTGGAACTCGAAAGGTTCGACAGTTTTCTGGGCAAACATAGAAACGGATACGACAAAAAACGCCATCGTTACCAGGATGGCTTCTAAGACTATTCTTTTCATTATTGGGAATTAAGTGGTGGTTTTGATGCACTCCTAAAGATTTCCCAATTATAGAAATGTTGCACGTAAGCTGAAAATAAACACTTACACATGTACTAAACGCATCACATAGCTCCGGCTAGGGCAAAGTGCTGAGGCAGGAGATATTATCACTCCAGCCCAGATAACTACTACCGCACTAAAGTCACCGATCCTTTTTCTTCGAACTGTAGCTCTCCAATTTCAAAACTAATCTGGAAGAGATACACATCTGAGGGTGCAGGATCGGCCTCGAAGGTGCCATCCCAAAGTGCGGCCTGGCTGTTGGTTTCGTAAACACTATTCCCCCAACGATTGAATACCTGCATATTAAAATTGGTTACTTCTATCGCTGAATAAACCCCGAATAAATCGTTGACACCATCTCCGTTAGGAGAGAAAATATCGGGGATAGCGTAGAGCCCACCCCTGATTTCGAAACTCAAAGTGGCTTCTTGCACACAACCATCTTCAGAAGTAACTACTACCGTAACGGTCTCCGTGCCAGTTTCGGCAACCGTAGCGGTGAGCGCTGTACTGTCTGTCTCCGCATTAGCAAAGGTGCTACCAAGCTCCGTGGACCACATAAAAGTGTAATTTCCAACGGGATCTGTTACCGCACTTATACCAAATTCACCGCCGGGATTAATTTCTGTGAGGCCCGCTGGATCAGTAAGGAGCGTTACATCAAATTGATCATTGTCTACCGTAATTACGACATCATCGGTAAAGGTAAAGCCACAATCATCGGTCACTTCCACCACGTAGGTAGTTGTCTCCTGAGGTGAAGCAATAGGATTGGCGATATTGGCATCAGATAGCCCTTCAACCGGCGACCAAGAATAGCTAATACCACCAGTTGCTTCCAGAGGTACTTCCTCTCCCGGGCAAATGGTCTGATCCACCAACTGATCGAGGAAGGTGGTGTAGTTGAAACAAATCTCGTGGATGTTATTCAAGCCACCAGTAGCGGAAGTAAAACCCCAAAAGACCAGTGGGTCGCCACCGAATATATCATTTACAATATCTCCGGTATACGTCAAGCGCAATTCACAGTCGAGATAGACGGAGAGTGTTAATGCTTCTACATCCCAGCGGATACGTAGTGGGTGGTATTCGCAGTCCTCAATATTCCCCGTAAAGGAGGTGGCCTGGATGGGCCCAGCTAGTGCCCCCTGCGGAACGTTATGATTGAGTTGACCATCCCGAATAATTGCAATGTGGTCAAAAATTGGATCCGCTAAATTGACGTTTTCGTGGGTATCAAACTCTACTCCTAGCGATGGTTGAACACCTCCAAAACCCAAAGACTCTCCTGCTGTACCTATGGCCGTGCTTACGGGTTGCAAACCGAACACAATACCATCTGCCCCCTCTAAATCTTGGCAGCCCACAAAGATGTCTACCAACACTTCAAATGATTCATTGAGGTTAACTTTTTCCTCGTTCCAAATGGACCCGGCCTGGAAGTCTTCGGTGGGTGTGAGTTGGAAACAAGAGTCACCGATAGCAGTGGCGGTTCCATTTAGGATAAACTGTGCTTGAGCCCCCGAAGAGATCAGGCAACACAAAGAAATGATCGAAACGATCCTCCCCATAAACTTATGCATATCGAACAATTGAAAACAGTAATGCCGCTAAGATAGACCATTCGCAAGCAACGCTATTATTCTATCACGTACAAACCCACAATCGAATTTAACCAGCGTAGATAGCGAACAGTATTACCGCAATTTGATCAATCGTCCAGCATCCCCCACTTCGGGGCTATCCTGATCAATAATGAATACTAGTCATTTCAAATGCATCCACTCCCCAAGCTTGATTGGCTGTCTACTTAATCAAAGAAATAGGTCCCTGACTGCGACTTCCTGGGGCCAGAAAAAGAAAGGTGTGGAAAAGCGCGTTTTCTAATTAAATGCGCCACTACCAGAGTAGCTATGAATACAGCAAGAAAAGCGTACATCCATAGGTTTGCGTTGCGAAACTCCAATGCTAATCCAACAATTTTAAGCGCATATACCACCATAACGGAGTAGAGCATTCGCCCTCTAAATTTGCTGACACCATGCATAAGGCTCCCCTCGATAAAGAGGATCACAAAAACAGGGAACAAAGAGAGTAGACTCAGCCCGGGCACATGAAACCAAAAGCTGAGATAGGCGGCCAGCAATAGCAGCATGGACCCTGCTATCAAGACCAACAGAAAGCGCTGACCGTTCTTGAATTTCACTTTCTCATCCGCGCTCAGGGCGGAGGCGATAATGCGGGCAAATATCTTCCCATCCTTATCTCCGTATTTCTCTACTAGATTTTCATAAATCTCTCGCCGCGCCATTCCTTGATCAAGCGACTGCTGCACCTCTCTTTCTGCCAGTTGCATCAATTCAAAAGAGTGCAAGATGTGTTTGCGCCGTGGGAGGCCTTTGATTTCTTCATCTAAAATATCATCCATTTTCCAGAGGGGTTTAAGTGCGTTTATTCTAAAGTGCTGAAATCAAAATATCTTTTCAAAGGCAGTGCCATTGAACCGACAGACGCTGCCATCACTCATAGCTAACCAGAGTTCACCGGCTTTCGTGGTGTAGATCTGCCAAATGTGTTTGCTGGTAAGCCCATTCGCTTCGGTAAAGTTAGTGAAAGTTGTTCCGTCGTATCTCCAGGCTCCGGTATCACGATCACCAAACCAGATATTGCCTGCTGGGTCTTCGCCAATGGCAAAAACATGCTCCAGGCTTCCGGGAGGGGAACGGTAGCCGCCACTCCTTAAACTCCCTTCCGAGATCAGATTATTTTCCTCAGAAAAGTGGATGGTCCCCTCATCGGTATGTAACCAAACACCAATACCATTATTGCCAATCCACAAGCGGCCCTGACTGTCTTCGAATATGCTGCGAACATGCAGATAGCCGGTTTCCTCGTTGAGGCCCAGTTTATCGTCGTCGATTATGGTGAAGGAAGTTCCATCGTAGCCAATAACAGCACCATAAGTACCAAACCACACCCGCCCATTTTTCCCTCTGGCAAAGGGTGTTGATACAGAATAATGATTCAACCATCCTTCCGCTGGCTCAATGGGAAAAGTATGATAACTCAGCTGCTTACCGTCGTAACGATAAACACCAGGTGCACCCTCCAGGTTATTGTAGGCCGTACCTTCGTCTCCCTTAAACCAAAGGTCAGTAGGACTTAGCTGCCAATGGTACTTCGAAAAGTAGTTTTTGAACGTGTGGGTCACTAGCCTTTCCCCATCGTAGCTACTAATGCCCCGGCCACACTCAAACCAGACGACACCCGCCTCATCCTGGAATATGGACCGGACCTGCCGATTACTCAAGCCATCTTTTTCGGTGAAGTACGTCAGTGTTTCACCGTCGAATTTACAAACGCCTTCCTGGAGGCTGCCAAACCAGATATTCCCGTGATCATCTTCGAAAATGGAGCGAATGCCACTGGGGTATTTGAGTTGGGTGGATGAGTCCACAGTTCCGACAGCAGTTGGTAGAGTGCCGCTTACCTTTAGTGTTGGTGACTGATCAGAAGGCGCCTCTGGCCCCGCGCAGGCTGTAAGTAGCAGCAGATATACCGCTACCACCGAAAGGTAGGAGGCGAATTGATTTGTAGTACGTTTCATTTTTCTGTTTGGTTGTAGTTCTCCGAGAACTTGTCCCCATCCTACATCTTTACTACCCGTGCAACATACTCCTCACCCTCAATCAACAAGTGCAGGTAATACACACTACTTGGCAAGGTACTCAAATCCAGTAGCTTGGCGGGATCTTGGTAGGTGGCCACACGCTGCCCTTGGGGCGTGAATACATCCACTCGTTCCGCATTGAAATCGCGGAGTTGAAGCTGGCCAGCGGTTGGATTAGGGGCCAATGCGATACTTGCCGGGGTCACACCATCCGTAGATGAAATACAGGCCGTAACTACTTCATCCTCGTCCTTGCATCCTTCCGCATTAGCGGATATATCTGATTCCTCCATTTCCTCAACTAGGTAGACACATATGCTCTCAACAGCACAGCTCGTCAGCAAAGTGTTACCTTGAATGAAAAGATTGGAGATCGTTAATGCCTCGATATTATCCAGACCACTTAGAGAAGTCAAGGCTGGGTTGAAAGTTATTTGTAGGAAATCGCCAATTGAAGTCAAATTACTGAGTGCTTCCAGTGAGCTCAAGGCAGCGTGATCAGTGATGACCAAACTTCCACCAATTGTTCCGAGCGCACTGAGCCCTTCTAGCGAAGGTAAGGAAGCATTGAGCGCGAGGGTAAAACCGCCACCAATGGATTCCAACGCACTCAGATTACCTAAGGTGACTAGCATGGGATTATCAGAAATGAGCAGTCTTTCTCCGATTGAGGCAAGATTATCTAGCCCGGTCAGTGAACCTAATGCTGGGTTTTGGGAAATTTGTACTTCTCCACTTACCGAAGTGATGGCATTTAGGCCTAGCAAAAACATCATCGAAGCATTACCGTCAACATTCAAATCTCCGGGTACCTCAGTTACCCCAGTGAGCCCAAGTAAGTTTGGCAAGGAACCGTTATGATTAACTCGCAAGGACCCCCCCAGGGAAGTAAGGCGTGTTAAAGGGATCAGGGAATTCAAGGCAGGATTATTGAGAATCAATAGGTCTTCGCCTACCGTAGTTAGCGAAGAGAGACCACCAATACCGGTTAAGGCGCTGTTGTTTTCGACCAGCAAGAAACCAGTTACGGTATTGAGGTTCGCCAGGCCATTGAGGTTAACAATATCAGCTGATTCCTCATCGGGGCCGACTTTCAAGTTCCCCATAATCATTTGGCACGTTGGATAAGTCGCGACAAAGGAATCTACCTCCGCTTGCGTACTGAGGAAAACATCGCCGGTAGGGCATTGACTGTGAAGACTGAAAGCAACTAGAACGAGTAATAGAGAGAAGTGATACTTAAGCATAGTATATGCGTTTGAGTACGCACTAGTGAAAGAGCGCACAAAGCCAAAAGATACGGTTCGATGAAGGGTCTTTAACAGAGAATGGAAAGGGTGGGAACGCTTGTTCTAAGCTAAGGCAGTCTTAGTTACTAGTCTTGCCAAGCACTGATTATTCGTTTAATATCCGCTAGGTCTGAGCTGCTCACTCTTTCTTGTGTCAACTCTATAAATTTAGATAAATCTTGGCCTATCCAACTATCAATACTACAGCCAGGTTGTAAACCAATCATGTAGCTATAGGCTACCCCCGTAAAATCACTCTTATCATACAGGTGTAGAGTCCCTTTTTTGGAATAGACAATACCTTCAATCAATCCATAATTGTAGATATCCGCATCACGGGCCAGGATGATCCCTTTTATCGTCCCGCGATTAACGAACTTGACTTTCCCTTCTAGTTCTACGATCTGGAAGGTGATCTTACTTTCATTAATCAGGTGCTCACTAAATCTAGTATGCCTGGCGGTAGCGCTAACGGTAAGGGGCGCATAATTACGATAGCGCCAAGCCGCGATGCGTTCTATAATCTTGTGCAATTTCATTTAGCGCGCCTTATGAACAACCTATTCCAAATTTAAGAAATTCATTACTTCTTGATTGAATTTATTGAGCATGATCTAAAATAATTTCCTCAAGTACCACACCGAGTTCATTGTTAATCATCGATCCATAATTCACCCCATATTCCCCTTCAGAGTACATTTCTATGATCGTCTGATTCCCACTCTTAGAGATTCCGGCAAATATTTCTTCGGCATCATCTTTTTGTATTTTCAGAACGCATGCCCAGTCCTCACCTTTATTACCCTTCAGTGTCTGTCTGGTCCTGCTCAGGCACTGTTGAATTCGTTCAATCTCTACATTCGAAGTTATACGTAGTGTATCCGCTGTTAGGACATCCCTTCTTTGACTTGGAAATATTGTAATCGATTGAATTTCCGCTAGTTCAGTATTTTTAAAAGCAGCTTGTTTATCGCCGCTCTGCGATAGGTCGCTATTGAATGCGTTGTTCAAAAGAAAATAGGCAACCAGGAACGCCATTAGACTCCCCATTTTGGTTTCCCGAAAAAATCTAATTCCGAACAGTAGCAGCGCTATGCCTGCCCCCGCGACGAATAATTGAATAAAGGTCATTTCTTGCTATTGGGGTTCCTATTTTTCCTTTCAATAAACCTGTGTAATTTCATTTCCACTTCTGTCATTATTGCGCTTACCAGTCCTTAGGTTCTTATTCCACCTCATACCGCTCCAGGCTTCTCCAATACTTGTCTTTATGAATGTCGTATTCAAGCTTGAATGCTCCCTCATAAGCACGGATAATCTCATCCACTTTCCTGGAGCACCAATCCGTTTCCTGGCAAGCGAAGTAGATTTCCCGGAGCCAATCACCGGTTTCTCTTCCGATATTCAAGTACCCTTCTGAGTCTTTCAGCTCCTCTCTAAATAAGTCCTCCAGGCGGTCCAGTTCTTCTTGTACGCTTTCATCCGGCAGGCCATCATCGCGTTTGGTATCATATTCTATTTTGACGGTAAGCATCCAAGGGTGGGAGGCTTTACTATCCCATCTCAGCAGTTCCGTGTTTAGGGTAGCAAAAGCAGTATTTCCGGATCGCAAGCTTGACTCGAAGACGGTATGTTCATCCTCTTCAGTAGCACTGCGTTGGCCTTTGTACTTCTCAATGAATTCCTTTTGTCGCCAATTGAGATAGTCGGTGATCTTTTCAATCGGCACCAATTGCTCCTGGACAGAGGCTTCACTTACCACCTCGATCTGATCGACAATTGACGTAAAATTCCTTTCGCCCAGAAGGTGGTCCAGATAAATGTATACGCCATTACTGATCAGGTCCTTTTGCTCTTCGGTAAAATCCGCGTGGGTGATTTTTAGCGCAATCAAGTCTGGGTAGCCCTCTACTTCATCTGGATAGAACCTTATCTTCTCCTGAGTAAACTCTACCTCCGCCATTCTAATCCCAGTATCCTGAATATCAATGGCGGGTTTTAAAGCGGTAAACTTCCAATTCTCCAGCACTGGGGCTTCTTGTATTAGATCTTCTGCAAAGACGAAATTCTTCACTATGCCTTCCGCTGATATTATAAAGTGAACTTGTTCCTCATTGGACCTACCCACCAACAGGGAATAGCATTCCTTACGCAACTCGTTCAACTTTTCGTATACGGGTC
>JBCBWU010000330.1:0-292 GCA_039816955.1 Bacteroidota bacterium
CTCGTCAACACCAAAATTATCCGAATCAGAAGCTAATGTATCCCCCAACATACCACAACTTCCCTGGTATAAGGCAAATTGTGGGTCCTCGAGAGTACCACCCGAGTTCAGTACCACATCTCCAATAAGACTCACCGTCAACTCTGGCGCAATGGCCGTGAAGGTAAACCACACATCATTGGCGTCCTGGTTATTGGGAAAACAGCCAGGGCTATCCTCCGGAGAGATCGTCGCATTGATGGACGTAAAAGCATCTGGTACTGAGCACCAATTGGCTAAATCGTCCAATACA
>JBCBWU010000330.1:302-5479 GCA_039816955.1 Bacteroidota bacterium
AGCGCCAGTACATTCGTCATTACCCGGTTGGGCAAAGACCAGGCTAGCACTCATTAAGAAGGCGGCGATTAGTAGTAGTTTACGCATAGTAAGCATCTTTGCGTCAAGTGTATAGTAATAACTCAATAACGTCTGGGGCCGGTGTTTCATCATTTAGACTCTACAATTAAGAAGCAATTGTCAGGCGACTTGCTGTCTAGCAAGCTCACTTTAACTTTTATTTATCACTTTTATGGGCGCTAAGAAATAATTATGGACAATTTAGATGGCGAAATTGGCAATAGTTATTTTAGCCTAATCAATCATAGCATGAAGCAACAAATCCCCAACTTAATCACGCTACTCAATTTGCTTTGTGGCTGTGCAGCTCTACTTAGTCTGTGGCAAGGAGATTACTTCACCACCGCTCTATTCCTGGCGGCCGCGGCGCTAGCAGATTTTGCTGATGGCTTAGCCGCCCGCGCGCTCAAGGTAACATCCGAGGAAGGTAAAGAGTTGGACAGCCTGGCTGATCTCATATCCTTTGGACTCGTGCCCGGCGCGATTCTGTACACCCTTCTATTCTTGAGTGAAAATCCGAGTGGCACCAACATTTTGGAGAACGGTATTGCGTGGTATGCTTTCCCCGGTTTTCTCCTCACTGGTGCTTCTGCTCTTCGCCTGGCCCGCTTCAATCTTGATGAAAGACAGACGGAAGGCTTCATTGGGTTGGCTACCCCCGCTTGTACCATCTTTGTGTTGGGGTTACTAATGATCTACGCAAACGATTTTGCGCCTTTTGCCGATTGGATTAGCCAAAAGTGGGTATTGTACGCCATAATAATGGTGTTCTCTTACCTTTTATTGGCGGAAATCCCCATGTTCAGCTTCAAAATTAAGCAGTTAGGTTGGGAAGGCAACCGCTTGCGGATTATCTTTGCGGCCTCAGCACTAGCCCTTTTATTGATTTGGCGTGAAGTGGCGCTCGCACCAATAGTGCTGATCTACATTTTGATTAATGTCGTCCGCCACTTTAGCCAAAAGTAAAGAACATGTTCAATCGAGCTCAACTACTTAAGCGAGATTCGTAGGGAATTCTTTTCTCTTTATGCTTGTTCTTAATGCACAAGCACTTCGGTGCTAACGACTACAGAAAGATACCATCATGGCAGAACAGCTATTCGATAAAGTACGCGAGATGATCGGCGCGATCAAGGAATCCGCCCCCACCAATGTGGAAGAGTTAGAGCAGTTCCGTATCCGCTTCCTGGGAAGCAAGAACCAGCTCAAGCCCCTCATGGGTGAGATCCGCAACGTGATCAACGAGCGGAAAAAAGAATACGGTCAGCTGGTCAACGAGGCCAAGCAAGTAGCCGAGGCCAAGTTTGCGGAGCTAAAAGCTAGCTTGGAATCAGCTGCCGAAGAATCAGCTGCTAGTGAAATTGACCTGACCGCTCCTGGTGAACCCATTCCGCTAGGTTCTAGACACCCAATTTCAGCAGCAAGAAATCGTATCGTCAGCATTTTTGAGCGTATCGGCTTTGTAGTTGTGGAAGGTCCAGAAATTGAGGACGACTGGCACAATTTCACCGCCATGAACACCCCAGAGGATCACCCGGCACGTGACATGCAGGACACCTACTACCTAAAGGGCTACGCCCCGGGTTCTGGTGCCCGCTTACTGCGTACACACACTTCTCCGGTACAGGCACGCACGATGAAAAGCTCCGAGCCTCCTATTCGGGTTATTGCCCCTGGGCGCGTATATCGAAATGAGACAATTTCAGCGCGTTCCCACGCTCAATTCCACCAGGTAGAAGGGCTGTATATCGCTGAGAAAGTATCCTTCGCAGATATGCAGCAAACGCTTTACTACTTCGCGCGTGAAATGTACGGTCCGGATACACGCATTCGCTTGCGTCCATCCTACTTCCCGTTTACCGAGCCCAGCGCCGAAATGGATGTTTGGTGGGGTTTGGAAACCGAGCACGATTACCGGATGACTAAAGGAACCGGTTGGTTGGAAATTTTAGGCTGTGGCATGGTTGACCCCAATGTATTGACGGCATGTGGGATTGATCCTGAGAAATACACCGGCTACGCTTTCGGTATGGGAGTTGAGCGTCAAGCTATGCTACTACACAACATTACCGATATCCGCCTGATGTTTGAGAATGATGTGCGTTTCCTGAAGCAGTTTACAAGCGTGATCTAAATGTACTTGGACGCGATTAATCGCGTCCCTACATCTTCCGGACTTGTTTCTATCCAATTTTTCCTCGTCCGACGAAGCTTTATGCGTAGTCTGATCACTTTTATTTTCATTGTCACTTTTACTTTTGACTGATCATGAAACCCAGTATCCCCAAAGGTACCCGCGACTTTTTACCACAACAGGTAAATCGTCGTAACTATATATTCAATACCATCCGCTCCGTTTTTGTCAAATACGGCTACCAATCTATTGAGACGCCGGTGATGGAAAATCTGAGCACGCTTACCGGTAAATACGGTGAAGAAGGTGATCGTTTACTGTTTAAAGTTTTGAACAACGGCGACTTCCTCAAAAAGGCCGATGCTGCCGCACTAGAAGCCGGTGATTCCAGCAAGCTGATCCCCAGTATTTCCAAGCGTGGTTTACGCTACGACCTCACGGTGCCCTTCGCCCGTTTTGTAGTGATGTACCAAAACGACTTGTCTTTTCCTTTTAAGCGTTACCAGATTCAACCCGTCTGGCGGGCAGACCGTCCGCAAAAAGGGCGCTATCAGGAGTTTTACCAGTGTGATGTAGACGTGGTGGGTTCCAACTCTCTGAGCTACGAGGCAGAGCTGGTACAGATTTACGATGAGGTATTCGGTAAGCTAGGTATGAAAACCGTGACCCGCATCAACAATCGTAAGGTGCTCGCTGGTATTGCCGAGGTAGCTGGAATCCCAGAACAAATGGTGACCATGACCGTGGCCATCGACAAGCTGGACAAGATTGGCTTAGAAGGGGTAACCAACGAGCTGCGTAATCGTGAAATTGGCGAAGAAGCCATCGAGCGCATCACTTCTATCCTCGAAATTAAAGACCTAGATACTTTAGCCACTGCTCTAGTGGGAAGCGAAACAGGACTAGAAGGAGTTGAAGAAATTAAAACGGTCTTCAGCTACCTGGAAGACTACGAATGGCAGAACCAACTGCTATTTGATGTGACCTTGGCACGTGGTTTAAATTACTACACCGGTTGCATTTTCGAGGTAAATGTAGATACAGAAGCTCATCCTGACGTAAAGATGGGCAGCATCGGTGGTGGTGGCCGCTACGCTGATCTGACCAGTGTTTTTGGCATGAAAAACACCCCGGGCGTGGGCGTATCCTTTGGTGCTGAACGCATCTATGATGTACTGGAGGAACTTAACCTTTTCCCACAGGAAGACAGTGCCGCCTTAAAGGTGTTATTCATTGCCTTTGATGCTGCCAGTCATCGCTATGCCTTCCGTTGCCTGAACCAAGCACGGGCCGCCAGTATTAATGCTGATCTTTATCCTGATCCGGTGAAGCTGAAAAAGCAGATGAAATATGCCAATGACCGCAACGTACCCTACGTAGTACTCATTGGTGATCAGGAAATGGAGAGCGGTGAACTTAGCTTTAAGAATATGCAAAGCGGCGAACAAGAGAAGCTTTCTATGGAGAGTATCATTGAACGATTGTCATAACAACTTGCTCTGATGCCAAAGTATTCCAACTATCAGGATGTCAGGTCAGAAATAGATCAGGGAATCATTACTACCGTAGATGTAGTTCAGTATTATCTTGATCAAATCGAGGCCAGCAAAAACCTCAACGTTTACGTAGAAGTCTGGGCAGAAGAGGCACTTTCCATTGCTAAGGAGCAAGACCAGCGCCGAGCTAAGGGCGAAAAACTTGGCCGCTTAGCAGGTCTGGTGGTTTCGATCAAAGACGTAATCTGCTACAAGGATCACCAGGTCACTGCAGCTTCGAAGATTCTTGATGGCTTTACTTCGCTTTTTTCTGCTACTGCGATCGAACGTATCCTAGCTGAGGATGCCATCATCATTGGTCGGACCAATTGTGATGAATTCGCCATGGGCTCTACTAATGAAACTTCCCACTACGGCCCAACACGCAATGCCGCAGATCCTAGTCGGGTACCAGGTGGTTCTTCAGGTGCAGCGGCGGTGGCCGTACAGGCAGATACTTGCCTGGTGGCTCTAGGTAGTGATACCGGCGGATCAGTGCGCCAACCAGCCGCCTTGTGTGGAGTGATTGGGCTTAAGCCAACTTACGGGCGTATTTCTCGCCATGGTTTACTGGCCTATGGCTCTTCTTTTGATCAGATTGGGGTACTAAGCAATAGTGTATCTGATGCTGCACTTTTGTTGGAAATCATGGCCGGCCACGATGACTTCGATAGCACCGCCAGCACCGAGCCGGTTCTCAAGTACAGTGCCTTAGAGCAATCCGGTGCTCCCGCAAAAGTAGCCTACATTCGCCCAGCTTTGGAACACCCTGGTTTGGACGAGGAAGTGCGTGCGAACGCCCAAGCGTTTCTAGACCAACTGCGAGCGGCAGGACACCAGGTAGAGGCGGTAGAGTTTGATTTGCTCGACTATATCATTCCTGCCTACTACGTACTCACCACAGCTGAGGCCTCCAGTAATCTTTCCCGCTACGACGGCATCCGTTATGGCCATCGCAGCGAAGAAGTTGGAAACCTGCTGGAGACCTACCAAAAATCGCGGACAGAAGGTTTTGGTACCGAAGTCAAACGACGGATCATGCTGGGGACATTCGTTTTGAGTGCCGGTTATTACGATGCCTACTACGCCAGAGCGCAAAAGGTGCGTCGTTTGTTGGTAGATCAACTCAACGAGATCTTTGCTAACTATGATTTCATCTGTCTACCAACTTCACCCACCCCTGCTTGGCCTTTAGGCGAAAGCCTAGATGATCCAGTAGCAATGTATCTATTGGATATTTATACCGTAGCGGCCAACATGGCGGGGCTGCCAGCCATCAGTTTGCCAAGTGGTGCACACGCTGGTACAGGCCTGCCCTTGGGTATGCAATTAATGGCGCCTGCTTTCCAGGAGGCAGCTCTATTGAGTTTCGCGGAGCAGATAGCCAAATAGAAATTTCACGCATAACACTATGCAAATACAGGAGGCCGTGGAACTGATCGTGGCGG
>JBCBWU010000331.1:0-5354 GCA_039816955.1 Bacteroidota bacterium
GCTAACGATCTGATCTTTATCGACGAGTCCGGTGTAAACCTGGCCATGACTCGGTTGAGAGCAAGGTCTCCTAAAGGCAAACGGGCTTACAGCCCCAAAGCAACCAAACGGGGCCAAAACGTTTCCATTATCGGGGCGCTGGGCTTTAACGGTGTTGTAACGGACTATAGTTTGATGGGGGCAACTGATGGACTGACGTTTGAGGCCTTTATCAGTCAAAAACTGGTCCCAAAGTTGTGGACGGGAGCTTGTGTTGTCATGGACAATTGTTCGGTACATCTGGGTGAAACGGTCCGCGAACTGATTGAGGCTGCCGGAGCTAAATTGATCTACTTACCTCCCTACTCACCCGATTTTTCACCGATTGAAAACTGCTGGTCTAAACTTAAGAGCCGTCTTAAAGCCATCGGTGCAAGAACTTATCCCAACTTGGCCAAAGCGATTGAGGAGGCCTTCTCAGAAGTCTCTCTTGACGATATTAAGTCCTGGTTTACTCATTGCTGCTACTGTACCTCAGAAGATTAGAAACCGCTATATATCAATTACAGAAGATACGTGAAATATTTAAATATACAACGTAAAGTAATGAAGCAAAGGTTTGTTATTATTCTTGGTTTTGTCTTTCTATGAATCGATGTATAAAGAGTTGTCTTTTTTAACTCAGGTTAACTAATCGCAATTTCTTAGGCAGTGGTTTTGATTAGTTGCAACTATTTGCGACTGCTTTTTGTGCTTGTAATTGCGCCATCAACTCCAACCTGTTCAAAGCTAATCCGCTCAAGGTCATCAAGACTGATTTTACTAGCTCGTCGGTCATAGAATGCTGTTGTTCTCACATCTTTATGGTCTGGCAATGCTTGGGCAATGTCTCGGTTTCGTCCATTGTTAAGATAACTAGTCATGTCTGTATTTTGAGCGGAGTGATTGAATATTGCAGTTGCAATGTCTGCGTATCGAGGATCACGCTAGACTAGACCGGTTGAAATTGTTAAGGCAAAGTATGCCACCTTATAAATTCAGCTATCCCGAGCAAAGTAAAATTTACCAAAAACTGAATGTGCTTGTGGGACCGGGGGCAGCAGCTTTTTATAAAGATGCTTGCTGTCTTATGGATATGGATACTTTACTAGAATCGAAGACTCACTTAGTCGGGCATTTGCTGCGTGAAGTGGAAAGCTCTATTCGTGATGTATTAGAACCGCTTTCAGTGCCTATCCCAAGTAATTTGAATTCAACTACCTGCCCTAGCTGTAAACATCTATTTCAATATGCAAAAGCCCGTCCTTCTCATCGAGATGAAATTTATGCCATTCTCAGAATATTAGATATAAATCCAGATGAACGGATAGCCAAACTTTGGCTAAATCTCGCGACAAATAAAAGTAAATATAGACTTAATAGTCTTGCCCATCGGCAGGACCTAGCACCACCTAGGGAGTTTGATAGAGAATTCAAAACGTTTTGGAAGGAAATTCAGGATGTTTTAGAATTTTTACTTGATAAATTTGAAACCCGTGCAGCTGCGATTCAGAAGAAAATAGATGATTTACTGCGCAAAGCTGAACCTGAGAAGAAAGATATCAGATTCCTTCGACTTAATACCCCTCAAAGTCAGTTAGCACTTGGTTATTTCTTTGAAAACTTAGAGTCTCCAAATTGGCTCAGACCGTTGTATGAAAAAGGTTTTTTTGAAAATCCGCCAAATAAGAGGACTAATCCAGAAAACAACACTTTCTACTTTCCTGTATGGGCTCAATCGCAGTACTTAATCAAAGCTGCCCACCATCATCCTGACTTAGTGCTAAAAATCTCCATAGAGATTTTCGATTCGGGTAGCGATAATTTAAGCATTTACGAAGATCTTACTGAAGCTGCTCTTGAATTGCCAGCTGAATATGCATGTCAATGGACTAGAAAAGCTATTGCTTGGCTCAAGATGCAGACTTATGTGTACTATCGTTTGCCAGACCTTTTAGGAAAACTAATAACTTACTTGGCCAAAGAAGAATATTTTGAAGAAGCTATTGATTTAGCGAAAGAAACACTTGCTATTCTGCCACCGGCAGAGGATTCTTTTTCTAATAGGCCCAATCTTCGTGTTGAAAAAGACTTCTACTATGAAAAAATATTAAAAGAGCATTTGAAGTTGTTGATAGAACTGAAGCCTGAAACGACTATACATTTGCTATGCGAATTATTGAATAACTATCTTTCTTTTTCAAATCCTAATATTGAAGGTGAAATAGCGGAAGATTACTCTTCTCATTGGTTGCCAATTATAGATGGTGATTCAAGAAGATCGCATGAGGTCGATTCTATTCTTGGAAGTTTTATTTGGGATACCGCAATATCTATTTCAGATATCGAACCTAACCAATCTAAGAGAATACTCCAAGAGTTTAGTAATTATCGGTGGCGGATTTTTGATCGTATTTCACTACACTTATTACGACGATATCCTAAATATTTATCAGAGCATATTGATGAGCGGCTAAAGGCCCCTAATCGCTTGGGCTGGCTTGGTTTTTACTTGGAAGGAACGGGAGTGTATTATTCTCATGAACATGCTTTACTTTTAAGTGAACAGTTTTCAAGTCGTTCAGTCGAAATACAAGGGCTAATTCTCGATTTACTTGTCAACGATCCATCGGAAGTTCCGTCAGAAAAACGAGATGAGTATATCAGATACTGGCGACGGGATTGGCTTTCCGTACTTGAAGGAAAGTTGCCTAACCATCTTGAGAAACGTCACAAAGAGCTTGTCGAGGAACTTGGTGTACCATACACGCTAGATGCTATTTTTTCTAATCCAAGAGGCGAATTTTACGGTGGTCCAAATAGTCCTAAATCAGGGTCAGAGTTATCTGAGATGGCAGAAAGTGACTTTAATGGATTAATTGCCTATTTGAAAGAATGGAAACCACCTCAAAAATCGCGACACCAATCCCAGAATGATTTGGCGTGGTCTCTTGCGGACGGTGCCATTACTCCTAACCCCCAGAAATTTGTAAATGGGATTGAACTTTTTAAGGAACTCGATAAACCATTTATAATTTGGCTACTTAGAGGTCTTAAGAAAGCCTTAGAGAATCCCTCGAATGAGGAGATTATTTTTTCTTGGGAGCCCGTAGTTGGTTTTTGTAAATGGATTCTAGAAAATCTGCAAGATGTTAATCAAAATTCTTCTAAATCAGAACTTTCGGATTGGAATCAGGTTTGCGATGCAGTTGTTGAGATAGTTGATACTGGAATTTCAGTGAAAGGAGTAAGCAGAATAACACTTGCTCTACGTACACAGATTTGGGGAATCCTAGAAGCTCTAACAAGTGATCGTTTTGTTACACCAAGTTTTACGCCTCAATATCAGGGTACCAATATGGGGGCATATCAAAGTGCAATTAATACTGTAAGAGGGAAAGCAATGCAGGCAGTTGTGCGTTACGCTGCTTGGATTAGACAAGACATTGAAGAGCCTATTGAAGTATTTCGAAACTTTGAAGATATGCCGGAAGTAAAACGTGTTTTAGAATGGCATCTCGATCCTCAAGAAGACCCATCTTTCCTTATTCGTTCTGTTTATGGGAGATTTTTCCCTTTCTTATTCTCTTTAGCTCCTGATTGGACTCAGCAGCGTATCAATTTAATCTTTCCAGAAAGACCAGACTTTAAAGACTGGTTTGATGCTGCATGGGAAGGATATTTGTTTAATCGATTGTACATAGATGTTGTTAATATTTTAAGAGGCAAGTATAACTATGCTGTTAAAAGTCTCTCTCTTCATGCTCAATCAAATCGTTGCCAATCAGAGTCTTCTAAGTTCTTGACTAATCATTTATTTTTCCTGTTTTGGAGTGGAAACCTTAATCTAGGTGAGAATGATAACCTACTTGAGTTCTTTCTCGTTCATGCGCCAAAAGAAGCTCGTGAGAATTTTATGTGGAGTTTCGGGTGGGAATTTCTTTACGGCAAGTTTGAAGGTAATGATGAAGAGCAATGTAAACGCCTTCAAAACTTTCTTGAATGGCGTATTAGACAGGCTCAAGAATTTAAGAGTGATAAAGAGCAGTTTTCAGATCTTAAATACTTGAGTTGGATAGTTGCATCCGGTGAACTAGATAACCAGTGGGCTATTGATAAACTAATAGATGTTCTGGATATCCTTGGAACGGTTGATCAATGCGATGAGCTTTTGAACCACTTTGAAGAGCTTGCTCATGCATTACCTCAGAAGATAATCAAGTGTATAAGCCTCTTAGCTGAATATACTAAAGCTTATGAATGGTTCGCTCGACATCGTCGCAGTCATTATACTTCTATCTTTCAAACAGTCTTGGCAAGCAGAGATGAAAAGGCTCATAAAGCAACTGAAGACTTAATAAGCCGTTTATTGGCGAGGAATTTTGGAAACTATCGTGACTTATTACTCGAATAAGTAGGATTTCCCCCTTAAAGCTTAATCTGCTCAATTTTATCAAGACCAATTTTATTGGCTCTGCGGCCATAGAGCGCTGTTTTTCTCACATCCTTATGGTCTGCCAACTCCTGGGCGATTCCCACTACCATCATTTTGGGGTAGCAGGGTTAGGGTGGGCACGGCCCACCGACACTGTCTACTGTCGCCAGTAATCAATTCGGTTGCGATCTCACCCCCACTACACCCCATCCAAACCCTCAACATCCCTAAATTCATAGCTTCTTCGTATCAAACCCTTGGCAGAAAGCCACTGTATTTGATACAAATGAACTATCGTCATCCATAGTTCCTATGGGATTCCCTATCCCAGGCGATGCCATCGAGCAGCGCCTTGACCTAAACCAGTACCTGATCAAACGCTCAGCCGCCACATTCCTAATGCGAGTGGACAGTGCCATGGCCGCCCACGCCGACGTCCAGTCCGGGGATTTACTCGTCGTCGATCGCTCCCTCACCGGTCAACCCGGCACCCTAGTCGTCGCCGTCCAAGACGGCGAGCTGATGGTCACCCGTTTAAGCACGGACCGACCAATAGACCTCTGGGGTGTCGTCACATCACTCATCCGTCAGTTCTCATGAGGGCAACAAAATGTTAGCCCTTGTAGATTGCAACTCCTTTTTCGTTTCCTGTGAAAGAGTCTTTCGACCAGACCTGGAAGGTAAGCCAGTAGCGGTATTATCCAACAATGATGGTTGTGTCGTCGCTCGCTCTGCCGAAGCCAAAAAACTCGTGCCCATGCAGGCGACACTGTACTCCATTCGTCACCTGGTACAACAAAAACGCCTCCATGTTTTCTCATCTAACCCGGTCCTCTACAAAGACATGTCCCGCCGGGTAATTGAAACCCTACAACAGTTTAGTCCCGAAGTCGAACAATAC
>JBCBWU010000332.1:0-5336 GCA_039816955.1 Bacteroidota bacterium
ACCCTTAGGTCGGTATCGGGGGTTAGGTATTGTTTGATCTGATAAGGATCACCAATACGCGCATTTTGTACAATAATCTGCACCTTAACCCGATCCCCAATTTGGGTTACAAATTCTGTGTCTTCATCCGTAGAAAAGTCGAAACGGCCCCCAAGCTTTTCTTTTTCGACCTCGGGAATGGTAATGAAGTTTTGAATGGCGTAGCCTAGCTGATTAGCCCACTCTGCCAGTTCCCTTCTGATGTTGCGCTCGTAGTTGGATCGGTCGATAATTAGATCAGCATAGGTCGTATTGACTAAATTGCTAACCACCACACGGCTGATACGCTCATTGGTTTCATGCTCAAGCTGTTTTACTGTTGCGTAGTGCGTTTTGGCCTTTTCCGGATCTTGTAGATTGAGTACTATGGTGTTCAGTACTCGGATATTAACGTTTTGGTTGTTTTCGGTTTTTACGGGAAATTCAACTACCGCATTCGGAATTTGTACAAACTCTGGGAGGTTAAAACTAGCATCCTTTTTATTGATGACCAGGGCTTCAACCTGCCAACCCAGACGTTCTGCAATGAGCTTTTCATTCAATTGCTCTTTGATCGCCTGTATCAATTCCGGGCTAATACTATTGTAGAGTAGATTGTAATCGTGATTAGCAATGATTTTGCTCAAGCTACGTGCAATGATTTGTGGAATCTGCTTAATTTTTTCCACATGAATTATAGCATCCAGCATGTGTGGCTTATAGCAGGCGATTTTCGCACGATAGTTGATTTCTACAAACTCATTAATATTATTGAGCTGCACCTTGAAGTAGCGATCCTTCTCAATGTCAAAGGTACGATCAATGACATTCTCATTCTGTAACCGAATTCGCGAACGTAGCTTAATGCCTACCTCAGTAGCCCGCCGGTCTACTAGTTTTTGGATCCGTTCCCGATCATTGAGAACTTGAACGAGGAATTGCTCCCCTTCATTTGCAGCAACCTCTTCTAACCACTGGTTAAGGTAGGTATGCAACACGGCTGAGGTGTCATCCCCTACCGTCAATTGCTCTGCCAGTAAGTTGGCATTTTCAATGCTTAAACACTGTACTGAAAAGCTGGCGCAAATATGTACCGAACCATAGCCGCGGACATTGACCGGATAGGCAAGTTCTGGAAGCTGCACTTTAGGGAGCGCATCAACCAGGAACCGACGGTCTGAAGAGCGTATAAGACTAAAAAACTTATTTGTGGAACGACCACTCGCAGCTCTTATTGTTACTATCTTTTTTAGTGGTCCATTCGCAACGGTACCACTATCTACCTCGCTTATAATGGGCCGCAATGAATAAGAGCCAGGAGTAAATACCGGTACCTTATCGAACTTCAACGATTTATTGAACTGCCCGGTGGCTACTTGCTCTACATTTATTGGTCGCGATGTTACGGTGGGCGACGGTGGCGGAGATACGACTGTTCTGGGCTCTTCTACCGCTTGCTCGCTCGGTTCATCGCTTTCTGGCTCCTCTGCAGGCAATTGATGGCTCTTAATTGTAAAAGGAATTCTAGGGGAACGGTCCTTGTCCTGATCTCCCGGGGTGGAACTTTTATCCTTTCTGATGGTGAATTTCTTATCCATGAATAGTGTTTTTCTGCAGGTGACTAAAGTTGTTTGCGAAGTTCCTCCAGGAGTGTTCGGTGCGAAATCAGTTGACTGACCCGCTTTTTGTAGGAGATTCGTAGCACTGGATTCGATTCTGCTCGCGTATTTTTAGCGTGTTTCTTTATAGCGTGATTGTAGACTTCCCGGACTTTGGCAGCCCAGCTCTGCATTAAAATTTTGCGCTGCCGGGGGGCTATCGTTGCTCTCAAGATTTCACAATAAGTACTTATTGCCGCTTTTTGAGCTGCCGATGGCTTTTTACTAGCATCTAAACCACGCAAGACCAAATACCAGCCTTCAATGACATCTGCTACTAAGGTGAGTGGGCCAACTGTCCGATTGGTATTGTAATCGTTGTATTTACCACTACGGGTTAGATGGTTGTAGTAGGTGTGGTAAGAACCAGGTGAAATTTGCAGCTTTTGCGTTACAACATGCTCGTAAGCGGGGCTTAGTAGTCGCTTTAGAATCTCTTGCAATCGTTCGGCTTTGGGAGCGTCTACTGAAGCGATAGATTCTAGTAATGAGCAGGAAGAAGGGCTACCGCCAAAGTCGTCTTGCTCCACATCAATAATAGTGCGGACGCTGTAGTGTATCTGGAAAAAGACCGCGTAGTACTGCAGATATCCGTTGGGGTTTGTTTCCAAATCTGGCAGCTGTACAGATAACAAATCGTAGATGGCCTCCAAGTCAAAGATTCGGAATAGGGCGTTGTAGGTGGCACCTCGTACCTCTTCATCCTTCTCCTGGTTAATAATGTGCTTTAACCACTTGCCCGCGTCAAAGTAGGCGCTATGCTGCAGCCGTTTCGCAATTTCTAATACGATATTTAGAGAATATTCTCCCATGCTCCGGTTGATGAGCTCGCGGATAAACTCTTCGATAATTCGCAGAAAACGGTCGGGGTCCTGCTGCAGCATTTCTTCCACCAAATCACCAATCCGTTGGTAGAATAGCTGATTGATCTGTTCTTTAAGATGGTGTAAGTGGGCGTCTTGGTTTAGCTTTTCCAAGAGCAAAAGCAACTGATCGTAGGGGTCAGCAGTAGTTTCTAATGGTGCTCCCTGTATCTTATTTAGCTCATTTTGAATCTGCAGCGCTAGATCAATCAGCCAATGATGTCCGTATAGATGCTTCTCATATTTTGTGGTATCGATAGTTAGGCGAACTAGATTGTTAAGTAGTTGCCGACTTAGGTCTAGATCAAAGCGGAAAAGAAGGTGTTCTCGCTTGATTTTATCCATTTGCTGTTGGAGGAAAGGGAAGCGATTCCGTTCCAGATAGTTACGGAACTTTCTGCGAAAATCAGGAAACTGGAAGTCTACGTAATAGTCGCCATCTTGTTCCTGATGGACCAACATGCAGGACTCAAATATTTCGGACCCCTTCGCCTCCCAGCGATCACTATACGGGGCCTCCGCATATACTTCCTTCTTCTCCTTGCCCAATACTGGCTTTCGAATGGTTTCGGTCTTATCTAGCAATAAAAAGCTCACCATCGTCTGAAAATCGCGGTAGCCCAGGTTTTCAAAAGAAGTCGCGACAAAGAGAACGACCTTTACCAAAAGATCATCGCTGTTGAATAATTCCAATAAAGCCTGAAATACTTTCTGATTTTTTTGTCGATACTGCTGGTCAATTTGATCGACAAATTCCTCAAATTCGCTCAGTCTATCTTGCAATACACCATCGATGAGGTCGAATCGCTCCCGTCCTACTAGATCATTATAGTGGATACTTTGCTTGATTTTCTTCTGTAGAGCCAGGGCCTTCTCAGCTGGAAAGTGCTGCGATAAAAGATGTGATAGGAAGGGAACTTCCTGAATAAATGGCTTCAGGCCTTGATCTGCTTTCGTGCGAGAGATGATACTATCAGACATCAAGCAGACAACCATTGAATCTTTGTCACTTAGCCGAGAACGAAGTTTACCGATTCTTGATATATCCATCTGCACGCGCTGGACAAAATCCGCAGAGGGTTCACTCAGAAAAAGGATTGAAGGACGATCAGTGATAATATCATCCCGGTTGATTAACTCGTAAAAATTGCTATCGGGATGATCTTTCAGATAGTCCTTGTGCACAATGTCTTTGATCAAATACCGGCCTTCATATCCTCCTAGTTCCTTTACCATTTGATTGTAGATGGAGTGGAGGGCCTCAGAATAATGACAGTGAACGAACAAGAAACGCCTTTTGCGAAGCTCTGTACAGAACAAAGGAATATCGGGGCATGATATGGATGGTTTATCCATAATCGGCCCTCTGCGTACACTCGTATATTCACCAAAATTCTTGGTGGTAATCTGTTTTTCGGTATCGCCATCTATTCCCTGCCCAGCCGGATTAATGGTAAGGAACAGATTTTGCTGCTGCTGCTGTTTTTGCTCCTGTTCCTGTCTTCTATTGTCAATATTCACATCCCCCCCCGTACCAGCTATTGATATATTATCATCTCCATCGGTTTGAATTCCAGCGGTTGGGGGATTAGTAGGAGGTGGAGTATTATCTGGTGATGACCCACTGCTAGATGGATCTCCTCCGGTCGCTGAACCAGCCTCCCCTGACGCTGGATTTCCTTCTGGGGTGGGTTCCACAACTGGTTCCGCATCCAGATTTTCGTCCTGAGTCTGGCCTTCTCCGGTGTTCAGGTCTTCTCCTGTAGGGTCCGTGAATTGGTCCGCATTTTCATCCAGCATGTTCCTGAGCTTTAGGTATTACTTAATTGACTTTTCCAAATACTCTTCGGGGTTCGTAGCTAATGCTTGTAGTTCCTTTTCTTTCCATTTTTCTACCACCTGCTTGGCAATGTCGATACGTGCTGATGAGATTTGCCGCATGAGCTCATCATTGGTATCTAGCTCTGAACTACGGGCGTGTTCTTGTGCTTCTCGCCGCAATTCGAGCTCGTTGCGAGTTTCATCAAGCCGCTCACTCTGCTTAAGGCGTTGCTCTTCCCGGATGGTGATCTCCTGGGTTTCCAGAATTTCGTCATAAGGGCCGCGATCCGCCATGATTTTTACGATTACCGGACAGGTTTCCAAGATGAAGAAGAAGATCATGATGGACCAGCTGATGTAGTACATCATGGACTGCTCCGTTTTCAAATTGGTATTCAAGGTACCCACCGCAGTGCTGTCGATTGTTGCTGTCATCTGGGTTTTGGCATTCTCTAGAGCAATGAGTTTGCCAAAAATATCGGTACCCGCTTTTTCAACTTTGGCATCATTTTCTGATTTCAGGGTGTCTAAATCCGCTATGATCTCAGATTCCTTGTTGATAGCTAGGGATCGGCGATCTTTTAGCTGCGTTTTTTGCTCTGCAATCTCAATTTTTCGACCATCCGTATATTCTTTACGCTCTTGTAGGTAGCCATCGCAGCTAGGAATACGCTGACGAGCTTGCGCGATTCGGTCATTAATGCGTCGTCGCTCGTCACGACCAATTCTGGAAAGTTTTGGCTCCAGGGCACCCTTCTCCCATACCTCCCCTGCTGGTGGTTCCTCTCGACGAACTTTTCCAGTAGAATCGATATAGGTTTGGATCATAATCCGATATTTTGGATTCGTAGCAACGATGAGCGCCAACTCTTGTCGATACTTGTCAATCTGATTTTGGATACTTGCTTTTTCATTGCGGCAGTTCTCGTAGTTCGTAGTAGCCTGAACGTAAGGAGCCTCGCTAGTAATTTGTTGC
>JBCBWU010000333.1:0-5328 GCA_039816955.1 Bacteroidota bacterium
CGGTGATAAAATCATCCTCGGTTAGTTCGATGACCAAATAGCGGGTAAATATATTATTGAGTACGGTACTATTGGGAAACAGACTGTGCAAATCGAAGCCCAGCATATATTTACCCGGCCCCGGTGGATTTCGCCAGCGAAAGGCTCCGGTGTAGGGGTTCAATTGAAGGTCCTCTAGTGGGGCTGGATGTTCATACCAGCCTTGCTCTCCCCAATCTTCCAAAACAGTAGAAAATCCAAATCCGACGCTCCCGTCACCATCAGGATCGGTTCCTGAAAGCTGAAAGACTAAATCACCAGCCTCATCGATAGAATAATCGAAAAGAAAATCATCCCAAGTAGCCAGGGTACTGTCATACGGAGGATTATTCGTTACACCATTTCGTAATGGCGTAAAAAGCAAGATGGCTAGGCTATCTGCAATAAGTGCTTGATGATCGACCTCCACTATCGGTGTGGAATTAACCTGCACGGTAAGTTGGCCTAAAGTAGTAGAATAAATGTGTTCATGATAATACCGGTAAACACTAACACCCCGATTTAAAGGAATGATCTCACTAACACCTATGGTGAAAAGAAAATCGTCTGTCTCAATTGTTATTGAGTCTAGCCCCAATTCCTCCACTGTGTAGAAATATAAATTAACATTGATCTCAATATCGAGTGGACTCCCTTGGTAGGTGAACCGAATATCGCCTCCGCGAAAGTCTTGGGCAGTTAGAATTGATCCAAGGAAGACGAAAAGAGTTAGGAAGACACTGTTAGTGAAGAGCTTTTTCATCGAGTCAGAATTATCTTTTCAGTAAACAATCGATTGTCAGTTTGCCAAGATATAAAGTACATGCCTGAAGGGTATGCCGAAAGATCAATTTCATAGTTAAAGTCCTGCCCCTCAACGGGAGTACGGGCAAAAATCTTTAAAAGCCTACCTCTAGCATCAAATAATGAAAATTCAGAATTGATAGAACCAGGAGTAGTTATGTACACATGTGAAGTTGTAGGATTTGGAAACAAAACAAACTGGGCGTCATCTCGCTCGATTTGTGCAACATTGGTAATTAAGTCTAAATCCAGGAAGCCTAAAAAGATTGAAAAGCCAGGTTGAGTTTTTATAATTCTTTCTACCAAGAAAGAAGCAGGGTTTGGTGAATACATGGTCGTAGGAAAATCATCAAGATCTTCATTTAATGCTGGATTGATGGTAACCCCCCCAAAATACATCCTACGATTTTCAGTAACATCTATTTCTTGTAGAATATCCTGAGACCCTCCTAGGTATGTAGCCCAAGTAGGATTACGGTTTTCATTCATAACAAGAAAATAGCCTGCAGATGGAGTGGTGACTTGTAAAGTTCCAGCGGGGCCAGTTACGGGTAACGGAGGGGCCCCAACATTACTTGTTGCTACTAAGCTAATCTCACCATTACCCTCAATATCCAAATCGTTAATTTGTGATCCTAAAAGGCCCGAAAATAGTAAAGCACCAACATTCGAAAATTGAGAATAGAAGCCATTATCGCTTTCAGTAAAACTTGTTGTAAATGGAGAAGAAACATTATCTGTTACTGGGAAGTCATCACTACGGGTCCAACCAACTATGACTGGCTCACCATTAGGAGTCAACTTTAAATCATATAGTTGCTCAAAGCTAGTATTACCACCAAAATAAGTAGACCAGGTAATAATGTGTGGAGTAGGGCTAAACTTTGTTATAAAGGCAGCAGCCTCATCGCTGGTGGGAACCGGTCCAAGATATGCACTATCGTCCTCGGCTTCGATTGGTGTCTCATCAAAACGCTGGGATACACCAGCGATGAATATATTGTTATTCTGATCAACTTCAACTTCATTAATTTGGCTGGCAGGGAATCGCGTTCCCCACGTTAGGTCTGCAAAGTCTGCGCTGAACTTATTAATGAAAGATCGACCGTCGCTGTCTATGTACGAGCCACTCTCAATTGCTCTAGTCCCGTCAGCACCCCTTCCTACTACCAAGTAACCGTCATTAACATATTGTATAACATCCTGAACAGCATCGTTTGAAGCACCATCATCTCCTAAAAAGGTGATATGTTCTGCTGTACCATCAAAAAGGAAACAGGCTATAAACCCATCGGCACAATTCGTGTTATCGCCTGAGCATTTGTTTTGATCGTCATAATAAGACACCTCATTATCCATTAGAGGAAATTCAGTACTATTTGCTGCGGTGCCACGAGTAGGTGCGGTACCGCCAATAGTAATGGTCTCATCTTCAACGAGTACAGTAAAAGCCTCTTCATTATTATTACCTCCAAGGTAGGTAGACCAGACTAGATTAATGTCATTATCGAAGCGCGTCAAGAATGCATCGGTTTCTCCTTCATCTCCTCCAGATTCTATCTGAAAACCATTCAAAAAAGGAAAGTTTATACTACTTGTATATCCAGTTGCAAATAAATCATCACCATTAGGTGTGCTTCTGGTGCCAATATCATTAACAAAATCTTGAAGATTACCTCCTAAAAAAGAACACCATTCCAAATTAGCGCCTCCTCCGCCAGACGAAACCGAAGGTGTATTCCTAACACTCACGACCTGATAGCGGGTAGCATTTGTTCCCATACCAATGATTCGCACTTTATCGGTTCCCACCACACTGTAGGCTACGGTGCTGAATACGGGGTATTCCACCCCTTGTGCATCATAGTTACTTATGCCAGGAGCAGGCCAGGTGATAGTACTAAGGTCGGTACCAATTTCCAGTTCTCCGGCTCCGTTGATGGTGAGCGAAGTATGCCCTGAGAAAGTCATTTCTATTAGGCTAGGGTCCACTCCGGGCTGGACAATGAAATCGTAGGTTACCCCCGCATTGTTGCTGCCGTGTAAAATATCAATACCTAACCAGGCATCCCGATGCAGTATTTCATCGGTAAGCGCCACTTTAGTGCGGCCTTCATTAATATGTCCCAAATAGTAATTGTGATAGCTAGCGCGCTTATCCATAGCATATATGCGCTGCCCCTTATCTCCACTAAAGTCTATATCTACCCGGCAGAGTGTATCCGGTGTAGAGGGAACCGTATCAATGCTAGACAATACCAAGTGCATCTTCTTGCGGCGCAGGTACTTGGCCGGACTGCCCTGCACATAATAGCGAACCTTATCCGCAACTTTACCGTTCGTTTGTGTCAGTTGCTCATTGTTATGAATGTACGGTAAGCTGGCGTGTGGTTCCTCCGTATTAGGGGGGAGAAAATAGGTTTCTTTTTGGTAGCGCACGGTGGTTGGCTTTTCGCTTCCGCCTCCGGCAGCGGTCTTACCACTCAAAATGACGCCATTGTCGGCATCCTTTAGCAGCACCTCTGCCTTATCGTCTCCACCGACCCAACCGGCAAAGATTTCCTGGTGCTGTAGGGTGCCATCACTCAGCATACGTCGCTCAAACAGATAGTCAGCATCAGCGTACTCTCGTACCTGACCGGCCAAATAGACCTCTCCGGCGGTTTCATCTAGAAGTACATCGGTGATCTCATCATCTCCTCCACTGGCGCCACTACAGCTTTGCTCCCATAAGAGTTGGCCAGTGGTACTGTATTTCAATAGGAGTCCGTCCTGATCTCCATTGCCAGTGGTGGTGTACCCCCCGACCACAACATCTCCGTTACTGGCCACCGCAATACTATTCATGAAATCATCTCCCGAAGCCGTACCATTGTAGACTACTTCCCAGTCTACGCTACCGGCCCCATCGCTCCATTTTACAATTACCGCGTCTTTACCCTGCCCAAGGGTGAATTTCCATCCAGTGACATAAATATCATCATTGCTGTCCATGACCACATCGCGTACTTCAGTTAGGGCAACATCACTGCTCTCCGCACCGGCAATTAAGGTGCCGTTGCTCAGCTGATACTTGCGGCTGGCAATGCGCCAGAGGGTGGGGTCAGTAGTTTGTGAAACGCCTACCACCGTTAAACTACCGTTGATCGACAAATGGCTTCCGGCATCAAAATTACCGTGACCATCGTATATCTCCGACCAGCTTAGGGTTCCAGCGGAGTTGTAAGCCAGGATGAGCAAATCCATGGCGTTGGAAGTGCTCGTTGCTCCCCCAGTGATGTAGATGTTATTGCTACTATCGGTAATCACCCGCAGGCCACCATCGTAGGAAGAAGCACTGCCATTATACAATTGGTGCCAGGAGAGGACTCCGGCTCCGGTGTATTTGACGGTAATGACATCATAATTGTTGGTGCCATTGTACACCGCTCCGGTGATAATGATATCTCCATTACCGTCCACGGTAATATCTCCCAGGAGCATATTGGCAGTAGTAGCACTCAGATTAAAAGTGTCGAGCCATTGGACCGTACCTTTCAGGGTAGTCTTTGATAGCACTAAATCATGTTGGCCGTCATCATTGAGTTGGTGCACGGCATCGTAGACAAAATCTGCTACCGTCACACTTAGGTTTCGCCCCGCCAGAGTGTTGCTTGTACCTTCGTTTTTCACCCAAGCCTGTAGCCAAACATCGGCGTATTCTTGGCTGGAGAGGTTAAAAGATAGAAATACGAAAATTGATAAGAGGATGTAGAATAAGCGCATGGTATTTTGTTTTTAGGATACTCTAACAGGGTCGGGGATTTAATTTTTAAAAGCAAGAGTAGAGCTTGATTACAGACAAGAGGTAGAGTATTTAGATTTGAGTTGATGTTGAATTGAAATTGTGTTTATGTTTGACATTCAGTATTTTGTGGTTTATGTATCGGTGAGTATTGGAAGAGTGTTTTTTAACTTTTTTCCTAAGTTTTAGAAGTGCATGTTTATAGTCCAATTAGCCTTTAAGGCTGTTATTGCCTTCCTCTTTTTCTCTCCTTAGATGATCTTTACTTTGCTAATCGTTAATTAACAATACCACATTACGTGTAGGGTCAAGGAAAAGACCTAGAGTAATTTTTGGGTTTATTCGGAAATAATAAGTGGGAAATCGGAAGATTTGGCCCGCACACCGCCCTCCGATTTCCTACCTCCGATCTATATGCAGTAATCACAAGTGACGATCTGATCCCGAAAGCTCACTCCACCACCAACTTCCCCGTCCAATCCCCTTGTTCAAACTGTACGTGTACGAAATACACGCCACTAGGCCAAGTAGTGCTTGGGATGGAGAGGTCTCCACCCGCCGCTACCTCTTGCGGTTCGCTGTAGCATTGCTGGCCCTGTGCGTTGTACACTTGCACCTGTACAGGCCCGGATTCGGTGGGCAGTCGCAGATAGCTATTGCCGGTGCTTGGATTAGGATATAGTAGTGCCTGAGGTGCTGTTGGGACTTCCCCCGTAGTGGTG
>JBCBWU010000334.1:0-5232 GCA_039816955.1 Bacteroidota bacterium
ATGCGTCTGTACGTCCCTGGCTGTAGCTATTGATTTCTACACCTTCGTATTTGTGTGTGAAAAGTCGATTCATGGAGTTTAGTTGGTTGGATGTTAGATCGTCCTTAGGTGGTCTTATGTGCCTTAGGTGGTTTGAAAAGGTTTTTCAGTAATCGGTGGATAGTATTAGTAGCCAGCACTCAGTAGACAGTAGACAGTGGACAGTGGACAGTACTATACGATTTGCTTATCATCTTAAGTATCTGAATCATGATCGCAGTGACGATTAAGATAGCAGGCTTCCCTTTTTTTGAACTTTTACTGTCACTCCTCGTCCAACGAAGCTTTATGGGTAGTCGGGTCATTCTCACTCCAATTCTTACGCTAATTCTAATTCCTCTTGTAACGATTTTTCCCTTTGCTGTATGAAAGAGGTAAAGCATGAGGCGGATCATTGACTAGGTCCGCGAAACCTAAAACCTCAATTCATGAAAAGTCTTTCCCTACCCCCTGTGGTACGTATAGTGCTACCATTTTTAGCATTTTTCTTCTTCTCTTACACGCTTTCCGCCCAGTTTACAACTTGTGAAACGCAAGATTGTGAATGCGAAGGCGACATCGTGGAAATGACGCTCTACTACTTCGGTGACCATAGTGCGACCATTACGGTGTACCGGGATCAAGCTCAGACCCAGTTTGTGGATCAGTTTGTGGTCAACAGTGGTGATGACTTTACCGTATCCGCAGCGGGCTTACCTGGCGGTACATTTCCTTACTATCTGTATTTTGAAGTAGACGACGATGGTGGTGGTTTGTGTACTACACGTATTTTCTCTGAATGCCCACCTAATGCCTGGCCAGGCTCATTGGATGATCTGGATGTATTGGGTAAAACCTTTGGTAACCTGACCGTATTCTCCTACACGAGCACGGGTGACGCGACGACCTGTGACCTGGATGATATAGAACAAGACTGGCACGTAGGTGGTAACCTGGTTGGTCCTATGATCAAAACACTGGGTACGCGCAACGCGGAGGATATGATCTTCATCAGCAGCGACCTGGAGCGCGGGATTCTGACCCGTGATGGTGACTTTGGCCTGGGTACCACTAGCCCCAATGCGCGATTGGACGTGAATGGTAAAACCTACCTGAATGATAATGCCAATGTCTTGCGACTCTTAGGCGCTGACCATGCGTACACCGAATATTATCCGCAAGGTGATGGGGCAGGCCTGCAGGCTACTTTGGGCTACACTAGCCCGGGTACTGCCGACTTCAGTATTAACAACCTGAGCGCAGGTGGACACCTCTTGCTATTCCCGGACCAAAATGTAGGTGTGGGACTTAGTACCCCCATGAGCCGACTGGATGTTGATGGTCGTGGCTTGTTCCGGAATAATGATGCGGCGCTAGGACTAGTAGGTAGCAACCGGGCCTTTGGTGAATTCTTTCCCAATGGTTTAGGTGGTGGAGCACAGGCTAGTTTTGGCTTTATGACCGGTGGAAACGCAGATTTCTCGCTGATCAACAATCAGGCGGGTGGTGATATCTTGCTGGAGCCCAACCAAAATGTGGGTATTGGTACCAGCGATCCTGCGGAATTGCTTGACGTAGATGGCCGGGGCCTGTTCCGTAATAACGGCTCGGCACTAGGGCTGGTAGGTACCGACCGGGTTTACCTGGATTTTGTACCTGACGGAACGACAAATAACGCTCGATTAGGATTCTTGACTGGCTCGACGAGTCGGCTAAGTTTAGAGAACTCTTCGATGGGAGGGGATATTTACCTGGATACGGATGACGATTTACTGGTGGTATCCGATGCGGTAGGTATCGGCTTGACTGCCCCTAGCACCAAGGTGCACGTGCAGGGTGATCGACTTCGGCTGTCTAGTGATGGTCTACTGAGCCGGTATATCGAAATGAATACGGATGCCAACGGAGTGGAGCTGAACGGCGCGAATGACGACTTGTACATTAGTTCGCTCAACAACAACCACTTGTTCCTGAACGCACAAGCGGATAACGGAAAAGTAGCCATCAATACTACCGCTGTACCGGGTGGTCATGAGCTCTACATTGGCGGTAGCATGATTGCCGAAGAAGTGGTGGTGAAGCTGCAAACGAACTGGCCAGATTACGTATTCGCAGAAGATTACCCACAGCCAGACATCAAAGCTTGGGAGGCCTTTATTCAGGAAAACCGCCACTTACCGGGTCTGCCATCCGCAGCAGAAATGGAGCAGCGTGATGGTGTAGCTCTGGGCGAAACACAATTGCTGCTGCTGGAAAAGGTGGAAGAGCTAACGCTGATTATCATCGAACAGCAGAAGGAAATTGATGCCCTGAAGGCAAAGATGGACGATCAATAGACTAAGCACAGGTGGCTATTGTAAGTAAGCTTATGCGAACCGCCAGCGGTGAGCAAGGGGCGCGGAGCGCGCAAGGGCTAGGGATAGCAGGGCCGACCTAAGGAGCGCCCGAATAGCCCGACACCGCCAGCGGCAGGTGGAGCCCCCAAAACGACTTATTTACAAGAAGCCTAACATCTAAACACCTAATAATGATGATAAATAAAAGCGTAAAAAAGGTTCTGCTGGGGATGCCGGTATTGTTGGCGGCGGTATTGCTTTGGACAATGCCCGCAAGTAAACAGTCAGGTGAGGAAGAAGAAGCCTCGAAGTGGAGCCGTATAGCCGACCGTTTTGATCAAGATTTTCAAATGATGGTGGACCCGGAGCTAGGGACAATTCCTTACGACCGGATGATAAACGCCATGAAAATTGCGGAGCGAAAACGGCAAGATCTACTACAGAAATCGGGCATATTGCCCATCTACTGGGAAGAACGTGGCCCCAATAATGTAGGTGGTCGTACCCGGGCTATTTTGATTGATGCAAATGACCCTACGGGACGAACCATTTGGGCCGGGAGTGTATCGGGTGGCCTGTGGCGAACGACCAATATTGATGCCGGTGCCGTAAACTGGACGCCGATTAATGACTTGTTTCAAAACTTAGCCATTTCGAGCATAGTACAGGACCCCACCAATAGCAACCTAATGTACTTTGGGACCGGGGAATGCTGGGGCAATGTGGATGCGGTAGGTGGGCTGGGCGTATGGGCCTCCAGCAACGGTGGCGCCACCTGGCAGCAGTTACCCCCCATGCAGGCCTTTAGTTCGCCTTGCGTGAACAAACTGATCTTTGACCCCGATGGAACGCTCTATGCGTGTACCACTGCGGGTCTATTGCGATACGCCCCGAGTGATGACAGCTGGGATACCGTAAATATTATTGGTGCCGCCAGTAACTGGATTGCGGATATGGAAATTGCGGCCAATGGGGACTACTACGTAGCTACCCTAGGCGACGGCATTTACCGCTGGGATAGTGCTACCGCCACGTGGGCGGGCGTTCCGACCGGGCTACCAACTAACGGTTTCCGCCGAATTGAGCTGGCTTGTGCGCCGAGTGCAGCCGGTACGGTCTACGCTATCTATGCGGACACGCGTGATATGATGTCGGGCCAGTGCCATAGCATCTACCGCACGACCAACTCTGGTGATATGTGGAACCAGCGGACCTGCCCAGCCAACTTTGGTAGCCAGGCCTGGTATGATCTCATTTTGGCGGTAGACCCTAACGATGCCACTCGCCTATGGGCCGGTGGAGTGGGGATCAGTATATCAGATGATGGTGGTGGCTCGTGGGATGGCCTGGGTGGTATTCATCCGGATCATCACGCTATATTGTACTACCCGGGCAGCTCGGATCAGATCCTGTTTGGTAATGACGGCGGCGTGTACAAATCATACGATGGTGCGGCGGCAGCTCCTTCTTTTTCGGATAAGAACTTGACGTACAATGTGACGCAGTTTTATGCGATGGCCCTGCACCCAGATGCGGGTTCTAACTACATGCTAGGGGGAACGCAGGACAATGCAACGCCAAAGTTTCAAAACCCGGGTATAAACAATACGAGCTGTGTTCTTTGCTGCTGTGATGGTGGTTGGGCGTTCATTGATCGGGATGATCCTTCGATTCAGATTGGCTCTACCCAAAATGGTTCGTTTAATCTATCGACGGATGGTGGCAATACCTTCCCAACGAATATCGTAGCGGGTGATAATAATCGCATTTTCATTACACCCGCCGAATACGATGACGACGCCAATGTACTATACTATTCGGACCTGCCCGGTTGGTTGGCCCGCGTGACGGATATCAGTGGAACCAATAGCGCTAGCCGTGATACGATCCCTGCTTTGGGGGGGCGTACTATAACTGCCTTGCAGGAATCGCCAACGGTGAACAATCGCATGTATTTCGGTACTTCCAACGGTAGCCTATTTCAGGTGGACAATGCGCACATTAGTGGCGGTACGACCTTTACCAACCTGAATGCTCCCGGAGGAGGATGGATGTCTTCTATTGCGGTAGATGCCGGAGATGAGGCGCATATACTGATCACGATGAGCAACTTTGGTATTGTCAGTATTTGGGAAACCTATAATGCAGACGACGGTACGAGTGCCACCTGGACGGCCGTAGAAGGTGACCTGCCCGATATGCCCGTGCGCTGGGCACTATTCCATCCATTTGATAGCGACCAAGCGCTGGTAGCCACCGAACTGGGGGTGTGGTCTACGGATGACCTGAGCGGAGCGAATACGGAGTGGTTTCCTACGAACTCCTTTGGCCTAGCCAATGTACGCGTGGATCAACTACAGCACCGGACTTCCGATAATCTGATCTCCGCAGCCACGCATGGTCGGGGTATTTACACCTCTGATTATTTTGAGCAGTTGGAGAATTGTGTACCCAGCTTAACGATTAATGGGGTGGTGGCACCAGGCATTTACATGGCGGAAGTAGATATTACATCGGATGCTACCGTTACCCCAGGCCGAGGTGTGGTATATCAGGCCGGTTATGAAATTGTGCTGGAAGAGAACTTTCATGCCCAACCCGGTAGTGCCTTTGTGGCCGCGATACAGGACTGTGGCAGCAGCCTGGAATCGGATGGTAAATACGAACTACAGTCTCCACCAGCATCTGACTTTCACACGGTCATAGTGCAGCCCAGTATGAGCTGTTTTCCAAATCCGGCTACGTACAGCATGTCGATTCAAGTAGAACTACCGGAAACGGACTGGCACCAACTGTACGTCAAGGACCTACGCGGTGTAACGATGGCCACTATAGCAGCGCCTACGGGTACGCAGGTGGGTCAACATCAGTATGAATT
>JBCBWU010000335.1:0-5201 GCA_039816955.1 Bacteroidota bacterium
ATCACGGGCAAGTACGGGATATTTTGGTTGATCAAGGCACGATTACAGCAATTGGTACTGGTTTATCGTGGATGGGCGGTTCTGCCTGCGGGCGCAGTCCCACATGCGCATAACCTCCAGCAGCTGCAGCACGCAATAAGCTGGCCGTATCTTCCCTTTGTTCCAAGCCTGGATCACCACCTTCGGCTTCCAGGTCGATCCAACCTGAGGAAACGTGAGCACCAGGTAGTTCAATTACTTCGGCACCTTCATTCGATAAACCAGTACCAATTGCTGTAATCGTGCCTTGATCAACCAAAATATCCCGTACTTGCCCGTGATGGACGCTACCCGGACTGACGATTTTCACCGCGCGAAAAAGTCTTTGCATAGAGGGGTGCTGCTTTGGTGCGCAAATTTAGGGATTTTGGTCCAGAGCACCTAAGGCCGTACTTAAGCTTCTGTATTACTCAAAGTGCGATCGAAATAATCGATAACCTCTTCCAATTTTTTATACGTTGGGTGGTTGGGGTCTTCGTTATAGTCCTTGGTTA
The DNA here is from genome assembly GCA_039816955.1 of Bacteroidota bacterium. Classification (GTDB taxonomy): domain Bacteria; phylum Bacteroidota; class Bacteroidia; order Chitinophagales; family Saprospiraceae; genus Lewinella. The sequence continues at coordinate 534 of JBCBWU010000335.1, forward strand.
GGATAGAGTGCTGGGTGAAGCCCACCCCAGCAATTGTATCCATTTCAATTAGTTCTTCATCATCGTTAAAAAGTCGGTCAAGTGCCGCAAATTTACCAGCGGTACAAGCTACATCATTATGAAAGCGAGCACACTTCATTGGTCCTTTAGCCGAAAGGCCTTCTTTAATGCTTTCTACTTCTTGCGGTGAAAAAGGTAGTCGTCTTCCTTTACTAAAAAAGGGCATAGAGGGCTGGCTGGCATAAGCCGCCAAAACAGCATCATTAGCCATGAGACTGATCGCAAAATCACCAGTGAGGCACATGCCAATCACTGCAATTCCTGATACCTTGTGTTTTATTCTGAAGTCTTCACACAGGGCCGCTAGCCAATCAACAATTGGGCTAGACTTACCATTTGCCCAAATATGGAATTCCTTGCTGATACAAATCTTGACAGAATTGCGGAACGGTCGTTTTTCACCAATCGTACCCACCAGATGAGGCAATACCACCCGGAAACCTCGGCCCACTAGTAGATTCGCCAGCTCAACCGTAGCCTTATCAATACCAGGTAGTTCTTGCATGAGCAGAACGATCTTTCGGCCTTCGCCTAACTGGTACACATCATGCGTCACCGTTTCACCAGAGCGGATGGGAGCAGAGAATTGCGCGGGGTCAGTAAAATCTCGTAAAATATCTGGTTTAGTATCTGACATGGTAGATGGCGGTTAATTCAACAAAGTGAAAGAAAGATCGTCTATGACGGATGGCGGCTTATTTTGAATAGCAGAGCTGTATTACGATAGTTCTTTATTGTCTCTAGTTCTCCTTTGCTGGTGCTCCTTATTCCAACGATGTTCGCCAGTAATCAGGATCACCGTATTGTAGAAAGAAGTACCTGGCAACCCCTTAGTGATTTGCTCAAGTTCATCAATTGCCTGATGGGTATGATTGTCGCTGATGAGTTTTTTCAGTGCTTGCCTCAAGGGTTTCCGGTTTGATACAGCGTTTGTAAAATAGGTGGTATTTGTAAGACCGCCAAGGGATGGGGCGGAATACCAGATTTAGAGAATAAGATTTCTTTTGACTCTCACTAGGTTTCTACATATAAGAGGTAGGCAGTCGCTATACTATCCCGTCTACTGGACAAAAGTGCTACTTGCTGTTTAATCCGAGAAGGGTGAAATTCAAATACGGCTAGAAGATCGCATGAATTTAAATATACAATTCACACCAGTAAGTCACTGTCCAACAAGCAGATTCACTACTCAACCAAACAAGTACTCTAATTTAAAACCACACCTCACTAAATGAAGAGGCCTCACCTTAGTCTCATCCTTCCAATCCTGCCAAATAAGCCCTAATTTCGATTCGACTTTTATGAAAAAACAACACCCAACAATGAGCACTGGTAACTTTCAGGTTGTCAGAAACCTCGTACAAAAGGGGAAGTTTAATGAGTTTATTGAAACCGTATGCTCAGAAAACTTCGGTGCAGAATACATGTGTGATGCCATTTTGCTTCGTGAGCACATTCCCCCTCATTCCAATCAAGATCGTAATGGTCCAAACTTGATAGAAGAGCAGGCCATCTCAACTGAGGATTTTAAAAAACAGGCCTTCGCACTCTATCAAAGAATCATTGCCGAACAGTTCCGTACAGCACAACAATTGCAAACAGAGGCCAAAATCGGACGATGCCTTGATTTGCTTGTTGAATTAGCACCCAACGAAAATCTTCGAGATACAATCCGCGGCACAATCACTCAATTGAATCGAGTCAAGACCGGTGATAAGCATGGAATACTAATGCAAGAGTACCTTGATGCCAAGCAAAACAAGTATTCCCTTCATACTCGAGATTATTTTAATGAGATAAAGGACTGGTACCAAGTTGAATTTCCGACAGAACCAGCAGTTAACAAACAACGGGAAAAGCGAATTGTCCTTTGGATGTTGTTTGTTGCTGGATTACTGATACCGGTAATTTGGTACTTCAGCTCCGCTAACGATTCAAAAGCCCAAGAGATAGAGATTGGAACACCTGCGGCTGATAGAATATGGTATAATGCTTCACTCCCGCAACCCGATGGAAGTGAGCCAGCCGTCTTTACATATGATGAGGCAGTAAGCAAATGCACGGCTTTGGGACAAGGGTTTACCCTACCCACAGTGGAAGATTTTATTGCGCTAGGTGCCTATTTTGGTGGAATCCAAGCCGATGCTTCAGATCCAGATAGCATTATAGATGATCCAGAAGTAAGCTTTGAAGTCTTAACTGATCCTACAAACAGCCCACTTCTTTTGACGCTGAACGGCTTTTACGGAGAAGCTAACACACTAGAGTACAAGAATCAAATCGGTTACTACTGGAGTCAAACGGCTCAATTTGACAATCCAGAAAAAGTAAGTGTGCTAAGTGTAGAAGGAATCGGAGAGCCTGGACTAAGAATTGCCCAACCACCATCAATCTACGGGGCCTCCTGCCTTTGTATCAAGCACTAAGCAATCACTTCAAATAAAACATCACTATAATAATCACATACGAAAACTATGCACACCATTACCCACTCCGCGCTAAAAACAGCGCTACTCTCACTTGTCTTGTTTTTCCAATGCAACATTCAATTAACTGGTCAATGCACCAATCTTTGTCAAAAAGCAGGTAGCAATGGCCCGATATTATCTCAAAAGACAATTAACGATATCAATACAGGCGATTTTGAGAAAATTAAGGGGGCATATGCTGCAATAAAAAGTATTCTTTCTGCAAGTGACGAGCATTATTTAGATGAATATTATCAAGGTGTAGGCTGTTTCTATTTCTATTACGCCTATGCAAAGTTAACTGCAGAACTAAAAACTAACCCAGCATTTGTAAAACATTTAAGCGAAAACAAAGACGAGCTTTTTTTCAGTGAACAAAAGGCAAAAACGGTACTTGGTTATTGCCAACAAATAATAGAAAACACGCATGATGTTTCATGTAAACAATTACGCCGCGGGATTTTTGGAAGTAAGGTTTCTGAAGCTCTACTAAATAACCGTAGAGAGGTTTTCAAAAAAGATATTGCTAAACTACAGAATGCCTTAAGCGCTGAAGAAGTAGATCTTTTCGTGGCACACTTCACGATTGAGGTTACAGCGCAAGAGATGATTGCCTGGATTTCTGTAGGCAGGCAAAATGCTGCAAATCAAGAACACGAAGTAACAGTAGAATGGAATCCAGACCCTTCCCAAGGAAAACAAATTCGCACCATCCATTTTATGGCTGGTGAGAATGAAAAAGACGTCATACTTAAAGCAGCCAGACCAACTTCTGTGCCATTTGTAAGCCATTTAAGGATAAAACCTTTAGAAACTGAAAGTAATTATGACAACAATGAGGATGAGTATGACTTTCGAACTATAATAGATAAACCTGATCCTAATCCGAAGAGTTTCCAATTAAGTTTTAGTACAACAAAGGCGGGAATCGATGCCAATAAAGAAGGTATCGCGGAAGAAGGCGATAATTGCATAGTCATCGATCATTACTTTGACAAAGGTGTCTTAGAACACAGCAATTCGCAAGAGCTTAACGATATCATTTTCAACAAAGTCCTTAGGCGGCACCTCCAAAAAGCAGACCTTCAAGGAGAAGGTTCTGTTATAGAAGTTATTGGTTACGCGGACGGCCTTAAAATTACCAGTGAAATTAGAAATAGCTATGGCTTCATCAACAATGTTCGATACTACAGTAAAAACAAGTTGGATACTAACAGGAATTCTCTGCCAGCATTTATGAGCCTTTCTGCTAACCAACAGATTAAACTGAATCAAGAGCTCGCTTTTTTACGAGCTTTTATCCTTAGAGAATCAATTATAAACGCATTTAGAATCGATAAACATCTTATAACTCTTCATACGGATACTACCAACGTTCAAAACGATAGTAAAAAACGGAGAAGTCATATCCGTATATGTTCCTCCTTATTCACTAAGGATGTAATGAACAAAATTTATGAGGAGGTACTGTATTTGCGCGACGGTGGTGAATACATTCCTGAACCCAAAGCTTTTGCGGATTCAGAAGAATACGTTCTAGAACCGGAAATTCCTGCAAATACAGATGATCAGGTCCTCAAACCAGAATCTTTTACCAATCCAAAGGAACGCGCTTCTGAACCAGAGTTACCTACCAATCCTGGTAAACAGGACTATGCTTTTCCAGAAGCAAGGGTTGGCAACAAAATCGAGGTAAAAAATCTCTTCTTTGAGGAGAATATGGCTGAAATTACCGTAGCCCACCAACCCATTTTGAACAACTTAGCGGAAGCTCTTAAAGCCTCCTCAACTGTTCATATAAAGGTCAATGGTTATACCAATACAAACTGTGACAGTATCGATTGGTGCATCGCACTTTCTTTGGATCGAGCCAAAGCAGTTAAAGCTTATCTCGGGCGAGCAGGAGTAGCCTACAATCGCATCCAAGTAGCAGGTTTCGGTAGCTACAGACCTGCTAAACCAGGTATGCCTCCCCTGGAAAACCCAGCAAGAAATCAACGTGTTGAGATCGAAATAATTGCAATGTAATCAGGCCCGGAATTTCGTCTGAGGACTTACTGCAAAAGGTTAAACTAGATAATTGGGCTAGGGGCTGTCTTAAAAGCCCCGTCCTTGACAGCGACATACACCCTGAAGTCAG
>JBCBWU010000336.1:0-5167 GCA_039816955.1 Bacteroidota bacterium
AATATTAGCTTTCTCCTAAGATACAAATCATCGAGCCGAATACAAAATCATTGGAAGAGGGCTTTTAAGACAGCCCCTAGCTTCCTACGTGCTACCGGCACCGCTGCATCATCAGTCATAACGACGGTCCCGGAGGTGAGATAGCGCTGGATAAGCTTAGTGTTGATCAGGTGCGATTTGTGCACCTGGTAGAAGTCATGGGGAATGAGCGGTTGACGGAATACCCCAATGCTGTAGGAGCTAACGATACAAGAACCTTCCTGTAGATAGATCTTAGTGTATTTCTGCCAACCTTCACAACGGATAATTTGGGCAACTTGCACAAAATCATAGGCTTGGGCACTTGGGATGGCGAGTCTTGAGGCCTGCTCACCCAGGTATTGGAGGTTGTGCTTGAGTACTTCGTATTGCTCTATTTTGTGGCGTTCCTCTAAGCCTTCGCTGGCTTTTTGCACCGCTGCAACCAGGTCTGGCGTTTTTACTGGCTTGAGCAAATAGTCTATGGCACTGACTTTGAGGGCGTCGAGGGCATAGTCATTGAAGCCGGTGACGAAAATGATCTCGAAAGGAATGGTGGAGAAGTCCACCCTACCGGATGGAGTGTACATATTGCGAAGAATGAGTACAGCCGGAAATGTGCTAGTGGAAAATTTGATTAAGTCGTAGCGACGAACCAAGATTGATTAAAGGAGTTTGCAATTGCGCCGGATGATATTTAGTAGGTTGTTCAGCGCAGCTTTTTTTGTCTTTGTGAGACAGAAACTCTATAATCGTTCTATGCTTAAAACACAATATTGACACCTGGATTTTCATCTCTTATTCTATCGATCTCCATCACTTGCGTTGTAATCACCTCTAGGGTATCAAGATCGTTCATTTGGCGCAAGGCGTTTAAGTCAAGATCATTGTCAAAAATGATCCTGAACGAATTAAGCGCACTTAGGCTTTCGACACCCTGTAAATTCTCTAGTCCAGGATTATAAAATAGCCACAGTAGTTTGAGAGAGGATAGTTCCTCAATTCCTGACAAATCAGTGAGACCGGTTCCATAAAGTTTTAAGAAAGTTAGCGATGGGAGATTCTCAAGATAAGATAGGCTCCTAAAATTATGATTGTTAGAAATCTCTAGTGAATTTAGGGTAAGTAGATTACTAAGACCGACTAAGCTATCAGAACTTCCACCGTCTATTTTTAAAGATTTTAGCGCAGGTAATTGATCAATGCCGGATAGAGTTCCCAAATATAAATTACCGGAAAATTTTAAAGAAGTGAGAGAAGAAAATCTGTCAATACCAGATAGATACAGCAACGTACTACCATTTATTTCTAGCGATTTAAGGGCAGGTAAATTCTCAAGACAGGACAGACTACTCCGACGCCAACCAGTAAGTTTTAGTGATTCAAGAGACCGTAGATCTTTGACACAGATTCTACTCCCCCGCGCATCAAAACCATGAGACAGTTCTAGCGAGGCTAAGGAAGGCAACTGCTCTATTCCAGACAAATTATGCAGACCACTATTCTCAATCTTAAGGATGGCAAGTGAAGATACACTCTCAATGCCAGATAAATTAGTCAAATTGTGATTATAGGAGAGTTCCAAAGAAACAAGATTAGGAAACTTCTCGACACCAGATAAATTGGTCAAATCATCACCAATTACCTTCAAGAAAGTAAGAGAAGGCAAACTATCAACACTGGATAAACTTATCAATAGATTCCCATTAATCTCCAGTGAGTCAAGAAGGGGTAACTTTTCAATACCAGCTAGATTAGTCAAACTACTATTTTCCGTAATCTTTAATGATTCAAGAGTGGGAAGATTCTCAAGAGCAGATATTCTTGCTAGACTATCATTGTCATAAAGTTCTAATGACCTAAGGGCAGGGAGATTCCGAATGCCAGATAAACTACTGAGTTTTGCAGTACCACTAATTCTTAGTGATCTAAGATTTCTAAGATTTGCGATAACGGATAAATCATTAAGAAAATTGAGCTCTCCACCAATTGACAAATTTTCAAGCGTATGGAGTTCTTCAAAAACTGGTAATTCCTGTAGAGATTGGTTGTAGGAAATATCAAGTACAAGCAGAGAATCGAAATCTTCAAGACTAGGTAAGTATGGTAATGCAAAATTCTCTTTTACTGCAAGATACTGAAGAGCGGTGAGGCTTTCAATTTCTGATAAGCTATCTAAATATTGTGTGCTCGAAATTTCTAATGCTGTGAGAGAAGTAAGACTTTCTATTCCCTTAATATTACTCAATTCGTAATTACCCTCAATTTTTAAACATTGGAGATTTGTAAGATTTTCAATACCGGATATCTTTTTTAATGAGACATTATATGATAAATAGAGTGTATCAAGTAAAGGCAAGGCAGTACCAGTAAAGATTGACAGGTCCTCTAGATCATATATGTCAGACAATGCTAATGTTCTCAGGTTTTTGAAATGCTTTAAATTTCCATTTACTATATCATAATTAGCATCATCTACATGCAGTGCCCTTAGTGAATCAAGGCCGCCAGCTCGTCTTACGGCTTGTTTTAGAGAAATATCCCCTTCAATAAGCGCTAAAAACTCTCTTTCTTCCTGATAGGGTATTATGACCTTAAAAAACACTAGCAGCAGCAGCGCTGCTACTGATATGCTGATCCCGGTATATCTAAGAAGATTAGTCTTAATTTGTTGCTGAGAAGCACCTATGAATAGATCAATTTCCGCATCAACTAGGTCTGGATTTTCAGCTTTCCAATTGTAGGCTCGCTTAAGTTGTCTTCTATCATAATACCCTTCTTCTCTATGATACGCCCGAATCGCTGTAGTGATTCTCTTTTTATATTGCAATGCTTCTCGACGGTCGTCAATCCAACCCTTTAGTCGTTCCCATTTACGCAACAGTTCTTCATGAATGATGCTGACGCTTATCGTCTCATCTATACCCTTGCTGACATACAGCAAACGACTATTCTCACTAACTAAGGATTCAAATACATCATTGACAGTAGAATTAGGGAATTGCTTTAGAATAAAGAAGAGTTCTTGTTTTGCTATCGTTCTTTTTACATCATTGACGTTTTCATTTACCTCTACAAGGTTGATAAAAATGCCTTTTAGTATGGCCTCTTTTTCTTTGTCACGTCCACTACTGGTTATGCGCGTGAAGACATTTTCTGCATGCGTCTCAATGATACCTGCAATACCCCTACCCTCTGTAATCTTGCTAAATTCTGTGGCGGTAATTCGTCGATCCTCAATTGTTTCCTTAGTCCATATTTGCTGTAGGGAAAACTGTAAAATGGGTAACGACCCTTCGACTTCTTTAATCTGGTTGATTATCAGATCAACTAGTTCCGGCTCTACATCAACACCGTTCTTTAGTGCAGGTTTACAGATTATTTCGCTGATACTGTTCACCCGATTGGCAGCATGAATTCGATAATCTAAGCTACTAAGTGGGAATAATCCTTGCTGTGATTTGATGTACTCATAATTGGCCATTTGCGATAAGAAATCACTTCTAAAGGAGCAAAGCACCAAAGCTTTAGCGTTAGGATCTTGAGTGGCAGTTAAGCTATTTAAAAATGAAAATAATTGCTGTCGTTCCTCCTCAGATTCGGGCGAATGGCATTGTGTAATGACCTCCTCAAATTGATCAAAAAAAAGAATTACCTCATTGGCTTTCGAATTTCCTCCCGTAAGATCTTCCACAGACAATCCCTGCAAATGCAACTGATACCGTAAGTTTGTGAATGGTTTACTACCAGGAGTTACGATAATTTGCTTACGATCTGAAAAACCTAACTCATCCCGATACTTAAATCTGTGTAACAGTCCTCCTCGGACAAACGAACTTTTACCTATCCCTGAACTTCCTACCACTGACAAAAAACAACCTCCATTTGCCGTGACCATCTCTTTCAAGCAGGATTCTAACTCGGCATCCCGGCCAAAGAAATAATCGCCATCTTCCACATCAAAAGCCGCCAATCCTTTGTATGGATTTTCGCGATTAACCGGAGATTGGTAAGAAAAAGGTATTAGGCTCTCAAAAAGCGCGTTCTTGAGCGTTGTAGCATTAGTAAAGGTTCGAGTTGGTCTTCCTCTAAATTTATCTAATAGCCTATCGTGAATGGCCTTATTGTCTATTTCAGCTTCATTAAAAGAATCTAAGTGAAGGCAAAAAATCTTTTTATCATTATCAAGTGCTGTATCTAATTCAATCTCCGTATACGTTCTACTCTCGTTCGGAGGAAATGATCCAGTTTTATTGCCAAGTATGATAATGTAGATGTCGCTACTTTTAACAGCATCGATACAGTCATCTAAGAAAGGAGTATATGTCCCGTCGTCAAACATACGTTCCATAATCGTACTCAACTCAAATTGATCATTAAGTTGATTCTCAAACAAGTTGATCAACTCTGCTCGGTACTCCCTCAAATCCCTAAAGGTGGATGATATATAAACAGTCCATTTTGACATCAAGCACTAAATTATCGGCACGTTAGTTGACTTGCCTACAAGATAAATAAGTCAAGCAATTACTGAATCGAAAGTATGATTGACAGTAACGAATTCGTAAGCGTCCGAGCAATTACCCGACCTCTTGCATTTCGTTCTGTTGCCATAGATGAGGCAGCAGTTGTTCGACTTGGTTGACGGGATGAGTTGGGATTCGCTGTAACACATCGCGTAACCACAACCAAGGATTGATACCCTTAACTTTACAACTGGCCATGAAGGAGTACATCATAGCTGCTCGCTGAGCGGCCTGGTGGGAACCAGCGAACAGGTAGTTCTTGCGCCCCAGGGCTAGTGGCCGGATAGCGTTTTCAATAAGGTTATTATCAATCTGCAATCGACCATCTTCGAGGTAGGCGGCTAATAATGGAAGTTGTTTTTTGGCGTAATGTAGCGCCTTGCCGATGGGACCTTTGCTTAAGTTGTTGGCCTGCTCGGTAATGACCCACTGATGGAGGTTTTCGAAGATGGGCCGCGCCTTTTGTTGTCGTTGATTTTGTCGGGCTAACGCATCGAGATCAGCTTCGCGATAGCGACGTTCCAACTCGTAAAGCTGCTGGATCCAACCCAAGGCCTGATCGGCTAGCACCGGATGGTGTTCACGAGCGTCGTAGAACTTGCGCCGGATATGCGCCAGACAAC
>JBCBWU010000337.1:0-5112 GCA_039816955.1 Bacteroidota bacterium
AGACAATGATGCGGTAGCGGGCATGAAGGAAAAACCAAATCGCAAATTACTGGGAGGCCGCCACGGCGGTGACATCGCCGGAATGCTCCAGCATCTGGATTATATCAAGGACATGGGCTTTACCGCCATTTGGGTAAATCCTCTTTTAGAGAACGATATGCCAGAGTACTCGTATCACGGCTATTCCACTACCGATTTTTATCGGGTCGATCAGCGTTTTGGCAGTAATGAGGAATACCAAGAATTAGTCAGTGTAGCGCGCAACAACGGCATCAAGTTTATCATGGACATGATTGTCAATCACTGTGGACTAGAACACTGGTGGATGCAGGACCCACCCACCGCGGACTGGATCAATAACTGGCCTACCTATACCCAAACCAACCACCGCAAGACTGTCCTGCAAGACCCCTACGCCTCCAACATTGATCGCAAGATCTTCGCCGATGGCTGGTTCGTGCCTACCATGCCCGACCTCAATCAACGCAACTCCTTTATGGCCACCTACCTTATCCAAAATAGTATCTGGTGGGTAGAGTACCTAGGGCTGGCCGGAATTCGCATGGATACCTATCCTTACCCAGACGAAGACTTTATGTCGGAATGGACACGCCGCCTGATGGAAGAGTTTCCCTACCTCAATATCGTGGGGGAAGAGTGGTTTGAACGCCCAAGTACCGTAGCCTACTGGCAAGCGGGCAAAGACAACCCAAACGGCTACGTATCCTACCTCCCAAGTTTAATGGACTTCCCTATGCAAAGAGCCTTTGCGAATGCATTAGTTGAGGAGGAAGGCTTCAAATCTGGTTGGATTACTGCCTACGAAATGCTAGCACAAGACTTTCTCTACGCGGATCCTTACAACCTGGTGATCTTCCCCGACAACCACGACATGAGTCGCATCTTCAAGCAAGTGAACGAGGATGAAAACCTATTCCGCATGGCTATGGTCTATTTCTGTACCACCCGAGGCATTCCACAACTCTACTACGGTACCGAAATATTAATGAGCAATGGCCCAGAAGGCGACCACGGCGATATTCGTAGTGATTTTCCTGGCGGCTGGGCTGGTGATAAGACCAATGCTTTTAGCGGAGATGGGCTCAAGGCTGAGCAAAAAGAAGCACAAGCATTTACCCAAAAGCTGCTTAAATGGCGCCAGGGCGCCTCGGCCATCCACTATGGTAAGTTGACGCATTTCCTGCCTGAGGATGGTATCTACGTATACTTCCGCTATGACGATGAGCAGAAGGTGATGGTAGTAATGAACAAGAATGAGAAGGCCACCACCCTAGCGCTAGAGCGCTTTGCGGAGCAGTTGGAAGGTCATAAGGACGGCAAAGATGTACTGACGGGTACTAATTATGATTTGTCCGCGGAGAAAATTTCCGTTCCGGGGCGAGCGGTTTTGTTGTTGGAGGTGGAATAGGGAATATCGTCGGAGCAGACAAAGGAGGCATAGAAAAACCCTTCATAGGATGTAAAACGAGCTTCCATTTGGAAGCGCGCGCACCGTATTTACGGGATAGTTGGTGTACCAATCATCAGCAGCATCGGCGTCCTGCCAGTCGGCTTCGTCCATTACCTCATCTAAGCTGGTTTTTAGCGTTTCCTAGCCTGGATTCCAATTGAAATTGAAGTTGCCATTGAGCTTGCAATTGCCTTGAAATGCCCAATCCCATCCTACCTAAAGTGTCATTCAGAACATTCCCAACCCTTTTCTTGACAGCGCTCTTCGGAATGACGTTCTTTATCTCGCACAAGAAAATAAACCAATAATGACTCGACCCGTACGCATCCCCGTCGCGCTATTGCTCTGCACCTTTTTTCTACTAGGACTAAATCCCCTAGCCGCACAATTCACCGAAACGTTTGAAGATGAAACCACAATGGCCACGACCTTCAGTGGCGGCGGTCTAGATTTTACGCTCACCCAAAATCTTGCAATTGCTTTCTTTGCTAACGGCGGAGCCAATGGCGCCGGTGATAATCGCTTTATAGAAGGGGCCGGATCCAATAACCTGGGCAATATTACCGTGAATACCCCCAACCGAGCTATTCAATTGAATAGTGTTGCGGTTTATCTCTCACAAAACGGTGGTAACAATACCGCCAATGGTTTACTAACCTTCCGCGGCACCTTGCTAGATGGAGGTACTATTGATGCTGCCGTTATGATTACGCATCCTGGCACTACTGACTATGCTGTTGTTGATTTTTCGGGCACCCCACTGGCTGGACAATCACTAACCAGTGTCCAGGTGATCCTGAGTGCCGGCTTCAATTACGTTGCACTCGATAACTTCAGCTTCACCATCATTAATACCAGTGTTACTAATGTGAGTATCAATGACGTGAGCTTAAATGAAGGAGATGCAGGTACTACCAGTTTCGACTTCACCGTAACTCGTTCCTCTAATGCTACCGCTTTTACTGTCACCTTTAGTACCGAGGACGGTAACGCCACAGCGGGGCAAGATTACACGGAAATAGCTTCCTCAACACTGAATTTTGCTGCCGGTGGTGCGCTGAGTCAGACGTTTAGTGTAAGTGTACAGGGTGACGAAGGAGCGGAGCCTAACGAATCCTTCTTCGTCAATTTGAGTAATGCTACTAACGGTACTTTTATCTCAGATGGCCAAGGCCTAGGCACCATTCTAGATGATGACGCGATCTGCGAAACCTTTGAAGATGAAGCTGCGGCCGGCCTTAACACTTTTGCTGAAGGAGGGGTAGGATTTTCCCTGTCTAATCAACTCGTCACGGGCTTTTTCGATGGTGGTGGCGGAGCTGGTTCTGATTACTACATAGAGTCAAACATTACGGCGCTTCCACACTCGGGTAATGTTGGTTCGTTCATGGTGACTACTCCAAATACGGGTGTCATTTTACTACAACTCGACCTCTGGACATCCAATGATGATAATGCGAATACGGCCGAGGTAGGCACCATACGCCTCACTGGCACCCCCGCCACTGGTGGTTCACCGATCGTCATTGAACTATCAACCTTAGCATCTGCTGGTTCGAGTAATTTTACCGAAAACATTTCCCTGGCCGGGACAGCTTTCGCTGGAGTAACACTTAGTAGTGTGGCCATTGAACTATTGGGCAACAGCAATTACTTAGCCATCGACAACCTCTGCTTTGAAGCCGTCGACCTCTGCCCTGATGTAAGTATGACCACGAACAATCCCAGCTTGTGTAGTAATGCTGGCTTACTCAATGATTTCACCGGTGGGTCACCAGTACCTGGCACAGCCACCGGAGATAGTGGTGGTTACAGCGGCCCCGGCGTAACGGACAATGGCAACGGCACTTACAATTTCGACACAGAATTAGCTGGGGTAGGCGTACATACCATCACCTATACCTATAACAATGGAAGCGGATGTATGGAGTCCGCAAGCGATGTGATTACGGTAGTAGCAGCCCCTACGGTAATCCTGGGAGCAGTTGGGCCTTTTCTCACTACTGATGCCCCGCAAATACTGGCTACGGGCCAACCGGCAGGGGGAGTATACAGTGGCCCTGGCGTCGTTAACAATGGTGATGGTACCTACAGTTTTAGCCCCAGTCAAACTGGAGTGGGTGATTTCATGCTTACCTATACTTTTACCGATAGTAATTCCGGTTGCCTAAATGCCGCTACAACGACCGTCACAGTTGAAATGCCGCAGGTTTTAGACGGTGATGTGTGTGATGATGCCATTGATATCAACAGTCTCTTTGGCCAGGCGGTCATGATGCCTCAGCTCTCGGATGTGCAGGACAACACCGGCTATGATGCTGGCAATGATCCTGGCTTTGGCTATGAGTGTTTTGTTGACAATCCAGAGCTTAATCACACCATCTGGTACACCTTTACTGGTGATGGCGCTCGTTACACCATCCGTACTGTGATATGTGATTCAATGACCAATTTTACCAACAACGATTCTCAATTTGCCATGTACACGGGAGATTGCAGTATACCAACGGCCGTTGCCTGTGGGGAGGACGAAGATTTTGATAACAACCTCTTCAATGCCTTTATCAACTTTACTACCGTACCCGGCGAAACCTACCGCCTAATGGTAGATGGTTATTCAGATGCCAACTATACAGCCGAGGGTAAATTCTGTTTAGAAGTAACTCTCATTGATCCGGTAAGTACGACGGACATTTCCGCTAGTCAGGTACAAATAGCTCCTAATCCAACAAGGGGTTGGGCGCATTTTACCGACGTGCAACCAGAAACCGTTGCCGTCTTTAATGCCAATGGTCAAATAGTAGGTGACTTCAAGCCGAACGGAAGTAGTATCGACTTAAGCAACTTACCCGCTGGCCTCTACTGGCTGAAAATCACGACCGCCGAAGGTATATCTTCAGCTCGTATTGTGAAGGAATAGATTTTGGGGCCTGCCCCGCTTCGTGCCTCCGCGAGGCCGCTAGGTTCCACCCTTCGCTATTCGCTCAGCCGAGCAGGTTTCCGTTTCAAAAAATCGAAACGGAAACCTGCTCGGCCAAGGGGTTACACAGCGCTAGGCCAATACCAACAGTTCTCCAAGGTAGGATTCATCTTTGGTACTACTGCGTGATGTAAAAAGTTGCGAGGCTACTTTTCGGGATCCTCAAGTGAGGTCAACATTATCCGTCTGACCTACATAGTATTTGTCAAACTTCGCGGAGTAAAGAATGTAGACGTAGAACATGAGAGCACATTAAAACAAAAAAGGGACGCCTGACGGCATCCCTTCCTTTCGCGCCTCCTGAAGGACTTGAATCCCGCGCTTGCCGCGGGAACCTACGGGTTAATTCCGCAGCAAGTGCGGAACCGCTCTAACCAGCTTCACCAGTGTAAGGTGCAATAACCCTCAATCGGAATTCTGGATCTTCAATTAGGGCGATAATGAAAGCCTTTCGCTTTTTCGACTTGATGAACCGTTCAAGTTGGACAGCCCGCTTTCTACTTGTGCAGGCAACCGTTAATTGGAGCAACCAAGGTCTGTATTTGCTAGTGTAGGAAGTCGTGGCCAAACCATTATGCTCAGCGAGCCGGCGCTCGATGTCATCCGTTTGGCCAACATAGTACTTGTCAAATGGGGCGGAGTATAGAATATAGACGTAGAA
>JBCBWU010000338.1:0-5034 GCA_039816955.1 Bacteroidota bacterium
ATTATCGTAGTGAAGAATGATATGATAATAAAGAAAGCGTAAATAATGCTTATTTGGAGTACCTTTAAGTAGTTAGACAATAATACGTAAAAAAGGTTTATGGAGCTTAAAAAAAAATTCCATAATCTGGAATTTAACAAATTTTATTCTGCTTAGGGCCTCTTCGGTGATTTTGGCATTCAAGTCAATATAGGATAGCTCTACTTTCAATAGTTTACTTGCATAGGAGAAAGCCAGGCACTCAAATCCACTTAAAAATAAAAAAGCGGAACCCAGGACTTTTAATCCCGAATTCCGCTTGTCTGAGCTATTGGACAACTTGAAGAAGTCCGCTAATTCTAGCGATTAACGCATTAGTACTACATCTCCTTTAAACAACTCTGTTTCGCCGTCAATGAATTCTACCTCTAGGTAGTAGACAAACACGGCGGAATTCATCAGTTGTCCACGGAAGCGACCGTCCCAACCTTCTGTCGGGATGTTTGGTTGGAAGTCGTAGTTTTCAAATACGGCTTCGCCCCAACGGTTAAAGACCAGGAAGCTCTTGATCTCCGTGATTTCGTCTCCACCTTGTGGGAACAGGAAGTCGTTGGTGTTGTCGCCGTCCGGAGAGAAGGCCGTAGGTACGTACACTGGGCGCTGCTTGCGCACAATGATGGTCATGTTATCGGAATCCGAGCAACCATTGATATCAGTAATGGTGACACTGTAGGTTGTGGTTTCCGTAGGACTCACTTCCACTGCATTCTGGCCAGGTACACCAATACTATCCGGTTGCCAGATAATGGTGTCAATCGGAATATTTGGATCGTACAGCGCTTGTAGTGTTACAGATTCACCGAGCTCAATGTCGTTGTCATTATTCTCCAGGCTAGTGGTCAAGGTAACAGCTACCTGAGTCGGTTCAATCAGCTCTAAGCCAAGTTCGGTAAAGCAACCATTAGCATCAGTGATAATCAAGGTATACATGTTACCACTCAGATTACCAAAGAAAGTGTTCGTAGTTGGTGCACTTCCATTCAGGCTAAACGAGTAGGGTGGGGTGCCACCTACAACCGTATTGATAATGATAGCACCATCGGCTGCTTCAAAACAGCTCACCTCACTAATGCTCACATCAGCAACCGGTACATCAAAGTCACTGTTTACCACCACTTGATCTGTAGCCACACAACCTGCTGCATTGGTCACCTCAATGGTATAAGTACCCGGAGCACTCACATCAATCAGCGGAGCATCAGGGTCCGTAATCATAGCATCTGGGTTGTCACTTGTCCAGGTGTAAGTAGCACCAGCACTTGAGTTACCACCCAGGGCTACCATACCCATATTACAGGTCAAGATCTGATCCAAGCCGGCATCGGCCACTGGTTCCTGGTTAATGGTAAAGCTCACCACTGCGCTATCATCCGGACAGGCACCGCCATCAATCGTGTACTCGAAAGTATAAGTACCAGACGCCTGGCTTTGTGCATTGAAGGTGCCCGCTCCTGCTTGGAAGGCACCACCCGTACTTGGACTACCGGAAGTTTCAGTCCAGCTACCCCCAGCGTCAGCACCAGAAAGGGCTGCACCCAAGTCAACTACTGTCGCATCATCCGGACAGACAGGATCAATGAGGCCGTCTAGTCCTGCACTTACTTGCGGATCAACTGGAACGGTGAATTCCGTCATGGGATCGTACACACAATTCGTATTCACTTCATCGCTTACGCCGGTGATCACCACGGTACTTTCTTCGGTCACATTCGGTAGCTGAATCTGATCACCATCGTTGATGCCAGTCAGCTGGGCTGCTACACCATTCACCGTATAATCAATTGTTACCGGCGTTCCTTGACCACCGGTGATATTGATGGTCAACGCGGTATCGTCTCCTTCACA
Organism: Bacteroidota bacterium; assembly: GCA_039816955.1. GTDB lineage: Bacteria > Bacteroidota > Bacteroidia > Chitinophagales > Saprospiraceae > Lewinella. The sequence continues at coordinate 1,885 of JBCBWU010000338.1, forward strand.
GATTACGGCTGGACCGTCTAGGGTGAGCGAAAGAGGCTGGCACGTCAATGCGTTACAAGTGCCTTGTGCGGTACTGCTACCGCAAACGCTCGGGCCGCTGGCTGTCACCTCAATGATTACCTCTTCTCCATCCGTGAGACTGTTAATGGTGTAAGTATTCCCATCTTGAGTACCTGTTACGGCTGGTTGGATAACAGTTACCGTATATGTATCTGCACCTGCTACTGGATCCCAGCTAAAGGTCACAGAGCTCGTAGTTGCGTCGCTACAACTGATCACTACTGGTGGAATTTCGGCATCCACCCTCACCGTGCCGGTGGCAGGATCACTCACGCAACCATTTTCGGTTACAGTAAGGGTGATCGTCTTATCACCTGGTGTATCCCACATGATCTCGTATGGTCCTACACCCGTACCGCTAATCACTGTACCACCATCAAATACCCAATCGTAGGTAGCACTAGCACCGGCAGTACCAGTAAAGGTGATCAAGCTTACATCCGTTACACAAATTGGACTGGTGACCGTAAAGTCAGCCACTGGTTTAGGATTAACCACAACTGTGTAAGTCGTATCATAGAAACAGCCGGTTTGCTCGTAGGAGAGGGTCACCAAGTTGTCTCCCAAATTGGCAACGGCTGGATCAAACATGCCATTCGCGCTCACGATACCATCGCCAGACCAGCTAATCATACCAGTGAGGTTGCCGCCAGTAATGACAGGAACCAGCATTTGTACACCAGCATCATCGCAGAATGGGCCGTAGCCATCAGTGCCGAAGCTGCGTTCGGGGCATGGCTCGCTAGAGCAGGTTTGCGTACTGCTTACGCCGCCGCAAATATTGTCTGTGACTACTATCACCTCAATGGTTGCCATATCCTCCGGAGCCAAATTGCTGAAGGTATACATACGGTTCGCCAGGTCTGGTGTCTCCATAGCTCCTGCCGGGGCATCAATTACATTGACCATATATCCAGTCGCTCCAGCAACTGCATTCCAGCTAAAGGTAATGGAGGTATTATCCGCAGTACAGCTAATGATCGGTGCCACTAGCGAATCGATCACTTCAACTGTAGTTGAGAACGGATCAGAAGCACAGCCATTTTCCGTTACTGTCAAGCTGATGGTCTGGTTACCGCCATCCGCGAAGTTGATTTCGTACGGTCCAGCGTCACTACCACTTACAATGGTTCCGTTACCGAAGTTCCAATCGTAAGAAGCCATAGCACTTGCTCCACCAGTGTAGGTTACTATGCTGATGTCGTCCTCGCAGATCGGGCCAGTAGCAGTGAAAGAGGCACTAGGTTGGGCGTTTACAATTACAAGTGTCGTATCGGCGTAGAAACAGCTCATTTCCTCGTAAGTGGCAATAATAGCGAAGTTGCCTGCGCCAGTTGCCAGTGGGTCAAAAGTCCCCTGTGCTGGATCAGTAATTCCGGTGCCAGACCAGCTCAATACACCTGCCGTATTACCAGTGATGACGGCGTTCAAGTCGAAGGCCATCGCGGAAGCATCCAAACAAATGGGTGCTACATCATCAATATCAATGGTGATATCTGGACAGTTGTCCAGTGAGCACGTTCCTTCGAAAGTGATATCCGGACAAGCAGTGCCACTGATCGCCGTTACCGCAATGGTAGCTGGTTGACCTGGTGTGAATCCAGCCATAGTGAAGGTACGGTCTGGGTCACCGCCAGTAGCAAAGGCATTGGCCGGTGCATCGATGATATTGACCGTATAGCCAGTAGCACCTGCTACATCAGGCCAGGTAAAGATGATGGAATCACCCGTTACGTCGCAGCTAATCATGGGTGCGATTAGTTCTGGAGCAACAGTTACCGTTTGTGTAAAGGCTGGGCTGCTACAACCGTTTTCGGTTACAATCAGACTTATGGTCTGATCACCATCCGTAGGCCAAATAACGCGGTGTGGGCCTTGCCCTGTACCAGGAACAGCAACTCCGCCGCCGAAGTCCCAAGCATAGTCTGCCATATTCGATCCAGAACCAGTGTACAGAACTGTTGTACTATCTGTTACACAGATTGGAGTAGTCACGGTAAAGTCCGCCGTAGGGATAGCGAAAATATCAATAACAATATCGTCTACGTAGTCACAGCCATCTTCGCGGTAGCTCACCGTTACGGCAGCTGGTCCAACACTCGCATCATCAATCGAGAAGGTGCCAGCAATAGGGTCGGTAATACCGTCGCCAGCCCAGGTAAAGGTGCCAGTGCCAGCACCACCCGTTACCGTTGCGGTGAGGGTGATATCGGGTAGGCCCATTTCAAAGCAAATAGCAGGAACAGCATCAATTTCTACGGTAATATCAGGGCAATCCTGTGCCTGACAGGTAAAGGTATTGCTACTATTACCGCAAGGTCCATTTCCTACCGCGATGACTTCAATTTCTACAATGTCACCTGCCATCAAACCGGTTACGGTAAAGGTGCGGTTGGTTTCGTCCAGGCTAGTCATCGCTCCACCGGGAGCACTAATGACGTTAACCTGGTAGCCTGTGGCACCAGCAATATCATTCCAGCTAAACACAATCTGAGTTGTATTCGGGCTACAGTTGATCACCGGCGCTGCCAATGGCTCTTCTACCGTAATCGTCTGGGTTTCTGTTCCGCTGGTACAGCCATTTTCACTCACCGTGAGGCTGATATCCTTCGGACCACCCGTTGGCCAGCTCACCGTATGCGGGCCCTGACCGGTACCAGGTACGGCAGTGCCGCCGGCAAAGTTCCAGGTGTAAGTCGCTCCGACAGAAGCTGTACCGGTGTAGGTTACCGTGGTTTCCTGATCAGTACAAACTGGCACTGGCGCAACGGTGAAGGTGGCATTTGGCGTGTCAAACACATTGACCGTAATGCTTTCGTCCTGCGAGCAATTATCCTCGGTGTAGGTAACAGTGATGACCTGTGGGCCAGCCATGCTCGGTAAGAATTGGTTGGCTACTACACCAGGACCACTCCAGCTAAAGGTTCCGCCACCAACTCCGCCACTGGCAGTAGCCTCAAGCATAATTGGTGTATTGGAAGCTGTTAGACAGATATCATCAATTGGCGTAATGTTGATATTGAAGGTCGGACAGTCGTTCGCCGGACAGCTTACTTCTGTTGAGGTGGTAGCACCACAAACATTGCTGGT
>JBCBWU010000339.1:0-5026 GCA_039816955.1 Bacteroidota bacterium
GTCCTTTGATGTAAACAGTAATGGCTTGGCCTGCTTGTAAGTCTAAGCCGTCGATTCGATGGAATTTACCTTCCAACTTATCTTCCAAACTGAGAGCAACCTTACGGTTACTCTTCAGGGCACCGATAAAGTGTTTTTCCAAGATGCGGTGAACAAAATCAAAGTTCTCCTTGGAGGAAAACCAAGTGTCCCAAACCACATAGCGGAAGGGAACTCGGTTGTACTTGTGTAAGACAAAAAGCTGGTCGCGCACCATTTCGTTCTTGCTGCGTGGACTTCGCTTTTTGACTTTGCCGCTTTTGACATCTACGTATTCTTTGGTTTTACGTACGATCTCATAAGTCACCGGAATCTCAATGCCTAGCGGACTGTGATAAAGAAAATTGAGGATGTTAATTCCTTTTGTCAACCCCGCCTTTGGCTTCTTGGAATGATCCCAGTGCCAGCAGATCACTTCATTTTCCGTGCTGTGGGGCTTTTCTTCGATAGTGTCATCAATTTTGATAATCGCATCGCCATGCTCCACTTTACGAACCAAGGGCTTGATACAACGCCAATAATCTTTGGAGGTAAACTCCTCTTGTCCTAAAAAACGACTGATCTTATCGTGGCTCAAAGCCTGATCAGTCAACTCGGATAATCCCGTCGCCGTCGCCATACGAAACGACGCCAGCAGGTAGTCCGAATACAAGTCAAGTAATTTTGGGTCTTTCATTGGCCGTTCCTTTGAACTGCAATGTAACAACCCAAGCATATTTTTTCAATTATCCAAATCTTTCGATTGCGAAAGGTCAGTTAGTAAGTGTTTATGCCCGCAAAGAGCATTCAAGAAATCTGCATCATTTCACCCTCTTTGAAAGTAGGAGGAATCCAACGAGAACTTGTTGTCCTAGCTAACTACTATGTCAATCAAGGCCTCAAAGTACATTTCATTACCTGCTTCTACGTACAGCAGTTTTATTCGCTGGATGAGCGGGTTAATTTGATTGAACACCACTACAAGCATTCAAAAGGGAATGCTATTCAAAAAATCTATTTCTACCTTTGGCTGCTAAGATATTTGCGCCAGCAGGTAAAGGCAATACAGCCAGAGGTGGTTCTTACTTATGGTGATATTACCGGACCGCTTGTCCTCTGTGCATTGTACGGACTGAAGTATCCAGTCTTCATCGGTGATAAGACGAGCCCGGATTACGTATATCCCTGGCCCATTCCCACCATGAAAAAGTGGTTCTATCCTACTTCTGCAGGCTTTGTAGCGCAAACCAGCCGTGCGGCAAATTACCGCGATAAGGAGTTTAGCGGACGGCTAAACATCAAAGTGATACCGAATGGTATTAGAGAGGTCAAGTTGGATGCTGTAGATAGAGAACCTATTGTCCTCTATGTGGGCCGGTTTGCCTGGGAGAAGGCACCTAATCGCCTCATCGAAGCATTTGCCAAAATTCCGGAGAATGAATGGACGCTACACATGGCAGGTGACGGACCAATGCTAGCAGAAATGAAGGCGCTGGTTGCGCAAAAAGGCTTGGCAGAGCAAGTGGTCTTCCACGGGCAGGTTAGGGAAATTGATAAGCTCTTTTCACGGGCTTCTATTTTCGTCATGCCCTCTGTACTGGAAGGATTTCCAAATGCACTGTGTGAAGCCATGTGGGCGGGATTACCCTGCGTGTGTTTTGACGCCCTGCCTTACGAAGATATTTTTGAAAATGGTAAGAGCGGAATTGCTGTGAAAGAAGGGGATATAGATGGCAGGGCGGCAACGATTTTGTCACTCATGGAAGACCCTGGGGAAAGGAAGCGGCTGGGGGATAACGCCCTGACAATTCGAGATCGCTTCACGACCGAAAACGCAGCCAATACGCTAACTAACTTCATGCTGGAAAGCATCAGCTAGTAGCCAACCATCAAACGCATTATACATTACGCCTCAAAAACGAGAATACTTTCGAAAGAATGAAATTACTTGATACGATCCTCGGTATTTATTACGGTTTGCCTCGCTTCGGCATCTACGGCAAAATTGGTAAGGCTATCGACCGGGTTATGGACATTTATATGGCCAGGCCTTTGCTAGAAACATTTGTTCGACCACGTCTTGCACAACAGTTGGAGAGTGGTGAGATTGGCATTAATACTGAAACCAGAGAAACACCGTACATCGTGTCTCTTACATCGTTCCCCGCAAGGGTCGAGGAGGCTTGGGTGAGCATTGAATGCTTATTGTCGCAAACGGTAAAACCTGATAAGATCATCCTCTGGTTAGCAGAAGAACAGTTTCCTGGCCGCAAGATTCCCGAGACGCTGCAAATGCAGCAGAAGAGAGGATTGACCATTGAGTTTTGTGATGATATAAAGTCTCACAAGAAGTATTATTATACCATGCTACGCCATCCCAATGCGTGTGTCATTGCGGTAGATGATGACTTGTACTATAACTCCACCACAATGGAAAATGTCATTGGTTTGCACAAAAAGCATCCGGAGTGCATCGCTGCCAATCGGGCGCATGAAGTCCTCTTTGATGCGGATGGTACCATGAGGCCCTACACCAAATGGAAGCATAATTCAGTAGCAAAAGACCCTTCCTTTTTGCTATTCCACACCAGTGGGCACGGGACACTTTTCCCCCCGGGGGCTTTGATAGATGTTGCCTTCGACAAGGAATTGATCAAATCCTTGAGCTTTCGTTCCGACGACGTTTGGCTAAAGGCGATGACCGTTTTGAGTGGGAGAAAAATTGTTACCAACGGTACTTATAACAAAGACTACTGCACGGTAGGCTCCACACAGAAGGAATCCCTGGTGAGCAGTAATACCAAGAAAGGCGCTAAGGACAAGATTTTGAGAAAAGTTTTCAAGCATTTTGATATTGACTTGTATCGGTACGTCAAGCAATAGTTCATCATTAGAGAAGATCACCTTTACTCTTTGCCTTTACGCTAGTAGCTTATGATTCAATCCATCTTATCTAACCTCAAGAACATTCCCGGCTGGTCTTCCAAGGTGCCGCTCCTGGTGATCGAATCAGACGACTGGGGAAGTACGAGAATGCCGAGTAAGGAAGCACACGACTACCTTCTGGAAAGAAACATCCGAGTCGACAAAAACAGGTTCACTATCCTGGATACCTTAGCCTCGGAGGAGGATCTTGATCTGCTTTTTGAGGTGCTTAATGAAGTGGCGGGCAGCAATGGCCGCCCAGCCGTTTTCACTCCTTTTGTGAACGTTACGAATGCGGATTTTGAGGCTATTATCCGCAGTGAATTCCGGGAATATCATTACGAAAGATTTGATCATACCCTAATGAAATACCACGGCAAGAGCGTCTTTCAAAAGTGGAAGCAAGGCTTGGAGAACGGTATTTTCATTCCGCAATATCACGGGCGGGAACACTTTAATGTTCCCTACTTGATGACCCAGCTCCAAGCCGGTGACGAAGTCCTTAGAACAGCTTTTCGTCAGAGTGTCATTCATGCACCATTGGCTGGTCTACCTAGGGGCCTGGGTGGCTCACTTGCTCCAACCTATTTCTATCATTCCGCCGCAGAGTTGGAGCAGAATCTCCATTCCGTCCGGGATGGCATTGAAATATTTAAAGATGCTCTCGGGTATCAACCCCTGGTGTTCGGCCCCCCTAACGGGATATTTGACCTTGCGCTGGAGAAGGCGCTGGATGATAGTGGGATTAGAGGAATCGTAGTCAACAGAACACGCTGGGAACCAGACGGGGCCGGAGGCTTAAAGGGGCGGAACTTCCTCTGGAAGTTTGGTGCCCATAACGCACACCAGCAAGTGTACTATCGCCGAAACGTCAAGTTTGAACCAGTACAGCCACAATATTCAGCCGCAGCGGTTAAGACCAATATCGCCAGTGCATTTCGTTGGTGCAAGCCTGCTATCCTTTCATCGCACCGGATCAACTATGTCGGGACGCTGGAGGTAGCGCATCGGGATAAGGCATTACAGGAATTGAGATCAATATTGAAGTGGGTCGTGAAAACGTACCCGGAAGTGCAGTTCATCGGGTCTGGTGAATTAGTAACGCAAATTCGCGGCAAAACAAGCTAAATGGCATCGCACAAGCCTAAATTGGTCATTGGTATTACGATCGGAGGGAGCGTTCCTTTGATTCGAGGCCAGGCCCGCTACTTCAGTGAGCAGGGATATGACGTATACCTGATGGCTCCTGATGAACCCAAGTCCAGGGCATATTGTGAACGAGAGGGTTGTACCTTGCTACCCGTAACGATAGAACGCTACATTAGCCCGGTCAAGGATATATTTACAATTTTCGAGATCTTCCGCAAGTTGATCAGCCTCCGACCTCAGATTGTCAATGTTGGAACGCCAAAGATGGGCTTGCTCGGAACAATTGGCGCATGGCTGGCACGGGTGCCCAATCGAATTTATACCTGCCGAGGACTGCGATATGAGCATGAAAAAGGATCGCAAGGAAAGATACTTCGGACTACAGAAAAGATCGCCGGCGCCTTGGCGCATCGAGTGATCTGTATCTCCCCCTCCGTTGCTTCTAAAGCCATTGAACATGGTGTTTTTCGACCAGATAAGGTTCGAGTTATTGGTCAGGGTAGCAGTAATGGTCTAGATTTACACCGGTTCTCACCCGATCAGGTTGATTCGCAAGCGCAAGCGCGGCTGCGAACTGAGTTGCAGTTGGAAGGCTGTTTTGTCTATGGCTTTGTTGGGCGTCTTGTGGATCGTAAAGGTATCAACGAGTTATTTGCAGCCTTCAAACGGATTTTTGAGCAACGCCCAGATACGCGCCTGATCTTGGTTGGGAAAGCGGATAAATCACAGTTACAGTACCCGGAGATTGTTGCGGAAATTGAGCAACACCCCGGTGTGTTGTGGGTGGGATGGCAAGATGATATTCCGCTCTTTATGTCCATTTTTGATGTGTTTGTAATGCCCGCCTGGTGGGAGGGGTTTGGCAATACCTATTTGGAAGCAGCGGCTATGGGGAAAGCAGTCATTGGGTCGCAAGGAACGGGCTGCCAGGATG
>JBCBWU010000033.1:0-42088 GCA_039816955.1 Bacteroidota bacterium
AGAATTTTTCCAAGAAAAAAGAATAATTCCACTAGCAAAAAGGGGGTAAATAGAAGAGTTTTTATCCAGAAATGGATCTTTGAATTTAATGTAAAAGGCTAAAAATCAAAGATTTGTGTTTTTATAAATGTCAAAAAATAAATCCAGAATTAGAATTAAATGTACTTCGTGACAGGCTAAGACCGCCGCATATTTGTATTGTCAGCAGGAGATATGAAGCTGATGAGGAGCTGAAAAAGCTGCTCTTCTACTTTCAAAGGAAGGTGGAACCCAAACAAATAAGCACAAAGATTTTAACCTTTAAAAAAGGTGCTAATAGCAATTATAATCCCATGACTTATTTGTCAAAAAAGAACAATTATAATCTCATGAAGTCTTAGAAACATCAATGGATGTTTCGTTTTTTGGTATGTAGATAGCCTCTCAAAGCTCTTTTTTCGAACCGGTTGGGTAACCAACCGGTTTTTTTATTTATGTTGCGGCTATAGATGCAAATGTAACAAGATTTCTTAATATGAAGAAACATTTAGTCGCCCCTTCCCTTTTGGCCGCTGATTTTCTCACGCTGGGCCAAGAAATCCATATGGTTAACGAGAGTTTTGCAGATTGGTTTCATTTAGACGTAATGGATGGCCAATTTGTTCCTAATATTTCTTACGGAATGCCAATCATTAAGCAAATTAAGTCATTGGCTAAAAAGCCTTTAGATGTACATTTGATGATTGAGCGTCCGGAACAATATTTATCAACATTTCGGGAGTGTGGTGCGGATGTTATTACCGTTCACTACGAAGCTTGCACCCATTTACACCGTACGGTGCAGCAGATTAAAGAGACTGGTGCGAAGGCTGGTGTGGCACTCAATCCTCATACTCCCGTTTCCGTTTTACAGCACGTAATAGAAGAGCTGGATTTGGTACTCATCATGTCGGTCAATCCGGGTTTTGGTGGACAAAAGTTCATCTACCAAACCTTAGAAAAGGTCCGAATGGCCAAGGATATGATCACCGTTCGCAATACCAATACGGTCATTGAGGTTGATGGTGGGGTAGGACTACAAAATGCTGAGAAACTGCTCCAGGCTGGTGCAGATGTCTTGGTTGCCGGTAGCAGTGTGTTTCGGGCTGAAAATCCCACTCTGGCTATTGAACAATTGAAGAATATAGGTTCCGAAATTGGAAAACTGGCTTGATTGTCTGAGTCCTTACCCATCCCTAAAGCCCAATTGAATCCCCCTTACGCGAAAAGCAACTACTTTTCGGAGCTATTTATCCAAGAGTTCGAATGATCACTACTTCCATGCGCATTACTATTCTTTTTGCCCTTGCTCTACTACTAGCCCCCAGCTTACTTTTAGCGCAAGCAGAGCGCGCTACCGTTACGGGTATTGTCAAAGATGCCATTTCTGGTCAGGCTGTGGATCTGGCAACGGTTTACGTTGAAGGCTCTAATACCGCCACGGAAACTGCGGAGAATGGCCGCTACAGTATAGTAGTCCCCGCCGAGACAGAATTTGTACTGGTCTTTACCCGAATTGGTTACCAAGAAGTCAGTACTACGCTTGGGCCATTGCCCGCTCGCTCCAACCAGCAGATCGATGTGGATATGCCTCCCTCAGAGAGCGATATTGAAGTAATCGTACGCGAAAGCAAGATTGAAGAAGGGGGCATGGTGCGTGAAGATGTGGAGCAACTCAAGTTATTACCCACTACTACCGGTAACCTGGAAAGCGTACTGCCGCATATTGCCTTAGGTGTGAGTAGTGGTACCGGCGGTGAATTGAGCAGTCAGTACAACGTGCGTGGCGGTAACTACGACGAGAATCTGGTATACGTAAACGATTTTGCGATCTACCGCCCACAGCTCATTCGAGCGGGCCAGCAGGAGGGTCTGACCTTTGCCAATATTGATCTTATTCGAGATTTATCTTTCTCCTCTGGTGGTTTTGAGGCCCGCTACGGCGATAAACTTTCCAGTGTGCTTGATATCAAGTACAAGCGTCCTGATAGTTTACGTGCCTCGGTCGGTCTGAGCTTCCTCGGTGGCTCCACCCACCTGGAGGGTAGCTTCCGCCCAAAGAAGGATTCCTACCGCCGCCTGCGTTATTTAGTTGGGGCTCGCTACAAAGATACTCGCTACTTGTTGGGTACTTTGGATGTTTCTGGGGAGTATACACCGAGTTTTACGGATATCCAGACCTACATTACTTACGATCTTAATCGCGATTGGCAGATAGGTTTACTTGGCAACTACAATCAAAGTATCTACCGTTTTCGTCCGCAAGAAAGAAGCACCGCCTTTGGATTAATTAATCTTGCCCTGCAACTCTTCAGTGTATTCGAGGGGCAGGAGGTCAGCGACTTTACCACGCAAATGGGAGGTATGAGTTTGACCTACCTACCGGACCGTAGCGTTAATCCTTTCTTCCTAAAGTTCCTGGTTTCTGCTTTTCGCAGTGACGAAAACGAACGTATTGACATTACTGGTCGCTACAGTCTACGGCAGATTGATAGCAACTTGGGCAGTGATAATTTTGGTGAGGTCTTGTCAGAACTAGGAGCGGGTACCCAGCAGCAGTTCGTCCGCAACTTTCTTGATATTCAAATCTATAATGCCGAACTCAAAGGTGGCCTAGAACTACAGGGAGGAAACGAAGAGGCCAGTGCTTCTCACTTCCTACAGTGGAGCGTAAAAGCACAGCACGAGCGCATTGACGACCTAATCAATGAATGGGAACGCCTAGACTCCGCGGGTTACAGTTTGCCTTATGATACTTCGGAGGTACGCTTGTTTACCACGCTCAGAACGAGCAATCAGCTTCGCTCGTATCGTTTTTCTGGTTTTGCACAGGATACTTACACTTGGCGCAGGGATGATCGGGGAGAATTGCGCTTATCTGCTGGTGTACGGGCCAGTTATTGGGACCTGAACCGCGAATTACTCATTTCTCCACGGGCCCAACTTTTGTATAAGCCACTGGGTGGCAAGCGTGATATTAGTTATCGTCTGGCGACTGGACTTTACTTCCAAGCACCTTTCTATCGAGAACTCCGGGCCTTTGATGGCTCAGTGAACCCGGATCTATTAGCCCAAAAGTCCTTTCATCTAGTGGGTGGCTTTACGCTCGACTTCTATTTGGGTAAACGCAATCCTAAGAAGTTCCGCTTCATCACCGAAGCCTATTATAAAGACATGTGGGACTTGGTGAGTTACGAAATTGAGAATGTACGAATTCGGTACAGTGGTCAGAATGATGCTAGTGGTTATGCGATGGGAATAGACTTTCGTCTAAACGGTGAGTTTGTACCGGGGGCGGAGAGCTGGATTAACCTATCCCTGCTGCGTACACGGGAACGCCTGACGGATGTACAGCACCTGGAGCGGGAAATCAATGTAGAAGAAGCCGTACCCGTAAACGATGTTCCGCGCCCAACCGATCAGTTGATGCAATTGAGCATGTTTTTTCAGGATTATTTGCGGACAAATGAAAACGTCAAGATGCACCTGAACCTAACTGTTGGTACAGGTTTACCCTACGGCTTACAAGGAAATAACCGCGTCTTCAGAAATACCTACCGTTTTGATCCTTACCACCGTATAGACATCGGCTTTAGCTTTCTGTTGTTTGACGAAGAGCGCCGGGCCAAGCGCCCTAATCACTTCCTGCGCTTCTCGCGGGCTACCTGGTTGAGTTTGGAGGTCTTCAACTTGATGCAAGTTTCTAACCAGGCAGGCAATACCTGGATCAAAACCATTTTTGATCAACAGTACGCTATTCCAAACTTCCTGACTTCACGCCGGATCAACTTGCGCTTGAAGATGGACTTCTAGGAATTTTGAAAAACCGTGGGAATTGAATTAAACCTATCATTGACCGTGTGGTCCAAATGGCATTAACCCACAATTAGACAAAAATGCAAGTAAACTATCTGCTCCTACTGTTGCTATTCATTGGCAGCTACGCTTTCGCACAAGACTTTTCAGGTGTATCCTACGGGCCCGAAGAGCGACAATTTCTCGACATTTATTTGGGCCAGTCCGCTACACCAACTCCCGTCTATTTCGACGCGCACGGTAATGGCGGAAACACTGCACTGCCCAGCTCTATTACCAATCAATTAACCAGTCAGGGAGTCTCCATCGTTGCCTGGGAGTCACTCACTTCCATTAATACTCCTGGAGAAGTATTGACGGGTTGGGACGATGCCGATCTAATGCTTGCCTGGGTAAAGGAGAATGCGGCAACCTACAATTTCGATACCACTTGCCTGTTCATTGGCGGTTCTTCTCGTGGTAGTATTTTGAGTTGGAAAATCGGCCACCGTGATCCCAATGTAAGGGGCCTTTACATGTATAACGCACTTCCGGATGGTATCTGGGTAGACTCAAGCTGGTGGTATGCTCCAAATGAAGTAACTGTAGATTCACCACCCCTCTTTTTTGTTTACCGTTTTGAACCCGGAACCAATGACATCCACGATCCTGAAAATGGAATGATTATCATGGATAGGTACGACGAGCTTGGTATTGGTGATCGGGATACCCTAATTCACAGTATTTCCGATACCGATAACAACGATCGCTACCAATTCCTCGCTGATTTTATTCAGTCTGTGGGCTGCTCGGACATGACAACAAGTACTGATGACCCTTTAGCTGAGGAACTCAACTTGCGGGCTTTCCCGAATCCGTTTTACGACCGTATTGAAATTCGTGGCCTAGAAGGAGATGAGAAGTATATCCTTAGTAATTCGCTAGGAGCAGTTATAAGTCAAGGCAATGCCCTAAATGAACTTCCGGTGGCCCACCTAAGTTCCGGTGTATACTTTTTGACCGTGATGCAGGAGGATCGGCGCAAAGTGCTGCGACTCGTCAAAGGCTGACCCTTGGTGTAATTTAGCGCAAGATCAGGAGTGGGAAATCGGATAATATCAACGGAACCGATTTCCCACTCCCCATTTCCGACCTAGACTATCGTACCAAAGTCACGTGCCCGGTTTCGTGTTTAATATCTCCACTCAGCCCTACGCTAATTTCCCATAAATAAGCATCTGAAGGAGCAGCTTTGCCATTGTACGTGCCATCCCATCCGGGATTGCTAGGGTCATTAGACTCAAAAACGAGCTGCCCCCAACGATTGTAAACCCGTACTTCCACGACGTCCATTTCACCGAGGAAGAAAGGCCGGAAGACATCATTTACGCCGTCATTATTAGGCGAGAAGATATCGGGTACTCGGTAGTCCAGTCTTTGAATAAGAATAGAATCAATAAGGAGTTCACAGCCTGTGTTAACACTAATGTAGGCGAAATCAGGAAGAGAATCTACTGGATCAGGAACCCACTCTACACTTGGTCCAGTACCAATCTGTGGCCCGTCAGGGCCCAAGAAAGTCCATATCAGTGAGTCTGGATCCTGTGTTGGGGTCACGGTGGCAGTGAGATTTACAGATAGTAGATTACCGTTGCCATCTTCCTCCGTAATTTGAGCTGGACCGGCGGTGATGGTCGCTGGCGGTATAAAAGTGATAGTTACCGTATCAAATATCATGCAATCTCCTAGCTCGGCACTAAAGAAATAGGAGGTCGTACTGGTAGGTGAAACTTCGGGATCAGGCTCTACTGAGGTGAAATCCTCATTCGTACTGGTCCAGTTGTATACTACTCCTGCTTGGCCGGATGTATTGTTCAGTATAAAAGTGGGAGTTTCGTTATTACAAACTATCTGGTCATCAATTAGGTCCACCTCCATGATCTCATCTACTTGGATAAAAACAGAATCTCGCACAACACATTCTGCTACGGTAAAGGTGGCAATGTAGGTCGTTTCATTTTCTGGTGTCACCGCCACTGTACCTACATCACTGGCGTTAAGACTATTGTCTGAAGAAGTCCAGAATAATCCTAATGGAAAGCCAGTACTAGTAACGGCTTCGAGCTCAAGTTCAGAACCCAAACAAACGCTTAAGGTGTCTAAGCCCAAAATCTCTACCGCTGCTGGTATAACCATGATGGTCACGGTGGCGGTGTCTGCGCAAGCGCCACTGATTCCAGTACTGATCAGTTGGTAGGTAGTGGTCTGGTCTGGCGTAGCTTGTGGGGTAGGGGAGTTGGGGTTGTCGAGTCCTGTTGCCGGGCTCCAGCTATATACCGTTGAGGTGGTATCAGGATCTGCAAGTTCGGCCAGAACAACGGGGGTACCCTGGCAAACGGTAACATCAGGATTCAGTTCAGGTACGTTTAGAAAGTCAACACTCACCAAAATGTTGTCGGTTGCACTGCAGCCTTCGAACAACTCTAAGGTTGCAAAGTATACAGTACTAAACTCAGGAGTCGCTTCGGTATTGGGACCAATCGTTGTGCTGAGTTCAGTGGCTGGACTCCAAGTAACTTGCTCGTCTAGGCCATTGTGAGTAGCGCTTAGCTCTACCGTTTGCCCCAGGCAGATCCCTACCTGGTCGGCTTCAATGGAAATGCTTGGCGTGATGACTTCGATGAAGATCGAGTCGGTGGCAACGCATTGCTGTCCAATACGCCCCTCTACGAAGAACCATCCGCTCTCTATTGGCATTACCACCGGACTTGCGGAAGTGGGATCATCAAAAAGACCAGAGGGAGTCCAAAAATAGCTGTCTGCTTCGCTAGCGCTAAGTGCTAAACTGCTTCCGGCACAAATCTCTGGTGTCTCGTCACCAAGATCAATTTCCACCAAAAACTGATCGCGGAGCTCTACCTCCAGGGTCGCAATTTCGATGAGGCCACAGCCGAAATCTCCATTCAGGGTAATGATCACTGTTTCCGTTCCCTCACCATCGTCAAGATCGCTGAGCGTCGTAATTGGAAAGGAGAATTCATTTTCTCCGGGCGGAAAGGTCAGGGTGCTCGGAACGTCCAGCAGGTAATCTTGTCCTTCCTGCGCAGTAC
This sequence comes from Bacteroidota bacterium, assembly GCA_039816955.1. Lineage (GTDB taxonomy): Bacteria > Bacteroidota > Bacteroidia > Chitinophagales > Saprospiraceae > Lewinella. The sequence goes on from JBCBWU010000033.1 coordinate 6,924, forward strand.
CACTGAGTTGTACACTATAGGTAATGTCGGAATCGGAAGTGTTATCCAAAGAAATAACAATCTCATCGGGTGTATCACTACAGTCTTCAATCAAGTAATCTACCCCAGAATTAAAGATAATATCAATGTTGCCGTTGCTGCCACCAATTTCTGAAATGAACACCCCAGAATCCCACACCCAATCGAAGCGGTCAGCAATAGCAAGCTTTAAGCGATAAGTATTGCAGGGTTCCACCGCCCGGCGAGCCGTGAGGCTTTTCTTCAATCCTTGGAAATCAGAGGTCAATCCATCGTATTGCAAGCTCAGGCTACTTTCGTTGTTGCGATAGTATTCCCAATTGCTTAGGTGATTGATGCTATTGATCTCTACGAAGGTATTGGTGTTGGGGATAACCGCTATATTTTCCTGACCATCTAATTGCGGTAAGCCGGTAATACCCGGGCCGGAAATCAAAAAGGCGAAAATGTCATTGAATTCCTGGTTGATGTACTCGGGATATTCTTCTGATCCAAATACGTATTCAAAGCTCAGCTCATTCGTATTGGCGAAGACTTCTAATTCAATCACACAGGCATCACGCGAGGGGAAGTCATTTCCCGTTAATACGGAAAGAGAGTCCAAATCTGGGTCACCATCACGGAAAAAATCACCAATGAAAGGGTCACCTTGCATGTCGTTCGGGCCAATGGCATTTGTAATCTCCCCAGTTGCGAGGATCAAGCCCTGTTCCAGGCCCAAGTCGCTATTGTCACCTGCTAGGAAGGTGCCATAGGCTGCCTGCTCGCAGTTGATATCAACAACTGTGATCTGCGTTTGAACAGAACTTAAAATGCTCTCGATCTGCGGATTAGTAACGTTCTCATCAACGCTCAAAACCGGAGCAGACTCACAAGCGGTAGTGGAACACTCCCACGCTCCACTAAAGCCCTGATAGGTAGTAGTACCGTCAGAAACAAATTGCACCGTAAGGCAGCCACTGTTGGCCGTTACTTCGTAGCAGACACCAGAGTTGGCAGAGACCACCGTGGGATCCTGAGGGCTAATTCCCCCAAGGGTTGAAATAAGGGTAGCGGGATTAACCGATGGGCCATCGTAGAACAGGAGTAGATCAGAGAGTTGTGGCATTTCGCCTGGGTCATTATCCTGTTCTATATATTCAATATTGTAGTAGTCAAGGGTGAAGACAATACATTGATTTGGTTGGGTTGGGCAAATAGTAAAAGCATTGTTTTCATTATTACCGTAATCGTCCTCTGGCCCACCGGAATCGAACAAGACCCCCGTACAATCGGTAGAGCCCCCATCTGTAATCAAATTGATGGGGTCCTTCTTAATGATGCACAACTTAAAGCTGCCGTCATTAGGTGTACCAGCGGTAGGGTAGTCGTTGATGCGCAGGAAGTAGGTGATGCCCGGAGTTAGGCCGTCCACATTGAGGTCTACCGTATTTTCCCCTGCTTCAGCGGAGGCACAATCGATTTCCGCCAGTCCATTTGTAGCACAGCCTCCTCGGTAGATGGCCACTTGCGGATTCGTCATGGCGGACTCCCCGGCGGGGCCCTCTATTCCCATTACAGTAATGGTATAGTCAAGAATAGTATCAGAAGCAACGAAGGAAAACCAAACGTCTCGGTCTGTAGCTCCGTTGGCAAAACAACTGGGAATGTTTCCACTACCAATATCACTTGCGGTAGCCTCTGTATTGGTGTAGATATCAGTTTCACCTCCCGGTAAACTAACATCCGGACAATAGGGGGCTTCACCAAGGTTAATCAAGCCAGAGCAATCGTCATTGGCGGGTGCTTGTGCGAAAATTTGGCCAAGGGTAAGAAAGAATGCAAAGAACGAGAGCGAAAGTCTAGTCCAGATGAGCATAAAGCGGTGATTTGGATAGTCTACAATGTACTAATAATCACTGGACAAATTGCAGATCTCCCCCTCGTCGTCGTCCTATTTACAGTTTTCCAACTCCTGGCGAATGTCTTCCACTTTTACAAAGCCATAGTCGTTACCCCAGGCATGGTTAATGTAGTTGATAATATTAGCAATTTGGAAATCACTAAGTTCTGCTACCCCGGGCATGGGTTCATCGTAAGTAAGTCCGTTGACGACGATTTCACCCGCTTGCCCGTTGCGAATGATACAGCTAATTTGAGCCTGTTCACGCACGAGATAATCGGCACCAGCCAGTGGCGGGATATTGCCACGTAGCCCCGTACCATCGGCCATGTGGCAGTTCTCGCAGTGGAGGGTGTACAAAACTTTACCTTGCTGGTATGGTTCTTGCTGGCAACTCAACACCAGGCCAGCGATGCTTATACTAGTCAGTAGTAAAATGATGGTGATCCATCTCATGAAGTAGTAGTTTTATGTTGGTAATTAGGGTGTCTACCTCCGCTTCAACCAGGCCATTAGCTTTGGCGCGAATATAGCCGTCAGGATCAACTACCGTAATGCGTCCACTATGATTGAAGCCGCCGGGGGCATCGGGGTCAACAAGAACAATATTGAAGTAATCATCCGCCAAAGTGTAAATACTGTCCCGCTGGCCCGTCAGGAAGTGCCAACGATCGGCATTTTCCACTCCTAGGTTGTGCGCGTAGTTCGCTAGTGCTGCCACGGTATCTCTTTTCGGGTCTACGGTGTGGGAAAGTAACACCACCCGCTGCTCATCGGCAAAAGCATCGGCTATGCGCAGCATTTGCGCCTGTAGTTGCGGACAGATGGTTGGGCAGCTGATGAAGAAAAAATCTGCTACGCGAATCTGGCCCTGTAACTGGGCAGGTCTAATGGTATCGCCATTTTGATTTAATAATTCAAAATGGCGCACGGGATGGAATACCTTTTCACCGTTTACACGCTCATATGGCCCAAGCTTTGGCAGTAGCTTTGGGCTGGTATCCTGACAGCTTGTTAGCATTAAAAACGCAAATAGTAAGCTTAGGACGAAACAAGTTATTTTGAGTTCGTTCATACTTGTAGTGAGGAACATTTGGACCCCCAAAATGTTTGCTAAGTAAATATGTGGATAATTTGTTGTTTTTACACTGGAATGGGCAACCAAGCGACCTTATCTTTGTTAAACTTTCATTATTTTCAAAAACATTTAATTATCTTACTGAAAAGGATAATTAAACCAAGATAGCAATACGTATGGGGTTACACAGAGCGATAGTGTGGTTTAGACAGGATCTACGTATTCACGATAACGAGGCACTGCAAAATGCCATGCGCATGGCCGATGAGATTATTCCCGTTTATATCTTTGATGAACGGGTCTTCAAAGGCCGTACCCGTTGGTTTGACTTCCCAAAGACGGGCAAATTTCGAGCTAAATTCATTATCGAAGCCGTTGAAGACTTACGTGAGCAATTGCGCAAGCGGGGCAATGAACTAGTCGTACGGGTGGGTAAACCAGAAGATATTCTCTTCGATCTCGCACGTGAAGTACGCAGTAGCTGGATCTTCTGTAATCGGGAACGAATGACGGAGGAGCTAGCGGTACAAAATGCGCTGGAAAAGCGTCTATGGACCATTGGTCAGGAGATCAATTACGCGCGTGGTAAGATGTTGTACTATACTGCTGATCTACCGTTTCCTGTTACGCACACTCCGGATATTTTCACCCAGTTTCGCAAGGAAGTAGAACGCTTTGTGCCGGTTCGCGAGCCATTAGATACGCCAAATCGTATTTCGCCTTTCACTTCCGATATTGCACCGGGACTAATCCCGGTGCTGGCTGATTTTGGCCACGATGAAGTCGTGCCTGATAGCCGAGCTGCGCTTAATTTTGTCGGTGGCGAAACCGCTGCCTTGGAGCGCCTCCGCTACTACTTGTGGGAGACGGATCATGTCAAGCAGTATAAAGAGACTCGTAACGGCTTAATTGGTGGTGATTATTCCAGCAAGTTTTCTCCTTGGCTAGCTAGTGGGTGTTTATCACCTAAGATGGTCTATCACGAACTCAAGCGCTACGAGGCCGAGCGCGGAGCCAATAAGAGTACCTACTGGTTATTCTTCGAATTGCTCTGGCGGGATTTCTTCCGTCTCATGGGCAAAAAGTACCAGGAAAAGATATTTTTGAAAGGTGGAACTAAGGATGAGCCGCCTATGAATTTGCGCGATAATTGGAAAAGTTTCCGACCCTGGTTAGAAGGGGAAACGGGGGTTCCGTTTATTGATGCCAACATGCGTGAGCTGAACCTCACTGGGTTTATGTCTAATCGCGGCCGGCAAAATGTTGCTAGCTTCTTGGTGAAGGATTTGCAGGTGAATTGGCAGATGGGGGCTGAATACTTTGAGTCGATGCTCATTGATTACGATGTGACCAGCAACTGGGGCAACTGGAACTATGTTGCCGGTGTGGGAAGCGATCCTCGCGAAGACCGCTACTTCAATATCGTTAAGCAGGCTCGTCGTTATGACCCCAAAGGAGAATATGTGCGTTTGTGGGTGCCTGAAGTTGCTGACCTGCCAACTGAGTTTGTCCACATTCCGGATCAGCTCCAGCTTGCAGAGCAAGGAGTACAACAGTTCAAAGTCGATAGCCAATATCCCAAGGCCATTGTGGGTACTAAGAAATGGGAGTAAGCGCTTGGTTTAGACTAGATTAAGACAAAAAAGGAAGAGGGAAGTCGCGCTATTTGCCAACTTCCCTCTTCAGGTTTAAGCTGTTCCGAAAAGTGTAGTACTACCCGGAAAACTTATAGTGTAACTACACCATCAAACGGATCGGATCCTGGAGAATGTCCTTGACCGTGTTTAAGAACTTTGCTCCAGTAGCGCCGTCAACTACCCGGTGATCACACGAAAGCGTAACTTTCATTTGATTACCAACGGTAATTTCACCATCCTTCACCACTGGCTTCTGAATAATGCCTCCAACGGCCAGAATGCAAGCATCCGGTGGGTTGATGATAGCGGTAAATTCTTCGATGCCAAACATGCCCAGGTTAGAAATGGTGAAGGTATTACCCGACATTTCATCTGGCTGTAGTTTGCGATCTCTAGCTTTACCGGCAAGGGTTTTCACCTCTACATTGATTTGCGAGAGGGTCTTGATATCAGCGTAATTGATAACTGGTACAAGTAAGCCTTCTGGTACTGCTACTGCAACCCCAATATTAATATCCTTATTCACCCGGATATGATCATCCATCCAAGAGCTATTAACCGCTGGGTGCTGACGCAGAGCTGCGGCACAAGCTTTGATGACTAGGTCGTTAAAGCTAATCTTAGTCGGAGCCACCTCGTTAATGCGCTTACGCAAAGCGATGGCTTTAGTCATATCAATTTCCACCGTCAAGTAGAAATGCGGAGCAGTGAATTTACTCTCACCTAAGCGACGCGCAATAACTTTACGCATCTGTGTGAGAGGGATTTCTTCGAAGTTGTCACCGCCACCACTGTAGGCAAATGGTGTTACTGCTGGCGCTGCGGGAGCTTCTGCCGCTGGCGCAGCAGGAGCGGCTGGTGCTGGTTCTGGAGCGGGGGGCGGAGCCGGTGCTGGAGCAGCCGCTTTTTGCTCAATAGCTGCTTCAATATCACGCTTGATGATACGGCCACTGTCGCCACTGCCGGTGATCGTACTTAAATCAATAGCAGCATCTTTGGCCATGTTGCGGGCAAGCGGTGAGGCTTTTACGCGCGACTCATCCGAAGCAGCGGGTGCAGCAGGAGCGCTTTCCGCTACGGGAGTCGCAGTCTCGGTGCTAGCTGGCTCGGCAGGAGCACTTTCTGCTTCGGCCTGGCCATTCTGTGAGCTGCCGTTGTCGCCAGCAGCAGCTAGGGCTGCTTGCCAGTCTTCTCCTTTTTCACCAATGACGGCAATTACACCGTCGATCGGCACAGAACCTTCAGCAACTGCAATATGGAGCAAGACACCATCAAAATAGCTGTCCAGTTCCATAGTAGCTTTATCGGTTTCTACCTCAGCAATGGTTTCCCCAGCTTCTACTTCTTCCCCCTCTTCCTTGAGCCAACCAATGATATTCCCTTCTTCCATCGTGTCGCTCATGCGTGGCATGCGAATGACTTCCGCCATAATTCTTTGGTTTTTCACTTTAGCGATAGCTGACTATCGCCGGTAAGACGTAAATTTTGCTTGTCACTGTTTCGGTTAGGGCGTGAAACAGTATTGATAATTTGGCTACTTATTCGGCGCAAAAATGCAATTTTTTGCGGAATATCTATACTCTTCTGAAAACAGCTTAGCCCAACCATGGTTCAGCCGGCGCGTAATTATTAGCTGCTGCCTTGTGCTGGCAACTGATTATCTTTGCGCAGCACGAAGAAAACAAATATGCAATTCTCTTCCAAATTAATTGAAGAAGCGGTGGATGCTTTTTCCAGTCTGCCCGGAATTGGCCGCAAAACAGCGCTACGATTGGTACTCCATCTGGTGCAACAACCGGATGATTTTACCGGCTCGTTTACGGAGGCCATTGCGAAAATGCGGAAGGAAATTCGCGAATGTGAAGTATGTCATAACCTTAGCGACGAGGCGCGCTGTACGATTTGCAAAGACGAACGCCGCAACCGGCAGGTGATTTGCGTGGTGGAAAGTATCCGCGATGTAATGGCCATTGAAGAAACCAGCCAGTACCGTGGTCTGTATCACGTCTTGGGGGGCGTTATTTCTCCCATTGAGGGTATTGGCCCAGCTGAATTGCAGATCGACTCTCTTGTACAGCGGGTCAAAGAGGATGACGTTAAGGAAGTTATCATGGCTATTAGCCCAACTATTGAAGGTGACACCACCATTTACTACATCACCAAACAGTTGGCGGAGACTGGAGCGTCCGTAAGCACCATTGCCCGAGGGGTTTCCTTTGGGGGAGAACTAGAGTATGCCGATGGACTTACATTGGGCCGCAGCATCGTAGCGCGCATACCGTACAAGTTGGATTAAGCATGAAGCTTAGCGTCATAATTGTCAATTATAACGTTCGCTACTTCTTAGAGCAAGCATTGCTGTCGGTCCGCAAGGCCGCCCAGCGGGTGCCCACCGAAGTGTGGGTGGTGGATAACAATTCTGTTGACGATTCGGTCCGGATGGTGGAGGAGAAATTCCCAGAGGTTCACCTCATTGCTAATAAGGATAATCCAGGTTTTTCCATTGCCAATAATCAGGCTATTCGCCGATCTACTGGCGAATATGTCTTGCTCTTGAATCCAGATACGGTAGTTGAAGAGGATACCTTTGAACGTTGTTGTGCTTTTATGGACGCGCATCCCGATGCGGGAGCGCTAGGCGTGCGAATGATAGACGGAGCAGGTAATTTCCTGCCAGAATCCAAGCGTGGATTTCCGAGCCCTTGGGTGGCCTTCGCCAAAACTTTTGGTCTGGCCAGGCTATTTCCGAAATCGCGTTTGTTCAACCATTATCATTTGGGGTATTTGCCAGAAGATGAGACGAATGAGGTGGAAGTACTGGCCGGAGCCTTCATGTTTATGCGCAGGGAGGCGCTGGATAAAGTGGGTTTGCTGGATGAAACCTTCTTCATGTACGGAGAGGATATAGATTTGTCTTATCGGGTCATTTTAGGGGGGTTCAAGAACTATTACCTACCGGAAACAACGATTATCCACTACAAAGGGGAAAGTACGAAAAAGGGGAGCCTGAATTATGTGAAAGCCTTTTATCAGGCTATGATCATCTTTGCCCGCAAGCATTTTAAAGGCCGGCAGGCGACTTTGTTTGTTTTGATGTTGCAAATGGCCATCTACTTACGAGCAGCCATAACAGTGGTCAGTAACTTCTTTCGCAAAGCTTACCTACCACTGCTCGAGGGCGGGCTGATGTATGCTGGCCTCCTCATTTTAGAACAGTTTTGGGCCAGCTATCATTTTCAGGACCCCAATTACTACGAACCCATCATTCGTTATGTCAATTACCCTTTGTATGTTCTGATTTGGCTGGCTGGTAATTTCTTTGCTGGTGCCTACGACGAGCCATTCCGTTTAAGACGACTGCTGCGGGGCTTGTTCAGTGGTACGCTGGTCTTGGCAGCTACTTACGGCTTTTTGGAGGATGAGTACCGGAGTAGTAGAGCCCTGATTTTATTAGGAGCTGCTTGGGCATTTGGCGCTACGATCTGCACGCGCCTCTTGCTGTATTTTCTGAAATATCGTTCACTAGCAGTAGGCAGTGAACGGGAGCGCCGCTTGGTTTTAGTCGGTAGCCAATCAGAGAGTGAGCGGGCCTTACAACTCCTGCAGCAGGCGAATGTTCGCGCCAATCTCATTGGTCGTATTAGTAACAGCCCTGACGATTCCGATACCTTAGGACAGCTAGCACAACTCGACGAAATTGTCCGTATCTACCGAGTTGAAGAGATGATTTTCTGTTCTCGTGATTTAAGCTCTCAGGAGATCATGAAGTGGATGAGCCAGTTAGGGCCTCAGTTACTATACAAAATCCTCCCTGAGGACAGCCTGAGTATCATCGGTAGCCATTCTAAAGATGCTAGTGGCGAATTGTACACAATTGATGTGCAGTTTGAGATTGCGCAGCCCCTCGTAAAGCGTAATAAGCGCCTATTTGATCTTGGTTTAGCCTTACTACTCTTACTTACTTTTCCTATTCAGCTTTTACTGGTTCGCAATCCGGTGCGGCTTCTACCAAATATCCTTGCGGTAGCATTAGGCCGTAAGAGCTGGGTAGGCTACGCTCATACGGAGATGAGTACCCAGACACTGCCGCGCATCAAGCCCGGAGTGCTCAATCCGACCCAGCGCTTACCAGATACGGCCTTAGATGAGAATACGATTAACCGCCTTAATCTACTCTACGCCAAGGATTACCAGTTGTGGTTGGATGTAGAAATTATTTGGTTGGCTTGGCGGTCGCTGGGAGAGGCTTAGCAACCTACACGTAGCCCAGCGCTCTAACTATTCAAGCTCAGGAAAACTTGATTTCTCTTTTTAGGTCACTTGCTTGCCTCGTAAATCTTATGACTTCCAACCTGTCAGGCGAACAACAGAGCCCGTTCCTCGATGGTAGTCCCCTTCTGCTAATTCTACAATTTCATCTTTAGCCAGGGTAGCATTTAATCCACTGAAATCGTCAGTTAATTCCGCTAGCGACATAAGTACTTGCTCGTCACCCGGACCACCAACTGAGGGGTTTGCTTTCTTATATGGTAGGTGCCCCTTGTTGAAGGCTTCCAGTATTAGCGTACCTCCGGGGCGGAGCAACTTCATAAACTGCTTATGAAATGCGGTCCGTTGAGCTGGCATAAAATGAGCGTAAATGAGTGCAATGGCGTCAAAGTACTCAAGAGGGTAGGGCAGTTCCGGCGAATCGTAAACAGCAAAGTTGATTTCAACTCCTCGCTTAGCTGCCAAGTCCAATGCTTTTTGCTGTCCCGCCTCACTTTGGTCAAAGGCATAGACTTCCCAGCCTTGCGTAGCAGCGTATACGGCATTACGGCCTTCACCATCCGCGGGGAGGAGGATTTTCCCAGGTGAGAGTTGACGTAGCTGTTTCTTAAAGAACTGATTAGGCGCTGTGCCGTAGACGTAATCCGAGGCACCATAGCGCTCATTCCAACGTGCTGCTTTCATTTATTACGCTATTGCACAATCTTAAATGTCGTCCGTCGATTCTCCTGGTGTTCGTCTTCCGAACAGCGATTACACAGGCAATCATTAGACGGTTCGTTTTCGCCGTAGCCCAAGGCATCCAAACGCCCAGCATCAATGCCTGATTCAATGAGAAAATCCACTGCTGCTTGCGCACGGCGCTGGCTGAGGTCCTCGTTGTAGCCATCACCACCGCGGCAATCCGTATGACTACCCAACTGAATGATAACCTCAGGATTCTTGCGCAGGATGTCTGCTAGCTGGTTCAGCGTAGGCTTGGCATCCTCACGAATGAACGACTGGTCAAAATCATAGTAGATGTTTTCCAGGACAATTTCGCGGTTGGCGAAGATCTTGTCCATCACAATTTCTACTTCGTAGAGTTGTTCCGGATTGCGTGGATCTTTAGGGAGGCCAATGCTGCTGAATTTAGCATCATTGTTCAGGTAACCCTCTTTTGCCGCAAAGAACTCATACAATGAATTGTCTTGTAGACTCAGGCTAATCTTACCCTCTTCGTCTACCTCAAAGCTGCGCTCCTCACGCCCTAGCTGAATGGTTAGGTTAGCACCAACGAGTGGCTTACGCCCCAGTACTCTACTATTTGGGTTACTGGGATCGTCGTAGATCTTTTCAACCACATAGACATCAAGCGTATTCTTGTAAACAATATTTTCCGGCACCTCCGGCTCCGGTTCTGGAGGTAAGATCTTCTGCTGAAAACTGTAGATATCGTCACCACCAATTTCTCCTCTCCGAGAGGTGAAATAGCCAGTGGCCAGCACATCATCGCCCTGGGCACTTTTACGGCGGTCTACAACAAAACCAAAGTCATCACCTCCGGAGTTAACTGGTGGCTTTAGGTTGAAGGGTGGTGCCCAGTTACCAGACGCTAAAGGATAAGAACGGAAGACATCTAATCCACCCATGCCAGTATGGCCAGAAGAGGCAAAGTAGAGCGTATCACCATCAAAACTGGGGAATTGCTCATCCTGTTGTGTATTGACAGAACGACTGAGAACTTTCGGTTCGCTCCATTGACCATTATTCAGGGTGCTACTGTAGAGGTCAAATCCACCCCAACCATCGGGATGATCACTACTGAAATAGAGTGTCTTTCCATCCGGTCCTAAAACAGGGTGCATATAGTTTACACCAGCTTCCTGGAAGGATAGGGCCTCTGCTGCGCCGTAGGTGCCATCAGCAATTTGACTACTTGACAGAATCTTACAGAAGGCGTCCTCTCCCTTAGCGCCGGAGCATCGCGTGAAGAAAACTTTACTCTGGTCGGCAGAGAAACTGAGGGTGCCTTCATTGTCCTTGGTGTTAAATCCTAGTGCCAAAGGAGCCACCGTGCTACTGGTGAGGTTAAGTACAAAAAAGTCACTGAAGGCTTCGCCGGTCCAGTTGTAAGTATCATCACCAGTAGCGGACGGACGATCAGAGGTGATGATCAATTCTTCCTGCCCATAAAGCACGGGGCCGTAGTCAGATGCCGCACTGTTGGCAGCGAGGGCTTCTACTTCATATTCCTGCCGCAGTTCTTCCGCCCATTCAGCGGCTACTTCACAAGCTCGTATCTGCTTACGGTATTCATATGGACTACCAATTTCTAGCCCAAGCTCCTTGAAAGCAATAGCTGCTTCCCGGTATTCCTCGGCTTGTTTTAAGGCGAAAGCGTAGTTGCGTAATGCATCCACTCCGTACTGATTGTCGTAGGCTGTTTTGTACCAGCTAATCGCATCTGGTCCCTGGTTAAGGCCATCGTAGGCAGTACCAAGCAGGTAAGCTATTTTCCCTTTCTCAATTCGGGTATCCGCTTTCTTGTACTCCTTTTTGAGCATATCCACGGCTACGGCATATTGCTTGCGTTCTATAGCCATTTCACCATCTTGGATTTTCATGGTATAGCTACAAGCACTGATGAGAATGCTAATTAAAAAGAAGAGAGGTAGCTGCTTGATCATCGGATGAACAGTTTTGTTCAAAGAAAACGATTTTCCCCAAATTTTTGTTGTCGGACCTACTCCCTGACTGCTTTATTGGCTAATAAGGTGACAATTCTTTGTCCGTTTTTCTTTTCCTCCTAGTCCCATCATTGCTTTTCCTATCCCACTACTGCCCAGCGAACAACCGAGTATGAAGCCTGGTGACCAATACGCGCCATAAGGTTTTCCGTAAGAATGCTTTCTTGATTGATGATTTGATGGAGTCATGGAACTCAAAGTAGCAGGATTGTCTTCCGGCTTAGCGGTGCTCGACTGGCGAACGGTGGAAGGGCGTTCGGTGGGAAAGGGTGATCTTACGCTAAGGAATCCGAGAACTACAAAAAGTAAGCCGCCTTGGAAAAGACTTCCAAGGCGGCTAATTTATTGCTGCTTTTGAAAAGAGCTGTTATTGATTAACTGCTCGCTTTCTGGGCGGCTTTAGAGAAAGTACGGCGACCGTCATCGGCACGCTTTACTTTCAAGTCGTCAGATAAATCGTGTACCAGTGGTGTAGCTACGAATATGGAGGAGTACGTACCTACAAGTACACCGATTAGGATCGCAAAAGCGAAACCTTTGATACTGGCACCACCAAAGAGGAAGAGTACCAATACACCAAATAAGGTAGTCAAAGAGGTGATGATCGTACGACTTACTGTACTGTTTACAGCTGCGTTAATCACCGAGGCTTGATCACCACTGGTGTAAGTATTAAGGTATTCACGAATACGGTCAAATACAACCACGGTATCGTTGATGGAGTAACCGATTACCGTCAGAACGGCGGCGATGAACGCCTGGTCAATTTCCATACTGAAACCGAAGATGCCGTGTCCAATAGAGAAGATACCCAATACAATCAAGGTATCGTGGAACAATGCTGCAACGGCACCAAGAGAGTATTGCCACTTGCTAAAGCGGACAAAGATGTATAGGAAGATCAATAAGAGGGCAAACACTGCGGCGTAGATGGCACTACGTGTAATGTCATCCGCAATGGTAGGTCCTACTTTACTGAAGCTAGTTACGTGCGTACCAACACCGCCAGCATCGCTGAAATCCTTGTAGGGAATAGTACTGCCAATGGCGGATTCTACGCCTTGGTGCAGTGCCATCATTACGCGTGTAGCTGGCTTGTTTTCCTGAATCTCTGATTCACTCATGCCTTCCGTTTCTTCAAACTGGGCATCGATCAGATAATCCGTTACAACATTGAAAGTATTTACACCAGCTACTTCCTTCACGATCGGCGTACTGCCTTCGAAGGCTTCGGTCAAAGTGCCGCGAAGTTGCTCAAGGTTAACATCTACATCTTCGGCAAATTCGATGTTGTAGTTGTATCCTCCCTTAAAGTCTACACCTAGCTCAAAGCCACGTACCGCAAAAGAGGCAATACCAAGTACAATCAAAGTACCAGAGATGATGTAAGCCAAACGGCGCTTACCTAGCCAATCGATATCCAGATTAGCAAAGGCGTTTTTGGTTGCACCGGTGCTGAAGCTCAATGACCGACCACTAGATAACCAACTATCGAGCATCAAGCGACCTACCAATACGGCAGTAAACAAAGATGAAAGCACACCGATGATCAATACAACCGCGAAACCTTTGATTGGTCCCAAACCAAAGTACGCAAGTACAATAGCCGTTAGGATCGTGGTTACGTTGGCGTCAATAATCGCCGAGTAGGAGTGCTTGAAACCGTCCGTAACGGCCATCAAAGTTGACTTGCCTTCTCGGAGCTCTTCTCGAATCCGTTCGTAGATGATCACGTTCGCATCCACCGCCATACCAATGGTCAGGATGATACCCGCAAAGCCAGGTAGTGTAAGTACTGTACCAACACTAGCCAAAGCACCGAAGATAAATACCAAGTTTAAGAGTAGGGCAATTACCGAAACGACACCACCACCACCGTAGTAGAACATCATGAAGGCAATCACGATTAAGAAACCGATTGCCAATGCCGTCAATGAACTGCGGATGTTTTCCGCACCCAAGGTTGGTCCTACAACAGACTCCTGAATGATTTCCGTGCTAGCTGGCAGTTTACCAATCTCTAAGATATCAGAAAGGTCATTGGCCTCCTGTACCGAGAAGTTACCGGTAATTTGGCTAGAACCACCTGTAATAGCTTCGTTTACCCGCGGGGCAGAAACTACTTCGTCGTCTAACAAGATAGCAATTTCACGGTTGCCGTTATTGGCAGCCTCTGTGGTCATGCGTGCCCAGATTCTTGCACCAGTTTGGTCCATGTTCAAAGACACAGCCGTTTGGTTAGTTTGTGGATCTGGTTGTGCACTGGCTTCTACTACGTGATCACCACTCAATGGCGCTTCACCACTACGAGGCATCTTAATAGCGAACACCTCATACATTTCAATTGGACGCTCGTCTTCATCCAGCAAAGTGCTTTCAAAAGGTTGACGTGAGTAACGGAAACGTAGGTCAGAAGGGAATAGGTTCAATACCTCTGGCATAGCCAAAACCTCCCGCAAGCGCTTCAAGTTCTTAGCTTCGGTTACACCTATTACCGCAGCGTTACCAGGTGACATCAGGTCGAATAAAGGACCCGCTTGACTATCCGAAAGGTAGTTTGTATCGATTGATTCAATAGTACCAAGTTGGTTACCCAAAGAATCAACAGTATAGATAGTGTCAATTGAAGCAATCTCACGCTCAGTGCTGGTATTCAAAATGGTCCGTAGCTTTTGGTTAGCCTGGGTTAGTGCATTTTGAATGGGGGCGTCACCACCGCGGTAAGTTTCGAAGAACTCCAGGTTGGCAGCCGCCTGTAGGAAAGAACGAGCACGCTCTGGATTGTCGATACCAGGTAATTCTACCAAGATCAAGTCCCGTTCAGCGTCCAGGTTTACGTTGGGCTGCACTACACCTAACTTATCAATCCGCTGCTTGAGCAGGTTGAAGGTCAGTTCTACCGTTTCATCAGCCTTGGTCCGTAGGATCTGGATGACTTCACCGTCAGTAGTTTCGAAGTTGATTTCGTCACGCAAAGCTTCGTTGCGCTGGAAAATCTCTGCCAGTCGAGCTTCGCCGCGAACTGCTTGCCATTCATCGGCAAAAAGTGCTACGAAATCAGACTGGGCATTCAACTGTGCTTTGGAGGCGTTATCTAATGCTTCTCGGAATTTTTGATCTTTCGAATTTTGGGCAAGTGTCCTGATTAACTCTCTCAGGTCTATCTGTAAAACTATGCTCATACCACCTTTTAAGTCCAGACCGTAGGCTAACTGCTCTGATTTGAGCTCTTGGTAGGTGTATGATTTCAGTAATGGTATCTTAAATACCGTTTCGTTGGACACAGAGTCCAGGAACGCACGTACTGCATCAGAGTGCACGCGGTTGCGTTCTGCATCGTCTTCAATGGATGATGATTGTTCCATTGCGTATCGTTCGGCCTCTTTCTCAACGCGATTGGTTGGTACAATAAAGAGGTACTGTACAATGGTTACCAGGATCATCACCACAAGGAAGAATCTTACAATTCCTTTGCCTTGCATAATTTCAAAAATTTAAAAATTCCGATTTAAGAATTAGATAAAAAAAATATGTAATGCGTTCTTCAAGAGGGCCTCCAAAACTACCTCTTGGAAAAACTGCGCAAATATACTGTTTTTTGCAGTAGACCAACATTTTTTTGCAAGTAGATTACAACTCGCAGGCAACTCACTTTATACCACGGAATTACGTTGTTGGCCGTTTAGAAAGGCCTGAATATTGAGAACGACCTCGTTTAGCAAGCGTTTTCGGGCAGCTTGCGTAGCCCAAGCGAGGTGCGGAGTGATCACACAATTAGGTGCCTGCAGTAGTGGGTGATCATCTGGTGGCGGCTCTTGACTCAAAACATCCAATCCAGCACCAGTAAGGGTGCCATTCTGCAAGCACTCCAGCACGTCTTGCTCATTGATCAAGCCTCCGCGCCCGGTGTTGATCAAGTAACTGGGTTGTGGCATGCGACTCAAGAGTTGTTTGTCAACAATCATTTCATTTTTTGCGCTTAAGGGAGCGTGCAAAGAAACGATGTTGGATTGGGCGAACAATTCTTCCAAGTCTACAAAGCTTACTCCCGGCATTGCATCCCGCTGCGGGTGCTTGTGGTGCGCTAGTACCTTCATACCAAAGGCCAAAGCAGCTTTGGCAACGGCCTGGCCGATTCGGCCCAGACCATAGATACCTATCGTGAGGTCGGTTAATTCTGGAATAGGGTAGAGGGTGTATGAGAAATCTTCGTGCTGAGACCATTTGCCCTCATGAACCGACTGGTGATGCTCAGCTACCTTATTAATGAGCGCTAATAATAGGGCAAAGACTTGCTGCACTACGGCCGGTGTGCTATAACCCACCACATTGGAAACTTGGATACCGTGCTGCCTTGCCGCTGCAATATCCACATTGTTATAACCTGTAGCGGATACCGCAATAAAACGCAAGGCCGGAAGCTGACTCATCGCCTCGGCATTGATTATTTGTTTATTCACCACGAGGATGTCTGCCTCAGCAGCGCGTTCCAGTAAGTGTTTGGTATCAGTGCGATCATAAATCTCCACCTCACCCAGGGCTTGAAGAGTGTTCCAGTTCAAGTCTCCTGGGTTTAAGGTATATCCGTCGAGTACTACAATCTTAGTCATCTTGGCATGGTTTTTCTAAAA
Organism: Bacteroidota bacterium; assembly: GCA_039816955.1. Lineage (GTDB taxonomy): Bacteria > Bacteroidota > Bacteroidia > Chitinophagales > Saprospiraceae > Lewinella. Next base: position 23,168 of record JBCBWU010000033.1, read on the forward strand.
TAGAGGGGTTTCGCACCACCTTTTTCAGATACAAAAATAATTGTCCTCCGTGAGATGCATCGACTACTCGATGGTCCATAGCGATGGATACATTCATAATAGTGCGTGGTATAATGTCACCGTCTACTACCCAGGGCATCTCCTTAATTCCCCCTAAGATCAGGACAAAAGGGACATTGGCTACCGGAAACAACGCAGGATAGCCAATTTCCAGACCTAAGCTGCCAATGTTGCTGATCACAAACGAACCAAATTGGTGGGTATGAAGCCCCGGCAGATTAATTCCCCACTTGATGTTGAGCAAATAGAATAAGCGATAAAACCAGGAGCGAAAGGGCCAGGGAATGGCTCCCAAGCGCTCTTTTATTTTTTTTGATTCATCCGCATTCTTTCGAGCTTCCTTGACCTGGGCTTGTAGCTGTGGTACAGCCTCTCTTAAGGTGAATTCATCCGCTTGTTGCAAGCGCACGGATCCCATTTCTCCACCGGGAAGTAAAACGCTGATCATTGCGTCAATGGTGGGGTGGGAGGCTACACGACCCCGGCGAATGAAGGTATTCATCTCCGGAATTTTTTCCCGAACCGCACGCGCCGTGGCCAAGGCGAATATGTGAGTTGCTGTCACTTTAAGACCAGTTAGACGGCGCTCTTTGATGTAGGCCATCAAATCGGTAATATCAAATTCTACGGAACCAATGATCTTGGAGTCAGTTGGCTTATTGTAAATGGTGGCGGCTGTTTTACGCCACGCAGAATTTAGCGAGTTGGTCATGCAGGATAATTTGCAGCTTGGCGGCAGTCAGTGCCAGGCATCAAATGTTGGTTAGGAATGGCTTCGCAGGGTGCATTTTGGAATGGAACGTGATTTTAGACCAACTGTTCGTGGTAACGTTGAAGTATTCCGGCCAACTCCACCGCCGAAGGGGTTTGCGCTAGTATCTGCTCCACGATCATGAGTTCTACCAGGAAACGATTTTGGTCAAAGGCAGAGGTGTAGGCTTCGTTGAAGTAGAAGCGGAAATCATCAAAATTGGAACAGCGCAATAGTTTGAATAAGCCATCACGCACGTCAAAGACGGCCAGGTAAAAGAATTGGGGTAGGGGATAAGGCCCAGAAATTTGTAAGACCACTGGGAAGTCCAGATAGCTGGCTTGTAGCAGGCCAAATAGGTTGGCTTCAAATAACGGATAATAGTATAAGTGGTGAGTCAAGCCTGCTTCTTCCAAGGCTGATTGAAGACTCATCAACTGGCTTTTCATCTCCTGAATAGGAATGTGCAGTGGACTAGCATCATTATACGGCACCCATTTATCGGTAGCAAGCTGCAAGTATTCTACCTCACCGATCCGGAGCTTGTATTCAAAGCGTTCGTAGCCCGGCACTACGTAGCCAGGATAATAGTATTGTAGGCCATTCTCAAGGCAATAATCCATTTCCAGTAGCATGGTGTAGTACCCCAGGCTGTGAGAGGCATAATCAGGATCGTATATGCCCAGAATGCTAGCGGCGCTTTCCTTACCTACATCAAAAAAGCTAAGGCCAATCAGGCGACCATCATCGTAAATGCGAGATTCTATAGTTTGGAAGGTGTTATAGTCCTCATCATCGAGTAGACTTTCTGCCAAAGTGCGTGCGATATGCCCTTTGAAGTGCCGCTTATAGCGCTGATACAGTTCCTCCTTTTCTGGTGTAATATCGATTGGCCCGTACTCAATCGTAAATTGAGTGCCATTGCGGCGCATCAGCTTGCGCTGACTTTTGCGGTAGCTAAAACCCTGTAGGGGGAGACGCACCCAAATGGCAGAGTAAAGCTGATCACCGAAGCACAAGAAGTGCGTGGTGAAGATAGACTGCCCCATACGATACCAGCCGCGAGCGAGGTACTCGTCTAATTCTTTTCCAAAAACCGATTCCGGGTAGTGCTTTTCAGCGAAAACTGACATATCAAAGCAAGGCCACTTATGATGAACAAAGAAACGCGTTTTTCTTCAATTCCTATTCCTCCTTTGGAATCTAATACTGTCTGGGGCGAGGATTTTGTGTCTTTGAATCCAATTGTTCGTGAAATAAGACGGAAAACTCCTGCGCCGTTGCACAACGAAAACGCAATTTTCTTAACTCCAAAACATAGGGAAAGAGTTCCACACCTCGTGGCGCGGGTTCGAAAAAAGTGATCATGCGATTAAAATCGCAGTGCCAGCATTCGTAACAGTCCGTCTCTAGTCGATAAATGCCAATCCATGCTTGCTGGGCGGTTGGACAGTGTAAGAAAAGAAAGCAGGGTGTATCCAATAATCTATGGTGCCCCTTCTGCATCATTTGCATTTCGAAGAACACATATTGGTATAATCCAGCTTCATAATCGAATGCCGAGAGGGTGTCTTGTGCTTCTTCCAATCGTGATTTCATGACCCCCAAGGGCGCGTGCTCGTTGGGATCATAATCGGTATAAGGAAACCAAAGTCGATGCCTGAGACTCCAGAATTCGATGGCTCCTATTTCTTTTTTGTAATCAAATAAAGGAATGTCTGGCGAAACGTAACCAGGATAGTAGTATTTTATTCCTTCCACCTGGCACCACCGCATTTCCAGGAGCATGGTATAAATACCTAAGCTGTATTTGCGATAAGCAGGATCGTAAACGCCCGCTTTGGAGTAGGCACTAGTGGCGCCTTGGTCAAAAAAACTAAAAGCTACCAACTGACCTTCGTGATAAACGCAGCATTCGAGCGTGTTGAATATCTGGCGCCCCATATGACTAGTGTGGATTTCCAACTCATCCGTACTCTTTTCCGGGTGGTCCACCATGTAGCGTTCGTTCACTCGCAACTTCTCATCGTCAATCTGGGCAGGGCCAATCTGGTAGGTAAAGCGAGCATTATTTTGTCGCAATAATTTACGATGCCGCTTTTTCCATTGATGTTTTTCGAGTGGTAGGCGGGTAGGAATAACGCTAAAAATCTCACCCAGATCTAGCTGGATAAAATCAGCGGTATAGATACGTTGACCAAGCGGCCGCCAGCCGTTAGCCAAAAAATCGTCCAGTTCCGTTGTGCTTATTGCAGCAGGTGCTAAAATTGCAGATGGCATATCATACTTTTCCTCGTGGCCCTACTGTTTTTTACGCGTTAGCTTCGGGCATCCCGTGGCGTCTCCATTTTCGATGTAAAGATAGGACTAATTTGCCGAATAGTTCTTCCGTAAACAACTAGTTATGCCACCGCACCTCAGTGCACGGCCACTTTCACTTTCATTGCCACTTTAACTTCTAATAGACGATCGAAATCTCTCCTTGAAGTACCGAGCTTGTGCCATTGAGCCATTCTACTTCGGCGGCGTAAATGTATACACCTGCTGGCATGAGTTGTCCCCCTTTACGGCCGTCCCAGGCTCGATCCGAGGAGTTTGCGGCTAGGTTGGTGGCTTCGTAAACCAAACCTCCCCAGCGATCAAAGACGCGCAGGTAAGGAATATTGGCAATAGAGCCAGCATCGAAGATGACAAAGCGGTCGTTGCTGCCATCCTCGTTTGGTGAAATCACATTTGGAATAAACACCTTACCCTCTGGTCGAACGGTAATGAGGATAGAGGCTTCCGCTTCGCAGCCGTTGGCATCACGAACGAGTAAGCTATAGTTAGTCGTTTCCGTCGGCTGGATTAGCCACTGCTTCTCACTGATCTGCAGACTATCAGGAATACCCGGTGCCCAGATCACCGTATCGAGGAGCTCTACCGGTGGATTACTAATCACGGAAAGCGTAAGAGTGGAACCTAAGCTAATGGGCTCATCTTCACTGGCCTCCAGCATTAAGGTCGGATTGGTGGGAGCAGGAAGATTAGCATCTAGTTGCGCTTCACAACCGCCCGCATCCTGGATAAATACGGTATAGTCGCCCGGCGTCAGATTGGTGAATGATTCGGTAGGTAGATACGTAACGCCATCTAGACTAGCCAGATAAGGTGGTGTTCCACCCGTTATGTTAGTAATGGCTATGGTACCAGCTAGTGGATTGTCACAGGGTGCCGGTGCGGTAATTAGGTCAAAAGCTACATCGTCACGTATATCATCCACGATTGTAGTTGCTGATGATTGACAGTTGGTATTCTCGTCAATGACGATCAGTTCGTAGGTTCCAGCTTCGGTCACTTCTAGGCTGTTAATAAAGATATCTTCTAGCAAGAGTCCGTCTTGGTACCAGTTGTACAGAATATTGTTGCCTGTACTGATATTACTGCTAGTTAGAGTAGCTTGATCTACCACACAGTCTAAACTCGCGGTAGTAGGAAGTTCTGCAACGGGATTGAGCGCCAGATCGAACAACTGTATCGTAGTGTCATTCGGGCATGCACTACCACCATCCGCAATGTAAATGAACTGGTAGCTGCCGGCTTCGCTGGCCATTACTTGTCCGGTATTGGTATTTATCGTAGCGGTGTTTGGCCCACTCAAATATTCCCAACTACCATTAGGATCAGGGTTGGTCAAGACACTGAATAAATTAGCCTGAAAGGTGGTTCCTGGGTCAAAGCATTCGGTAAAGAAATCTGGCGTGCCGGCGTTTGGGGGTTCCGCAATTGTGAATACGGCTTGTGAGCTATTGCTGCAGGCTCCGGTGCTCACTTCATACTCGAGGACGTGTGTACCTGGAGAGAGATCAGCTGGAATAAAACTGGTGATGGCTTGACCGTCGAGGGTCCAAGTGCCACCAGTGCTGGTATTGGCGGTAAAAAACTCCTCGGGCATGACACTTTCTGCCAAACCACAAACCTCACTGGGAACGTTCAGGTCTGCATCAAGTTCCGTTACATTGACATCTACCGTGGCAGTGGTGGTGCAAAAAGCCTCAAAGCTGATGTCGTCTAAAGCAAAGTCGTTGCCCGCTGGCGTGAAATTGGTATTAACGATGCAAATTTCAGCAGTGGTGGTTGCGTCGCTTGTCCATTCTGAGGAGAACTGCTGCCAGTTGCAGGTGCTAGGACTGGCGTTAAACGCAGTGCCCAGTTGTACGCCGTTGACTGAAAATTGCAATTGGGCCGGGTTTTCGCTGGTTACGGACGTTACCCAGGCGCTAAAAAAGTAATCGGTATTGGCTTCTACCGTGATGACTTGGCACCACAGATTACTGGCGTCGCCACTAGCGTTGATGACCATCATATTACCACCACCGGTGTGATCGCTACAGTTGGCGAACTGGTTGTGGGTGTCGCCTGCATTATCTGCGATAGCATATTCGCCCTCGTTGCTCAGCAGACCAACGCCACCGCCGGTACCATATATGTAGTCACTGGTGAAACCTGTATCACCCATGCTGAAGTCGCCATTGGTAATTAAGTTGTTTCCAGAAAGGCTCAGCACGTTAAGCGTGTAGCTTACTGAGTCTGTCACATTAGCCGTAGTAATTAGAGCAGTGGGATCGGTCAAACCAGTAGTGGGGGACCAAGAAAAGGTGGAAAAATCACCCGTGATTATAGGAAGTAAAACAGTGGACCCTGGGGCACACAAGTCTACTGAAGGGTTAATATCAATGGTAATGCCACAGTCCTGAGCGGATAGGGACGTAAGACCTACTAATGCAAGTAAAGAAGTGTAAAGCGATTTCATTCAGACGACGGATTTTTAAACTCTTAGGCACACTGATCGATGACACCTAACTATACAAACGTCAAAATCCATCCTTAAGACATACTCGTACATGCAAAGATACGAAATACTGTTGATCTACTTAACGGCAAAAAGTTTAATCCTCCTCCAGAAAGTCTTCTTCATCTCCCAGGTTTAGGCGGGCCCCAGCTAGTTCGCTGCGTGCGTGCTGATCTCCCAGTTGAGTGGCGCGCTGTATCCCCTCAGTATAAGTATTCCAGGCCTTTCGCCCTTCGCTTAAAGCTTCGTACAGTTTCCCTAAGTGGTAATAAAGACCGATGTAATCGGGATCAGTCTCGTACAACTTTAGGTAATGCTCCAAGGCGGTTTGCTGCTGATTTAGCTTCTCGTATTCCTTAGCTAGCGCGAACAAGATGAAGGTGTCACCCGGGCTGTCATTGTAAAAGTTGAGTAATTGTTTCAGACGCGACGAACTCATGATATAGATGCGTGTTGATTAAGTTAGCGAATTTTCGCTAAATCGACTGTTTTTCGCAGTCAATTTAGCTATATTTGCGGTGCTTCAATAAAACCTAAGGACAATGAAATTACTGGTTTGCGTTAGCAAAACACCAGACACCACCACAAAGATCGCCTTCACTGGCAATAACACTGCTTTGGACACAGGTGGTGTACAGTATATCATGAATCCATACGACGAATGGTATGCGCTGGTGCGTGCGCTAGAACTCAAAGAAGCTGCCGGCGGCAGTGTCACAATTATCAATGTTGGTCCAGCTACCAATGATCCGGTTATCCGTAAAGGCCTGGCGATTGGCGCCGATGAGGCTGTACGGATTGATAAGGAAGGATCAAGCAGCTTAGACGTAGCGCAGCAGATTGCAGCCTACGCTAAGGACCAGGGCTTTGATATTGTATTTTTCGGAAAAGAAACCATTGATTACAACGGCAGTGAAGTTGGGGCAATGGTAGCCGAATTGTTAGATATGCCTTTCGTATCCTACGCCAACACGTTGGAAATGGACGGTAATACCGGGACCATTACCCGTGATATCGAAGGTGGAACAGAGAGCATTGAGCTTAGCACTCCTTTTGCGCTGAGCGCGGCGAAGGGACTGGCGGAGCAGCGCATTCCGAATATGCGGGGTATTATGATGGCCAAGCGTAAGCCACTGAATGTTGTTGCCCCCGTAGAAACGGAGGCTTTGACCTCGATTGTGAGCTACGAATTACCAGAGGAAAAGTCCGCTGTTAAGTTGGTAGATCCAGAAAACATGGACGAGTTGGTGCGCCTACTCAGCGAGGAGGCCAAGGTGATTTAATCAATTTGAGAATCTAATTCCTGTCAAGGAAAAAAACAATAGAAGATGGTTCTAGTATTTGCCGAAAGTGTAAACGGAACATTTAAAAAGCCCGCCTTTGAAGCAGTAACTTACGGGTATAAGACTGCTCAGACAATGGGTGTGAGCTGCGAAGCTATTGTGCTCGGTGCGGCTGCCAATGCCGCAGAGCTGGGTACCTATGGTGCTGCCAAGGTACACCACGTGGCTGATGACAGCTTGGATAAACTAGATAGTCAAGTGTACGCTGCCGTGATAGCTGATGCTGTACAGCAGCTGGGCGCTACTGTTGTGGTCATGACGCATACCTCTACCGGTAAATCTGTCCTTGGTCGTTTGGCTGCTCGCCTGAAGGCCGGCTCTGTACCTGGTGTAAATGCCCTGCCTGTAATTGACGGTGGCACATTCAGTGTACGTAAGCCTGTATTTTCCGGTAAGGCTTTTGCCAACGTTGCCATTAATTCTGAGATCAAGTTGATTTCAGTGATGGGTAACTCCATGCAGCCGGCTGAAGTAGGTTCGGCAGTGGAAGTAGCTGCTCTATCTGTAGCGGTACCTGCTAGCAGAACTAGCGTGAAAGAGGTGTCCCGAATGGAAGGTGTAACACCACTTCCAGAAGCGGAATTGGTAGTATCTGCTGGTCGCGGTATGAAGGGCCCAGAGAATTGGGGTATCATCGAACAGCTGGCAAACGAGCTTGGTGCAACTACCGCTTGTTCACGCCCGGTATCTGATGTAGGTTGGCGCCCTCACCACGAGCACGTAGGACAAACAGGTATTGCTATCCGTCCAAACCTCTACATCGCCGCAGGAATCTCAGGAGCGATCCAACACCTGGCTGGTGTGAACAGCTCAAAGACCATCGTTGTGATCAACAAAGATCCGGAAGCACCTTTCTTCAAGGCTGCGGATTACGGTGTGGTCGGCGATTTGTTTGACGTAGTACCTCGCTTGACGGAGGCTATCCGTAAGCACAAGCAGGCGTAAGTTTTGCTTTGTTAGTTTAGACTAGACAAGACAATAATATACTTGAGCCGGACTTACCTAAGTGGTAAGCTCCGGCTCTTCTGTATACTGTACTATACGCCTTTATTGCCGACGGAAACCCTCTTGTATGTAAGCTTGTCCGCTAGCATCATTATGTACAGAAATGCTGTATTCAAAAGGGGCGCCACGCAGAACCAATTCCTGGCCAGTACTGCCAATTTGATAGCTTGCCGGAGCCAATTGGTTATTGCGTTCTACAGACTGATCCCCACAAACATTGTAGTTTGCTTCGTAGCTATCACGTTGGAGCTTTAAGGTGTTGTCGTACAATTTATATCCTCCGGTTTCTACTACTTCCGCTTCGTACGGGCAACCACCACTATAGCTTTGGTAGCGATACGTAAGGGTGTAAGTGTTATCCTCGCGCAGATCTAGAAGATGAGCATAGCCACGTTCTTCTGTTCTAATCGCATTTTCACTCGTCAGGTAGTCATCCCCACTGAGTATACTAAAGCTTTGTAGCCAGCTCCCAATCAATTCATGACTTGGATGAGTGACTCCTTGCTGGAGTATCTGGTTTTGTGTGGTGATATCTTGCATGTTTGAGCCATTGGATAGTTCTGAACCGTTTCTTTCATTAGCTAAGTAAGGACTCTGTTGCTGCAGCGCTTGGTAGAGTACCGATGCTCCGCCCAGCTCGTAGAATCGGTCACTAGGTGCAGCGAACATGGCGACGTACACCCATTGCTGATCCCTCATGGCCATGGTGGCTACTTCCGCTTGGATACCATTGATAGTTGCTCCTAACGTTAAATGGCTTTGGTTGTATGACGCTATTCGATTCTTAATCTGTATCTCTTGCGTCACTTCCTGTAAAAGCGTGGTTGTGAGTAATTCCAGCTCCAATCCAGGATCGGCCATTGCTATCACTAAGAGACCGGGAGTGCCTTTTTCACCGGGCGACTCCTGCGCCTGCCAAGTGGAGACCTCACCTTCTTGTTGAATCGTTATAATCCACCCAGTGGGCACCTGGTAGGTAGTAGTTCCAGTGTAGTCCGTGGTCCATCGTAGCGTTTGACCACTTAGCAGCAAGGGCAAACACAATAGCACTGAACTTAATATGCTATAAGGCTTCATGAGTTTAGGATTTTGAGGTTAGGATTTGAGCAATCGAGCTACGTAGCGATTGTTTTCATTGGTGAGTTGTATATAGTACTGCCCGGAAGTCCAGCTGGTAGTAGATAGCTCGGTCTTTACGGAAAAGTAGCGCTCGTTAGTGTGTACAATTCTGCCCAATGCGTCGAAAACGTCCATACGGTAATAGCCGGGAGACAAACCTTCTATCCAGCAATTATCGGCAATCGGATTGGGACTCACTTTTAACGGTTGAGTCAGTAATTCTCGAGTAGTGTTAATCGTTACCGTAAAGCTCTGGCAAGACTGTACTCGGCCGCAGTCATTACTGCTAGTGAGACAGACTTCGTAAGTGCCTTCTTCGGTTAGCGTCAGATCTAGGTTGCTCCCAGAGTAAGTCTCACCATTACTTAGCTCCCACTCGTAATCAGTTTCATTTACCACATTCATTACACTAAGACTTACACTCAAACCATTTTGATCAATGCTAAATGCAGCCGATGGAGGCCCGGAACATGCTTCTATACAAGTATTGACGCTAGCTGGGGCTGTGATTGCACCAAAAGCTAAATCAAGGATACCCAAACTCAAATCTGAGCTGCCGACAGTAGGGCTGATAACATTAAAACTTAGGCCACTGTCATCTGGTGCTTGAGAAAGGCTAGCAAAATAACCAACACAACCCGGAGCTAATGCGGCCGCACCCTTTTGTTGAACGATGATGAATTGACCGTCTTCGTTGAGTGACTGTCCAATAGATGCTACACTGTTGTTATTGAGTACTACTGGTTGGGTGGATAAGGTGCCGAAGTCAGAATCGCGGAACTGTAATTGACCGACTTCAAAATCAGCCGAGAGTTCTACGAGTGCGCCATTTAGGGTCGCAATTATATATCGGTCGTCAATCGTCTCAAATCCCACGGGTTCGCCAACATTTCCAAGCCAGCGTTCTTCGGTCACCGTACCCTGTGCGTTGTGTTCTACTAACCACAGCGCACTGTTGAAGCGAACCAACTGCTGGCTATTGCCGCTCTCGTCTACGGCAATGACTTCGTGTCCGAACACTTGCGTGTCGGTGAGGCTTCCTTCGCTGGTCCATAAAACGTTCCAGTTACTATCCAGGCGACTCAAAATGCTCTTGTTGACGCCAGAGGCACCGTTGCGCCCGGATAAAAAGAGGCCTCCATCTGGATGTAGCGTAAGCTGGGTATAGTAGGTGAATTGATCATCTTTCAAGGTGATTTGTCGTAGAACCTCACCCTGGTTGTCGATTTCCAAAAGTAAGGTAGCGATGCCGTCATTAATCGAGATATCTCCAAGCACCCAAAACTTATCGCCTGCTATGGGTACGATGTCCCAAATGTTTTCGGCGGCGATGGTGGCGTATACGGATTGCCGTTGAAAGCTGCCATCTTCTTCCAGATAGAGCAAGGCCATTTCCGCTCCACCCTGAAAGGGATTAAAATAGGTAGCAGCAACAATGATGTCATCACTGCTAAGTTGTAGTAACTTCCGGGGGCGCAGAATCTCTTCGTCGTTTCCCCAAGATCTGATCCAGCTGACCTCTCCCAGGGTATCAGTAGACATAATTATGGTTTTATCGTAAAATCCTTCCTGCTGGCGGATAAGTTGCAGGAGTTGCCCGTCCTCAGTTGCGGTAAGGTATTCAGCAAATAGATCCGTAGTGCCTGTGTAGGTGTATTCGGAGGATTGAGATGCTTGTGCAAAGCAAAAATGGGTGGTAAAGCAAAGGAGTAAAATACCGGCTGATAGTACAGTTTTCACGGGTATAGACTTTTATGAGATGAACAATGTGAATTCTTGTTCGCAAGATGCTGCCAGAACCCGCTATTGGTTTTGCTCAAAATGAACCATTGTTTGCTCAAAACGGACAAATGTGGAAATGAGGTGTTATTGATGCCTTTGAGGAGGGCGAAAAGGTAAAAAATGGACTTGTGTCACTCTAGAATTAGGTTTTAAATACTAGGCAGTTTCACAGCAGTAAGCTAATTTGTCGATCTACAGATCCCGTATCAAAATGAACGCTTATTTACGTCGCTTTCTGTTTTTTACCGTTTTGTTAGGTGTGTCCCTTCGTCTACTTTCTCAGGATGACTCCACTTTCGTGGAAAGCCAAATTAGAGCTGCGGGTGAGTTGCGCTTTACGGCCATTGATAGTGCGCTCTTGGTAGCCCGTAAGGCGAAAGCTGGCGCAGAGCAATTAGGTAATGGTCGAGTGCTAGCTAAAGCAGCCTACCAGCTGAGTGTAGTCTTCACAGATTTAGGAGAAGCCGATAGTGCGCTGGTATATGGCCAGGAAGCATTACAACACATGAGGGCTATTGATTGGGCGTTTGGTGAAATCTTAAGCTTGAATACCATCGGCGCCATTTACCGCACCCAGGGTAATTATCGGCAAGCACTGGATTACTTGCAAGAGTCGTATTTCAAAGCCGAGGAGATAGATGATTCGGTGAGCATGGCCTACGCGCTCAATAATCTGGGTAATGTTTATTTCGATGCCAAGGAAGACGAAGAAGCTGAAGAATACTACGGGCGTGGACTCAAGATTGCTCGCTTAGTGTGGGAGGAAGATCCCTACATTTTAAGTAATCTATTGACCAATATGAGTAATGTTGCACGGGAGGAAGACCGTTACAACCTATTACTCGAGGGCGAAGCAGTAGCGCGAAAAATTGGTGACTCTAGTACGCTGGTATTTGTTTGGAATAACCTGGCGGGTTACCACGAAACAGTTCATGCGAAATCTGACTCGGTACAGTATTACTATTCCAAGAGTTTCCAGGCGGCACAGGCCGTTGGTGACCTACCATCTACTGTAGCGGCAGCCAATGGTTTGGCAGAATGGCACTTAGACTTAGGCCAGACAGGGGCAGCCAAATCCTGGATCGATTGGGCCTTGGCGTATGGGCCAGACTTTGGCAGCCTTACTGCGCAAGTGGAAACGCGTTATAATGCTGCACGGTGGTTTCGCATCAGAGGACGTCCACAATTGGCCCTACTTCAACAGGACACCTTGACTGCTTTACTAGAGGAGGCTTACGAAGCAGAAAAAACGGAAGCCCTGGCCAACGCCTATCAACGCTACGAAGTAGCGGAAAAAGATCTAGAATTAGCTCAGAAAGACTTAGATATAAGCAAAGAGCGTGCTAGGCGTACTCGCTTGACGGGGGGGATACTCGGACTATTAGCTATAACTGCGACACTACTGCTATGGTTTCGTGCTCGGGCGCGATATCAATCCGAGTTGCAAAGTCGCGAGACCCGTTATTGGCAAGAGTTGCACAATTTCAAGACCCGACTTTTTGCCGATGTTTCTCATGATTTGAGGCACCCGCTCAGTCTCATTGTAGCACCGGTTCGTCAGCTCCAGGAACAGATACTTGACCAACCTACTCAGGCCCAGCTTGAGCTTATTTCCAATAGCGCGGATTCCTTGTTGGCACGTGTCAATAGCCTGCTTGATTTAGCCAGACTAGAAGCCGGACAGCTACCCCTGCGTGTGCGCCCAGTGGAATTATTGCCCTTTCTGCAGCGGACCATTTTGACCTACGAATCTATGGCCGAGGGTTTAGCAATAACCATCAAGTTTCAGTATGAGTTGGCAGATGATCTATTGGTGGAGATAGATGCGGATAAAGTGGAAAAAGTGCTACAAAATTTGATGTCAAATGCCTTGAAGTACAGCGCTCCGGGGAGTAGTGTGCAGTTTACTGCCCGGCAAGAGGGTGATGATCTGCATCTAGCGGTGTCAGATAATGGCCCGGGGATTCCCCCTGAGCAAAAAGAGCAGGTATTTGAACGATTTGGCGCCCGCGATGAATACCGAGCGCAAAGTATCGGTATTGGTTTGGCATTATCCCGGCAATTGGCGCAGCGGATGGATGGTGATTTGAGCCTACTGACCACCTCGCCTCAGGGAGCTACTTTCCAGTTAAGCCTTCCATACACTAAAGCCGAAGCCGAAAAATTGCTCACTACATCCCCGTCTGACGTGTCAGAGATAGTGGTCCTGCCTCATGATCTACCACAGGGCCATGTTTTGCTAGTAGAAGATCAGGAGGATATGCGGCGTTATCTGGAGCAACTCTTACAAACTGATTATAAGGTTTTGAGCGCAACTAATGGAGTAGAGGCACTACAACTTTTGCAAACTCGAAGTGTGGATCTTATTCTCTCTGATATTGGTATGCCTGGTATGGATGGAATAACCTTTCGGGAAAAGGTTAAAGAAAACGAGAAATGGGCGCAGCTTCCCTTTGTGTTTCTTACGGCTCGGGCGTTAGAGGAACAACAATTGGCAGGTCTCACTTTGGGCGTTGACGATTATCTACTGAAACCCTTTATCCCAAGTGAATTGCTGGTGCGTCTGCAAAATCTATATCGCAACACACTCAAGCGACAACAAAATCAGGAGGCATTGCCGACCGAAGAGTCAGCCAATGAGGCGCAATTCAGAGCACTACATCGAATAGCATTGTCCTCTATCCATAACTCTAACTTTAATGTACGTGCTTGGAGTGAAATGGCCGGTTTGTCGGCCCGCCAGCTAAGAAGAACGATCCAGCAACACAGTAACCTAAATGCCGTGCAGTACTTACTGGAATTGCGGTTACAACAGGCATATAAGTTAATCATTCGGCGAACACACTTCACCGTAGCAGAAGTCGCCTACGAGTGTGGCATTGATAGTTTATCATATTTCAGCCGCAAGTTTCAAGAGCGTTTTGGTATTAAAGCGAGCGAGCTATTGCGCGTGAGGACTTAACGGTATCTTCAGTAGCGTCAAGGAGTAAAAGTCTGCTTTTAAGAGTATCTCGGGCATATCCACCATAGCGCGTTATACCCGCTAGCTAGTTGTATAATTCGCACATTGACTAAAACTCCAATTCTCGTCCAAATTCTAACTCTCACCCTAATTTTTACTCTAATTCCCTCCCCCTGTACGCCTATACCCTCACTTTTACTCTAACGCTCATTCTAATTCTAATTCTAATTCTAATTAGAATCACTTATACCCATACTTCCCTTTCCACCAGGCCTTCAGCCGTTCCCAAATCTTGCGCTCCGATGGATTGTTCTGCGGCTTATAAAAAGTAGTGCCCACAATTTTTTCCGGTAGGAACTCCATTTCCACAAAATTGCCGGGATGGTCATGTGCGTATTTATAACCACTACCGTAATCCAATTCTTTCATTAGCTTCGTTGGCGCATTGCGAAGGGCCAAGGGAATCGGTAAGGTACCCGTTTCCTTCACCTTTTGCTGGGCCAGGTTGATGGCCATATAACTGGCATTACTCTTGGGCGAAGTAGCCAGATAAACAACGGCCTGCGATAAGATGATCCGTGATTCTGGCCAGCCGACCGTCTGTACTGCTTGTGCTGCAGTAGTTGCCATTAGAAGGGCATTAGGGTTGGCAAGACCAATGTCTTCTGAGGCCGAGATGATCAGCCTGCGAGCAATGAACTTTACATCTTCCCCTCCATCGATGAGTCGAGCCAGATAGTAGACCGCAGCATTAGGGTCGCTACCACGAATACTTTTGATGAGGGCACTGGCGATATCGTAATGCTGTTCTCCGCCCTTGTCAAAGCGGGTTAGATTTTCCTGGACGCGCTGGCGGACGTACTCGTTGTCGATCACCAAGGTGCTACCATCCTTTGGCATTTCACTGGTCACCAGTTCCAGGATATTGTAGAGCTTGCGACCGTCGCCTCCGCTAAGTTGTAGGATGGCTTCGTATTCCTCTATTTTGATGTCTTGCTTCTGCAAAAACTCATCCTGACTTAGTGCACGATCTACCATTTCTTTGAGGTCCTCGGCAGCCAACTCTTTGAGAACGTACACCTGCGCGCGCGATAGCAGGGCTGCATTTACCTCAAAGCTAGGATTCTCCGTAGTGGCTCCAATCAAGGTGACGATTCCCTGTTCTACTGCCCCAAGTAGGCTGTCTTGTTGCGACTTACTGAAACGGTGAATCTCGTCAATGAATAAAATCGGACTAGCAGTTTCAAAAAACTGCTGCCGCCGCGCCTTGCCAATAGTCTCACGAATATCCTTGACCCCTGAGTTGATGGCACTCAGGATATGGAAAGGGATCTCTAATTCGTTGGCGATGATCTTTGCCAGTGTGGTTTTGCCTACCCCTGGAGGCCCCCACAGGATGAAAGACGGGAGACGACCAGATTCGATAGCACGGCGCAATACGGCACCCTCGCCAACCAAATGGGACTGGCCTACGTAGTCGTCTAGTTTCTTGGGGCGCATGCGTTCGGCAAGTGGAGTCATAAGTGTGCTTTGTAAAATGACACAATCTTTCTAATGGAAGATGTGAAGGCTCAAATTAACGGAAAAACGGAAAAAAGTGATTTAGAAAATATACACACGAAGTTGTAACTTGGATTTGAAGACCTTAAATACATACCACTAGGAGACAGATAGTACTACTGAATTAGGTCAAACGCGCATTCGTTTTCCACACTACTGAGGATAAGCATCGCTTGTCCAGATCGAAATGGCTTAGCGCCAAAGGGAATACCTATTTCTAAACTTTATGACAGGAAATACAGTGGCCATTAACCGCCAGTGAAACAAGGAAATTACTTCTTGAACATCAAAAGTGAAGCTTTATACGAAAACACGAGTCTGCGCTTTCAGACTAGGCGAAAATGATTAGGTCTAAAGAAGAGTACCTTTTTTGAATTGCAGGGCTGCCCCGGATTTCAATTTGCTGGAGTCTGGGGTTCCTTTTTCAAATCCCTAGGTGCGGAGGTAGGAGGCGCCGTTGATATCTAAAATGCAGCCAGTGGTAAACTCGGCTTCGGGACTGGCTAAGTAAAAAATCGCTTGCGCCACATCTTGTACGGTAGCCACTCGATTGAGCGGGCTTTGCCGCTTCACTGCTTCGCCTGCCTCACCTTGCAGGTGTGGTCGGGCCATTGCGGTTTCCACAAATCCAGGAGCGACAGTATGTATGGTAATCCCGTGTGGGCCTAGTGCCTGGGCCAAGCTTTGCCCCATCGCATGTAGCCCAGCTTTACTAGCTCCGTAACCGGGTTGCCCCGCTTCCCCGCGAAATGCTCCCCGGCTGCCGACATTAATAATTTTGCCGTGGCCTTGTTGTTTCATAAACTCTGCAGCGGTGAAGGCGGCTACGGCAGCACCAGTAAGGTTAGTATTGATCGTGCGAGTCCAGGTCGTCAACCATTCTTCGTAGGGAGTTGACTCAAAGGGGTGGGGTAGAAACACACCTGCATTATTAACCAGTACATCTATTCCACCCAGTTTTCCGGCCGCTTCTTGCACTAAGGCACGTACTTGGTTCGCATCAGCTAAATCGGCTTGTAGCATTACATGCCCTGCTCCCCTGAGTGCTTGTAAAGTACTGGCAGCAGCTTGTTCATTCTGGTGATAATGTACCGCCACTTTTGCTCCCGCCGCTGCGAAGAGCTGCACGGTAGCCCTGCCAATACCCCGTGAACTGCCAGTGACCAGAATTCGTTGGTTACTGAATTTATTACTGATTTCCATGTGCTGAAGGATTTGACGTTCTCTGAATTATAGTAATTCAATCTCGCCAATTCCTTGGCGAATGAGTTCGGGAGGATCAGTGGTGCAATCAATGACTGTGGATCCCTCCGTGCCACCGGGGCCACCATCAATGACGATATCTACTCTTTTACCAAATTGGTCTAAGATATCCTGGGCGTCGGTGAGGTATTCCAGAAAATTATCCTCATCATTCTTGAGTGAGGCGGTGATAATTGGCCGACCCAGATTTTCCACAATCCGCAAGGGGATATTATTACTCGGAACCCTAACACCGATACTTGCTCGTTTTCCGTGTAGCAGCTTAGGAACCTGATTGCCAGCTTTGAGAATGAAGGTAAACGGACCCGGTAGGTGCTGTTTCATCAACCGAAAGATCTCGTTGTCGATCTGAGCACTGTATTCCGCCACTTGACTGATACCCGAGCAGATAAAAGAGAAGCGAGCTTTTTGCGGGTTCACTCCCCGTATGCGCGCTAGCCGTTCCAGCCCCTTCTTACTTTTAATATCGCAACCTAAGGCGTAAACGGTATCGGTAGGGTAAATAATAACACCACCTTCCTCCAACACACGGATTACCTGTTGTAATTTACGCTCGCTGGGATTTTCCGGATGAATATTCAATAGCATAGCAAATGGGTACAATTAAAGTAGGAGTAGCGCAAAGTACACCCGTTTTTTTTGATTTAGAAGCAACGATGGAAAAAACCCGTAGCCTGGTGGTTGAGCAGGCAGCGAACGATGTGGAACTACTACTCTTTCCCGAGAGTTTTTTCCCGGGTTACCCGCGCGGTTTTAACTTCGATACGGTGATTGGCGCTCGTACTACGCAGGGCCGGCAACTTTGGGAGGCGTATTGGCATAACAGCATCGAAGCCGGTGATCAGTATTGTGAGGAACTTGCCGCTTTAAGTCGGGAACATGGCATGTATTTGGTCGTTGGTGTCACAGAAAAAGATATGGCCAGTACGACTCTATACTGCAGCATGTTCTATTTCTCTCCAGAGAGCGGTTTGTGTGGTGTACACCGAAAACTTAAACCTACAGGTTCCGAACGTTTAATCTGGGGGGAGGGGAGTGGCGATGGGTTGATTACGCTAGATACCCCACTAGCCAGAATCGGTGGTCTGATATGTTGGGAAAACCTCATGCCTTTGGCGCGGATGTCGCTTTATCAGCAAGGCCTTGATTTGTACTTAGCCCCAACTGCGGATGCTCGTCCAAGTTGGCTACCGATTGTGCAGCACATAGCTCAGGAAAGTCGCTGTTTCGTATTGAGCGCCAATCAGTATTTCCGGCGCTCAGACTATCCGGAAGAGCCTTGGCGGAAACGGGCTCAAGTACCTGAGGAATGTTGTCGTGGCGGCAGCGTCATCGTATCTCCTTACGGAGAAGTGCTAGCTGGCCCACTCTGGGATAAAGAAGGCGTGTTGATTGCGGAGGTTGATCTTGCAGAAATTGTGCGCAGCCGTTTTGATTTCAGTGTGAACGGCCACTACCAACGACCAGATCTATTTGAGTTCAAACTAAAGACTTAACATCTTCTAAAATAGACGATGATAGGACAGGATGGGTAGCACCGGAATTTGACTGTCTGGAATGGCCATTATTCCAAACTCGAAGACGCCGCGTCCACTACGATTGGAAAAATTAAAGGTGGGTAATACTGTGCTGGTACCAGTTTGCACTACGGCTGCAGCTTCGGCAAAGAACCGCCAGTTTGGTGCAAAAGCGAAGGAACCCGCAACAGTAACCATTGGGTATATATCAGGGCCACTGTCGATATAACTGTAACGCTCAATCCAGTATCCACCAGTGAAATTCAAGTAACTTTCTTGATTTCCGACGGTAACAATTACGTAGGGATGCGTGAAAGTACCTTGATCGTAAAAGGGAAAAAACTGATGGGCACCTAGACCCACGTGCAACATCTCAGAGGCGGAGATTTGTGCTTTCGCCTTGATCATGACTAAGGCGGGAATGAGCGCTCCGGCTCCTAGTGCAAAATGGTCTCCCAGCTGAAAGTCGACCTGGTTAGCCAGCACCATGGTATTGGTGTATACGCCTTTGCCTTCGTAGGGCAGGGCAGTGTAAGAATAAAGGAGCTGATGTAGTGGCATCGGTGCCTCAAATCGCCGTCTAAATTCCCGCTCGCCAATTCCCTCCTCAGCGAGGGTGATATTAGTGGAAGACTGTATCGATTCTTCGACGGTACCCAAGAAGCGGACCTCTTCGAACAGAAAGAGCGTCACCTCTGAAAGATTTCGAATCTGAAAACCGATGGTGT
>JBCBWU010000340.1:0-5014 GCA_039816955.1 Bacteroidota bacterium
ACGGGATCACTGATGATGATCTACGTACTGCGTTCGAAGCTTATGGAGAAGTGGAGAGCGCAAAAATTATTATGGACCGTGAAACTGGGCGCTCCCGGGGTTTCGGTTTTGTTGAAATGCCTAATGATGACGAAGGACGGGCAGCTATTGAGGACTTGAATGGGGCAGAATTGAATGGTCGTGAGATCGCTGTTAAAGAGTCTGAGCCACGTGAGAAGCGCGGCGGTGGCGGTTATGGCGGCGGTGGCGGCCGTGGCGGTTACGGTGGCGGCCGTGGTGGTTACGGCGGCGGTGGCGGCCGTGGTGGTTACGGCGGCGGTGGCGGCCGTGGTGGTTACGGTGGCGGTGGCGGCCGTGGTGGTTACGGTGGCGGCGGCGGTGGCCGTGGCGGTTATGATCGTGGCGGTGGCGGCGGTTACGACCGTGGAAGCAGCTATGATCGTCGCAGTAGCTATGATGATCGTCGTAGCAGCTATAACGACCGTGGAAGCAGCTATGATCGCAATCGTAGTAGTAGTTACGATGACCGTCGTAAGGATAGCTACAACAACGACGAGGAGTATGATGGCTAGAATATCATAGGTCTTAGTACCTAATTGATATAGAGAATCCCGGATACCGGCAATGCCTGGTATTCGGGATTTGTATTTTATCTATCCTAGCTCAATTTTTAGCCTAAGCACTAAGGTGTAACTGTCAGACGTTCACCATATTTTCCTTTTCCTTTTTGGTAGCTAGTCATTTTTTTCGACCTTCGTTGTCCGTTTGAAAGCGATTAGTAATTGCTTTTAATTGAGAGCGACCTGTTAAAACCGTAATTCAACCAACGTCTAATTTTTAGATCCTGTCTCTAACTACGGCGGATGACCGCCTTGAGTAACGGTCTTGTATCTGAAGTTTTCGCTCTTCTATAATTATTGATCAAGTAAGTAGTTCTACAGGATTGGCCCTTTGGCCAAACTTGAACTCCTCTATAATTGTAATTACCAAAAAGTGCAGAATCAAATGAAGAATTCTTACCAACCTATTTCAACACAATGGTCAAGCTTTTTGCTTGCGTTTGTTGGTCTGGCTTTGTTGGGGATCATCCCCAGTCAAGTTCACGCCCAATTGATCACAGCAGAACCTGCTTTCCCTACGCCTAATGATGCCGTGACTATCACCTTTGATGCTACAGAGGGTACTGGTGGACTAGCCGACTGCGGCTGTGATGTATACCTCCATACTGGAGTTATTACCGACGCCAGCACCGGCCCAGCAGATTGGCAGTACGTCCAAACTACTTGGGGGCAAGCCAACGCCGCTTGGCAACTTACACCAGTTCCGGGCGAGGACAATAAGTATACCTACACCTTTGAGCCATCCATCAAGGAGTACTACAATGTGCCTGATGGAGAAGAAATACTACAGCTAGCTTTGGTATTTCGTAATGGTGATGGCTCGCTAGAGGGTAAAGCCGCTGGCGGTAGCGATATTTATTACGATGTATTTGCGGATGATATTCCCTTGTCGCTGAGCTTAAACGCACCACTGGAAAGCAACTTGGATGTTGCCCTAGGTGAGTTTATTACCATCAATGCCGTAACCTCTGGCGCTGCGACCCTAACGATCACCGAGGATGGTGAACAGCTTTCCGAAGTAACTGGTGAAACAGCCATCAGCTATGATCTGCGTGCACTCGAAGAAGGTACGCACGAAGTAATTATCACCGCAACTGATGGTACCAATACTTTAACGGAATCCTTTACCTACACTGCAGCGTACCGTGTGGATATTACCAATCCTACTGACCCCGTTGTTCTGACCAGCGTAGGGGCCATGATTCCTGTTGATGTCAACAGTTACATCGAATCTGACTTGCAGGTTTTTGTCAACGGACAAGAAGTAGAATCCGCAATGGATGCCACCACCATCAGCACCACCATTAATGTGAGTGGCGGTAGCGGCGTGCAAGAAGTATTGGTAGCTGCAGCTTACGAAGACTTAACGGATACGGCTACCTTTGTACTCGTGATCCCCGGAGATGTTCCACAAGAAGACCCACCGCTAGAGTTACCTCACGGTATTAATTATTTAGGAGATGGGAGTTACCTTCTGCAGCTATTCGCACCTAATAAAGACGCCATCTTTGTACTTGGTGACTTCAACGATTGGCAGGCATCGCTGCAGTATCAAATGAAGCAGAGCCTGGATGGTGACTTGTGGTGGCTGCAAATCGATGGCCTTACTGAGGGAGAAGAGTATGCTTTCCAATACCTGGTGGATGGCAGCATTCGCATTGCGGACCCATACAGCCAGATCGTACTCGATCCCTTCAATGATCCGTTCATTCCAGCGGTTACTTATCCAGACCTTCCAGCTTATCCTACCGGAAAAACGCAGGGCATAACCAGTGTTCTACAGCCCGGTGCTCCGGAATACGATTGGCAGGTGGATGACTTTGCGGCACCAGCACAAGAGGATTTGGTGATTTATGAATTGCTGATGCGCGACTTCATAGATCGTCATGACTACGAAACCCTGATTGATACCCTGGATTATCTCAGCAACCTTGGTGTGAACGCTATTGAATTGATGCCAGTGAACGAATTTGAGGGTAATATTAGCTGGGGGTATAATCCAAGCTTCCACATGGCATTGGATAAATACTACGGTACCATTAATCAGTTCAAGGCCTTTATTGATGAGTGCCACAACCGCGGCATTGCGGTGATTCTGGATGTGGTGTACAACCATGCCTTTAGTCAGAGCCCATTAGCTCAACTGTACTGGGATCAGGCGGCTTTTAAACCTACACCGGAGAATCCTTGGTTGAATCCTGATGCTCGTCACCCCTTTAATGTGGGTTATGACTTTAACCATGAAACTGCTGCTACCCGCTACTTCGTTGATCGTGTGATGGAATACTGGATTGAAGAGTTCCGCGTGGACGGTTTCCGTTATGATCTATCTAAGGGTTTTACCCAAACCTTTAATACCGACGCTGGTGCCTGGAGTCAGTACGATGCCTCCCGTATTGCCATCATTAAGCACTATGCAGATGTAGTTTGGGCAGTTAATCCGGATTTCTATGTAATACTAGAACACTTCGCCGCCAACAACGAAGAAATTGAGTTGACGACTTACGGCAATGGCATGATGTCTTGGGCAGGTGCGGGTCTTCACAATCAGTATTTGGAGGCCGCTATGGGCTATGGTTCTAACCTCTCTGATGCTTTCTACACGAATCGTGGTTGGCCAACACCAGCACTTATTGCCTACATGGAGAGCCACGATGAGGAACGTATGATGTACAAAAATGAACAGTTCGGTAACAGTGCCGGCGACTATAATGTACGGAACACAGTAACTGGCCTACAGCGCTGCGAACTCGCCAGTGCCTTTTTCTATACAGTGCCTGGTCCGAAGATGCTATGGCAGTTTGGAGAGTTGGGCTACAACTTCAGTATTAATTACTGCCCCGGTGGTGGGATTAGTGATAACTGTCGGGTAGATCCAAAGCCCATCCGCTGGGACTATTTTGAAAGCCCTAATCGCCAGCGCCTATACAATGTGACCAAGGCATTGATCGAGCTGAAAACGGACTACCCCGTTTTCCGTACGGATGATTTTGCTAACAGTCTGGCTGGTACAGCGAAGCGCATTCAACTGAATAGTGATGAAATGGACGTAGCCGTACTTGGTAACTTTGCGGTAGAGCCACAGGCCATTCCTCAACCTTTCCAGGAAACAGGCTGGTGGTATGAGTACTTCACTGGTGATAGTATCCTCGTTGAGGATCTTAGCCAGTCATTGGATTTTGTAGCTGGTGAATATCGCTTGTACACTTCCGTAAGGCTGGATGAGCCGCCAGGTGGATTTATTTCTTCTACCCGCGAAGTACTAACGGACGCTTTCCAGCTAGAGGTGTTCCCTAACCCTAGTACCGAGCAAGTGACCATCAGCTTTGACTTGGAGGCAGCTTCCGAAGTGCAGTTGCAACTCATTGATATGAATGGTCGGGTAATGAGCACGCTTACCGAGGAGCGCGTACCTGCAGGACCGTACCAAGTAGGAGCAACGGTGAATTTACCGCCAGGGCTTTATATCGTACAACTGCGAGCCAATAGCCAATTGCAGACCCGCCGACTGATTATACAGTAGGCATACACAATAAGACGGTAATATCATCCCGGAGTAGGTATCCTGCTCCGGGATTTTTGTCTGTTGTCTGCCGATCTGCAAAACAGATTCGTTAACTGGGCAACTATACGGTAGCCTTTGTGTTTTAGGATCAATGAGGTTGTTGGTGAAGTGCAGAAGAATATAGCCCTTGGCTTGGGCACGTGATATTGACTAAGGGCTGACGTAAGTGGGCTTTGTTTTTGGACTCATTCTTGACGAGTCCGGTATTTTGTTCTATTTTACTGCAGTCTAATGTCCTTACAAATGGTACTATTGGCACCTATTGTTGAAATGATACCCGTACCCCACATATTGAGCTACCCGCCAAATCATTAAACTGACCCGATGAAATATTTGTACTGTACATCCCTACTGATCGCGTTGAGCTACACTCTTTCGGCCCAACAACCGGCTCAGTACAGCACTTACATGTTGGACCCCATGCGTTACAACCCAGCCTACGCAGGTTTGGATTACGGCCTAAGTGTTACGGGGACCTATCGCCAGCAGTGGGTGGGATTAGAAGGTGCACCAGTTGGGCAACGGGTAAGTGTACACCTTCCGCTATACTTCCTGCGCGGCGGGTTGGGATTCCAGTTTGAGAATGATGAAATTGGAGCGCATCAGTTGACTAGCGTACAGGGGGCTTATAATTATCAAATGGAAATGGGAACAGGGGTGCTCTCACTCGGTGTAGGCTTGAGCTGGCAGCAATGGACCTTACGCGGTGGTGAACTCATTACTCCGGATGGCGTATATCTGCCAGGAGTGGAGACCCACAATGATAATCTGCTTTCATTAGCCTCGGAGTCTGGTGCAGGTATTCAGGCAGCCGCTGGTGTATACTACC
>JBCBWU010000341.1:0-4979 GCA_039816955.1 Bacteroidota bacterium
GTGCGGGAAGGAAAACGCTGAAGTCAGGTTCTGTAAAGCGTTGGGGCGTAAGCCATTAGAAAAGTTTAAATCAGTTCGTTGTTAAATAAAGAAAAAACGCTATCTTAGACAACAGAAAAGAAAATTCCCCTTGGGGTACTACCTCCCCAACCAATCAGTGTATCTATTCCTTGCCAGTGTCCAGGTAGAACAGGCGCCTAAAGCAGGACCGGCAATAATCAATCAGAGTTCTTTTCTAAACACTATTGCTGGGCTCTACTGTCATGTAGAGCATGATATTCGTGTGTCTACTCCTCACGTTTGGGGTGTGGATGCGAGGTGAATAATTAGGTCCTAATTTAGGATAAGGGTGGGAAGCCCGCCCAAGGCGGGCGCTGTATCTAAGCTCCATTTCTCTCTACCCCTACCATTCCAATCAACGCCCAATCCACTACCTTAGCCCTACACAACCACCAACCCACCGCCTTGGACAATCTCATACTCCTCACCGTATCCATCCTGGCTGGCTTTGTCCTGCGTCGGTCTGGCCTATTTGGGGCGGAGGAGCCACGCAGCCTGAACCGACTCATCATCTATTTCTTCATTCCGGTGGTGGCTTTGTACCATATCCCCAAGATCAGCTTAGAGCTTAATCTCATTTGGCTGACGATCACCCCTTTTCTCATTTTCTTTGGTAGTGTCCTGTTTTTCCAACTGCTAAGCCGTGCGGTCGTGATGACTCCGTCCACCAAAGGTGCCCTTATGCTCACCTCGGGTATTAGCAGTACTTCCTTTGTTGGCTTTCCGATTTTTGAGCTGCTTTATGGCCCAGAAGGCTTGGCCTACGGTATTATCCTCAGCTTAAGTGGCACCATACTCGTGTTCAATACGGCAGGAATTTCCACCCTCTTTTACCTCACCAGCGGCCATAACAGTATTTGGCAAATCGCCAAGAGTATCCTCCGCTTCCCGCCATTTATCTGCTTTGTGCTTGCATTACTCCTCAACCTTCTCTCTATCCCCTATACACCTTGGCTAGACCAACTCTTAGGCAAACTAGCTGCTCCTTTTGCGGTCATCGCCCTTTTGAGCATTGGCATGCAGATCGATCTGCAAGACAGCCGCACGCAATGGAAGTACCTACTCTGGGGACAAGCCTACAAACTGCTCTTAGCGCCCCTACTCACCTATCTATTGGTTTGGCACATTCTGGACATGCAAAATCTGGTGGGTACTATTTGCATCCTTGGCGCCGCTATTGGCCCCATGAATGCCATGTCGATTCTCACCGCAGAAAAAGGCTTAAATCCACCGCTGGCAATTCTCATGCCCACAATAGGCATTCCCATCTCCATTCCCATTTTATTCCTCGTCGACTGGCTTCTGACTGTTTTTTAAGTGGCATTGGAGCTCGAAATGCCATCCTGGAACACTAATCTGCCTTTTTGTCATCAAAAAATCAATCATTAATGACATTTTGACACCTAGCTTTCAGTTTTGGCACCCAAAAAGCACTTTTTGGCCTACTGGCACAGCCTTTGATCTAAGTAGAGCGAAATCGAACTTAAAAAACCAAAACATAAATCGATCATGGGACTTGTAAGATTCAATCCTAATTTAGTAAACCGAGCCTTCAATGATTTCTTTAATGCTGTACCTACTCGTCCGGCGTTTTCTGGCACACTGCCTGCAGTAAACGTCAAGGAAACTGATGACGACTTCCAATTGGAGTTGGCGGTACCGGGCTTGAATAAAGAAGACTTCAATGTAAAAGTGGAAGATGGCGTATTAACCATTTCCGCAGAGCGCAAGAATGAAGACACTGAGCAGAAAGAGAAAGAAGGTTACACGCGCCGTGAGTTCCGCTACGCGAACTTCACCCGTCGCTTTACCCTTCCGGAGTCTGCCGACGAAACAACCATTGCCGCTAACTATACCAACGGTATACTAGCCGTAACACTACCAAAGAAAGAAGAGGCTAAGCCTCAACCAGCTCGCCTGATTGAGATTGGCTAAGAGAATAGCACCAAATGAAAGTATAGATTAATGGGTTTTCAGTCGATCATGACTGAATGGAGATCATAGGGTTTTATAGTCAGTCACCCTGGGCACGGCTCTCCGCCAGCTCAGGGTGACTTTTTTATTTGCCCTTACCGCAGCACCGTCACAGTGCCCGTTTCGTTGACTTCTTCGCCGTCGCAGCGATATGCTATACGCCATAGGAAAACGCCTGGGTTTACAGCCTCTCCCTTAAAGGTGGCATCCCATTTCTGGAAGGGGTCATTCGTTTGGAATACTACCCCACCCCAGCGATCAAAGATCTCCAGCGAAATAAAATCAGTGAGCGCAAACGGATTGCTTACGCCATAAGTATCATTCAGGTTATCTCGGTTGGGAGTAAATGCTTTAGCCATCGCAGCCTGGCAAGGTAAAGTATTAGGATCCACAATCGTCAGGCGAACAGAATCTATTGCTACACAGGAAGAAACCTGATCGCTAATCTGAACAAAATAGGTGAAGTTACCCGGATCAACCGCATCTATAGTAGGTTCGGCATCATCAGGATCAAAGAGGTTAGTGATAGGAGACCAGTTGAAACTCGTGCCGCAGGTATTGTTGAGCTGAATATCGACTGAATTCCCTTGAAATACAATCGTATCATTAGTAGCAATCTGATCCGGCGCTCCGTACAGACCAGCCACTTCATCATCGTCTAATGCGCGATCATAAATCCGAAACTCGTCAATCACGCCAGAAAAAGGCGTCTCTATTCCTCCAATACAATCGCTCCCCCCAATGAAGATTGCCCCTTCCGTTTCCAGATCAATTCGGCTAGCGGTGCCCAGCTCGGACTGAAATTCGCCGTTTAGATAGACCTTCACCCGCCGATCATCCCGCACTACGGTCAACTGTTGCCAGCAGGATTGGTTGTTGACAATATTGATGATATTTACATCCTTATCCTCATCTTGAGCTAGAATCGTACTCAGTGTTCTGGAAGTAGGAACGTAGCGCAGGCTCATTTGACGCGGATTAGTACAAGCCGTATCCCGCTTTGAGAACAGGTACTGGGTCCCATTAAAGCCCACTGGCTTGAAGTAAAAACTTACAGTCAAATCTTCTCGGTCAAATTCCCTCGCAATCGTAGAGGAATTCGGTATTCGCACTTGATCGTTGGCCCCATCCAGTAGAATGGCCTGCCCTTCCACCCCACACACAAAAGTGGGCGTCCCAACCGGTACGCCGGTATTGGAGGTATTTCCGGTACGATCAATAAAATCACCGTCAAAAGTGTAGTAGGCCACCAGACCAACTTCCGTCTGAGCAATGAGAAGTGGAGAAGAGAGCAGAAGAAGCAAAATTAGCCGCAGCTTCATAGGAAAGAAGTTCTTGTTAGTAACGGTCGAATAATTAATTCCCGACTTCAGGGTTTTAGTGAAGGCATAAGCGAATGATAGTGAGCATATTCAAGCTAAAACCCTGAATTGAAAGGGGGCAGTTAATTTTTGACCAATGCTTAGTGGCAAAATGCACGCAAAACTAATGGCTTTGTGCCAATCCCCAAAACCATGATCCAAAGCAGGCAACTCGGCTAGTGGGGTGCTGGTGCAATACCTTTTCCTGAACGCCAGGATACGTGCAATATTATCCTTCTTGCCAAGTTAAGGCAGTACTGAAGTGATTAACCAAAAAGTCCGCCTAAACCACCGGGGAGCATATTCCCAAGTAACGACTTTCCTTCAGCAGCTTCCTTCAAGGCCGCTTCTTCCAATGCCCGATTGGTAGCGACCAAAAGTAGATCTTCTAGCGCCTCGGCATCATCCAACAAGCTGGGATCAATCTTGACGTTGATAATCTCACGAGCACCATTGGCCGTTACACGCACCAGACCATCACCGGCCTCACCAATCACCTCAATGGCTTGCAACTTCTCTTTCATCTTGGCCTGCATCTCTTCCATCTGGCCCATCATATCTCCAAACATTGGCTTTACTTTTTCTTAAGTCTTATGCTGGAATACAGCAATTTTCGTTTGCCACAAATTTACGGAACTATCGCCATTTTGGGCCCCACCTGCGGGTAATAACCCTCGGTGCCAGGCTATCCGTTACGGCTGGCGCCCCACTTCTATCCTTGGTCCTCCTCGTCCCTGCGGTCGGGCTCCGCATGGTATGCTCCGCGTTAAATATAGATATGGCTCACGGACGCGATGAATCGCGTCGCTACCTTTCCTAAGTCACATTTAAGGGGTTAACTTACGCAGTCCATTTGGGCATTCTCTATCGGGTTCATTTCGTACAGCCACTGGATTTCATCATCGTTGAGGGCCCGTTCGTATACGCGCAGCTCGTCGATCACGCCTTTAAAACGGCGCATTCTTCCACTACGCACGCAAGGGCTGTTTCCAATGGAAAAAGGTGCATCATTACTGATATCGACCCCGCTGCAACGCCTCGCTTCTTTTACCAAGTGCCCATTGATATAAGTACGCGCATACACCCCTTCACGCACCAGTGCATAGTGGAGCCAGGCCCCTTGGGGCAGCGATGGCCCAAGTTCTCGAAAGAGCTTGATATCTGATTCTTTAAACTCAGTAGTGAGTTCATTGAGACGTCGGTCCAGGGCAATATCCAGAACGTGATTGTCATCACAAGCATCCCGCTTGGAGATGACGCTCTGCGGAAAGATCAACTGCGCCTCGGGCTTTAAATAGAAACTGATCGTGAAGTCAGAAGTGGTAAAGTAATCGTTTACCGGCCCGGTAAAAGTGATATTAGCCCCTTCACCATCTAGTAGTAGGCCATCGTCTTCCACGCCACACCAGCAGCGCACATTGCCTAGCATTTGTCCGTAACTCCCGTATCCGCTATCATCACGAGCATCACAATTATTAAAAGAAAAATACGCTACCAAGCCTTTTTGTATACCGCTTACGAAGTGGTTTGGGCCTCGCCAAACGACTTCACGCGAGTATATACTCGTAGCGAAGATGGTTTGGA
>JBCBWU010000342.1:0-4967 GCA_039816955.1 Bacteroidota bacterium
GGCCCTAAATGACCATTTTGCTTGACCAGGTCATACACCAGTTGGCCCTGGGTATTGTACAGCTGTAGTTGGGCAGGACCACTGTCTTCACTTTGCCACTTGAGATGGACTTGGCAGCAACTGGGGTTGGGGTAAGCGCGGAGCTTTCCGTTTGTCGAGGTACTAGTGGGAAGATTACTTTCGGGGCGCGTAAACCTCATAATGCTGTTTCTATCAAGGGCCCAAATTCTACCCAGTTTATCACGGATGAGAGCTTCTCCTATATCGGGAGCCTCCGGACGAAAATAATGAGCTACTAGAGATAGTTCACCCGTTGCGTCAGGACCAACAGTAACATGCCCATAGCTGAATGATTCTGCCATCAGCCAAAGCTCATCTTCGGCAAATGGATAAATTCCATAAAAATAATTGTTTGCCTGAAGTGGAACCGGTAATTCTATTGCTTCTCCGGCTTGATCAAACGACCATTTGCAAAGGCCAAAGCCTCCTAGCCAAAAATTGTTTTGACTGTCAGCTACCAGCTTGTTATTGAAAGAAGCCAGACAGGAAATACCAAGATCGGATAACGAATAGAACTCCGGCCAGCGGCGATCATGTTTAATAATACCGCCGATGGTACTCAACAATAAATTGTTGTCTTGATCGAACGCAATACTGGTGAAAGTAGATGGTCTACTGGGAAAATCAACCGTCGAAATAGTTATCCAACTGTTCCGATCCCAGGTGAAGACAACGGTGCTCCTGGGGGTATATAGCCAGATGTTATCTTCCCGGTCGAGGAGCATCTGCGTAGCGTCTGCAGGGCTCAATCCATCTCCGTCATCCGGGAGTGGGTAGTTGCCCCAGCGTCCATTCCTATACTGCCGCAAGCTGGCCGTAGAATTGGTGCTGGATATTTTCGGAGAAAAGATGATGGGGGTACCATCAGTAGTAAATCGTAACTGAGCTGTACCCCGCGGGAAACCTGGGTAGGCTTCTTCGGCGGCATACCATTCTTCGCCGGCATAGAACACTGTGCGGTCTCGCGTGCATACCCAGATACGGCCTTCGCGATCTTGGGTGATGTGAGTGCTGCTAAGAACACTGGTGGGTACCCAGTTATGTTCTTCTACAGTCGTTAAATTCCAATTGGCTGTGAAATAGTGGTGCTGCTTTAGCAAGTGATCCATATACCAGAGGTCGCCATTATCCATTAAAAACAGCTCACTGCCAGGACGTTTGTGTCCGAGATACGTTTCGTGGTGAATAATTTCGAATTGGTCATTCGTAAATTGGAGGGTCATCACCTCAGCGTCAAATGCCAGGAAAATAGAATGCTCATCAAGCACCCGATGATAAGTTAGCGGGTGATTAGACAAACTAGCCAATGGTACATTTGTCCAGCTACTGTGGCGATAGGAGAGATGTTGGTCTGATACTACCCATCGGTATTGGTCGGTACCTGGCACGGCGGTAATGATACTATCACCAGCAACGGGGACAGCAAACTCTTCCAAGTCTTCCCCCCGCCAGCGGACTAGCCGTTGTGGCGACCAAGCCCACATCGTTCCGTCTTCGGTTTGGTAGAATGAACGCTCGGGCCACCAGTCATTATTCCAAGGTGATAATTCGGTCCAGGCTACATCGTGCTCGGTATCAATCGTGTAGATATAGCCTTCCGCGGACTGAGCGAGTATGCCGTAATCGTTTATTCCAACGATAGCGGTAAGATCTGGTAAGGCGGTTTGGGGTGCCCCAAATCCACCCCAGAGATTCCGCCAAGATTCTCCTACCAGTTGGTGCAAACTGTACTCACCTAATAGGTAGTGTTCACCGTTTCGACTAAAAACGTGGCTGGTATTGTAGAAGCGTCCGCTTAGGTAATTTTCCTCATAGGTGGATAATTGCTGTTGAGCCTTATTCCAACGGAGTAGGCCATAACGGTGGGCCAGCCAGATATCAGTTTCCGTTTCTGTAGCGCCCGCAAAATCCCCAATGATCGGAAAGTGCTCCCATTCCTCACTGAACACTTGCGCTTGTGAGGAGGTAAAAACTATAATGATTAAGCCGATAAGGCAAGTGGTCCTAATGAACATGAGAGATCGCTTTGGTGACGAATAAGTAAGTGTGCTTTAAGTAAATGAAATCTATGCGGCTTGAGCAAGGGTGATTATCATCTACCATGTTGCAACACCGGTTTAATTATCCAATCCTGTTTTTATATCACTGCTGGAAAAATCCTCCCAGATAGTAGGGTTTTCAACCAATCGCTGTAGCATCGCTATTTGACCGATGTGCGTTAAAACATCTGAAAGGGGGCCTTGAATAAGTCGCTTGGTATAGTTGATATCCAAGGGCGTATTTTCCAATAATTGGTCAACCTTACTTAATTCAGCATTAAAGCGAGCAATTCCGTTTTCCAAGTTCAATTGCTCTATTTTTTCACTAGGTAGTGCTCCTCGTTCCATAAAGGACCGGGTAGAATAGATGACATCGTACATATGGTTTATTATCTCTTTTGGACTTCTACTACCCTTGCCTAAGCTAAATTCGCCGAAAGCTTGAGGGCTGTCTTGAACGGACTTTTCAAAGCGATAGCTAATAGTAGATAGCATATGTCGAAGCAGCTCATTATTCATGCTTACTATGTTTGGACACCTTGTCTAGCTAGGTATTTCGTTGGTTTTAATCGTTTCGCGTATACAAGGTATAGAGCGAGTTCTTTAAAGTTACGCGCTTTCTATTTCCAAACAAAGGCGGAGGCATCAATGCTTGTTCCCGACTGCCGGACGGCATAATATACACCTGACGGTAGTCCATCGCGTTGAATCATGAGGTCTTGGGGGCCAGGGGAGAGAATTTGATCGAATACGGGCTTAATCTGACGTCCTTGTGCATCCGCCAACCATATCTGTACCCGCTCCTGCTCCATTTGCTGCCAACTGAGTTGGACTTGACAGCAGGCAGGATTGGGCATAATGGTCATTTCTTTCGTTTCCGTCCGTTGTTTTGCGAAGACGACTGATCGTTTAGGAGGTGATAATACGCTGACTCCCTCGGCGTGCGTAAACCATAAGCGCCCGAGTGGATCTTTTTCTAAATAGCTCATCTTGTCCCAGGGCAAAGGTGTCGTGTTCCCCACGTGGATATGATTCCAGTATTGGCCATTGTAATGTGCCAAACCATCGTTGAGATAGAGGAGCCATACATCATCGTCAGCGAATGGGATAATATCGTAGATGCGATCGCTGGTGAAGCTTTGTCCAATCACATCCTCAATTGGAACTTCGGCACCTTCTCCATTTTTTTCTGCTTTTATCACCTTACCTCTTACCGTAATCCATAGGCTTTCGTCCGCCGAGAGGCGGATGTTGCGATAGCTGAGGCTACCATTTAGGTTAGGTATACCATAACGTTCGTAAGGGATATACTCGTACGATAGGCCATCTTTAATATAGTATCCATTATTGCTGGCAATGTACTGCCGGCTTTCCTTATCCACCACAATGTCTGTAATACGAGTAGGAGCGGGGAAGAAGTCGGTTGGAATAATGTATTCCCATTGGCCACGTTCCCAAACGGCAAAGCCTGCTCCAGTGAGGTCAATTCCCCATAAATTTCCGTGCACATCTAACTCCAGGCGATCAACAAAAAACCGGGAGCCGGTGCCTAAGTCTGTAAGTGGGATCGGGTACCATTGGTTTTGGCGGTACCAATACAGGAGCGAATTCGAATTGATACCGGGGCTTCGCTCTATAGTAGACAGTACAATTGGCTCGGAAGCTTCGGTGAAGAGAATCTGTCGAACCGTATCCGGAAAGTTAGGATACAGGCGTTTTGCTGGCCACCATTGCCGGTCGCTGTAAAAGTAACAGCTAGAGCCGTTAGCTATCCACACTCTCCCATCCTGATCCACTGCCGTGGAAGTGATATAATTGGTGAAGGGGAGCCAATTACTAGGCCGCTGCCATTGGGTCTCTCCCTGCCCTAAGAAGTGACCTATTCCTCGATCTTGATCTCTGATCCACCAGGCCTGTCCCCATTTATCAAGTAGTAATGCTGTCGTGTAAGGCATTAGACCTACCGCCTCCGTCCAGTCCACAGCACTAAAAGTGTTGCCTTGGAGTTCGAGGAGGAGCGTTCTTCCCAAGCTATTGAGGAGTGCCTGTCCGCTTTGGTTTACCGCTAATTGTACATTGGTGGATTGCAATTCCGTAGGGTAAGTATAGCGGGCCCAATTGCCATCCTTTAAGCGGAGTACTTGATTGGCAAACTGCAGCCATAAGGCACCGTCGGCGCTGGTTTGCATCTGTTCGATAAGGTCCGTATTGGCCGGCAGTGGCACAGCGGTAAAGGTGCCGTCCTTCAGATAGCCCAACTCAAGGCCACTCGTAAACCACAGGCGCTGCTCGATAGCGTCCCAACTGGCATCCGCAATAGCGGCTTCTAAGCCAAAGACTGGTGTAGGTAGATTGCCAGATGACCAACTGTAAACACTAGCGTTTTTACTAAGAAGTAAATACTCATTGTCTTCAGAACGATGAAGTATCTTTTCAATACCCTGAAATCCAAAGGTTAGCGGCATTGAATGATAGGTCCACCCTTGCTCACCTAGAATCGCTATTTCATCTCTGTCGTAGGCGTGCACTTGTCCCTGTTGGTCCGCCCATAAGTTTTCGTAGGAGAGGAGCAGCCGGTTGGGGAAGGGGTTAATACCAACGGTAGCACTGGCGTCGGCCCGATTATATCGAACCAAATAATCGTCCATTGCCCACCAGATGGCGTCGCTGGTCTCCAGGACATCCCGAACGGGCTTAAAAAGGTAAAAATGCTCCCATTCGTAATCCCTTATATTTTCCTGGGATACCAACGAAAATGGAAGTAGTAAGAGTAGGTGTAGAGTAAAGCGCATGATCATACTTTTCTGGAACCCCTAAGGCTTCTCTTGTACGATCAAGAATTTACTCCTAAAAAGGACTAAATTCTTG
>JBCBWU010000343.1:0-4948 GCA_039816955.1 Bacteroidota bacterium
GGCCCTGAAAGAACCTAAAATAAGCTTATCGAAACGAACGCGTGACCACCTCGAACTACGTAGCAAGCAAGCAGAGCAATATTACCGCTATTATCAAAAGGCTAATAATCGCATCCTGGATGAAAACCGCATCTACCGCGATACAAAGCAACTACTACGGAATTTGCCCAATGATGCCGTCGACGACTACTGCTACCTCTTTAAACTGGATATGAATCGCGTTGTCAATACGCTCACCTTTTCCATTAAATTCCCTAGGGTTTCGGTCAAGATTGAAACGGTACAAATAAGCCTAAAACACGGCAATCGAAACCTTGCGAGTACTAATACACTAGCGGAGCTGCTCAGTGAGAGTCTGATCAAAACCTATAATGTTTTTCCAGATACCCTTTTGCAACTGAGGGAGAGTGTCACTTTTAAAATTAAAGGTAAGATCGTCCTAAGTGATCAACGCGAATTACAGATTGATGCGGAAATCTCGGTTGGTGATAACATCTTTAATAGTTGTACCAACAAACCAGATGAGGCGGAACCAGTAGAAGACAAAAGCCCTACCCTATATGGTGTAAACCGTATTGGTATGGGAATTTTTCGAAGAGTAGAGCAAGAGGTATGCTGTTATGTGCCCGGGGAAATTTCTCATATCGAGAACATCATGGCCCGTGAATACAAAGAGCGATCTACCCGCAACTTCTCCTCTACGGAAGAAGCCGTCGTCAGCACACAGGATTTTGAGGTAGAAACCAGCACTGATACTGCGACCACTACCCGGAATGAAATCCAAAAGGCAGTTTCGGAGGTACTCTCGAAAAATAGTGATCTGGGTCTGGGTGCTAGTGCCGGTGTGGAAGGCAATACGGGCTACGGAAAATTCTCCGCAAATGCCAACTTTGGTTTTGCCATGACTAACGCTGCTGCTAATTCTGATACCGAAGCGACTACCTTCGCCCAAGATATCACGACCACAGCTGCGGAGCGCGTTTTACAAAAAACAACCGAAAAAAGGACCTCCAAAGTAGTCCGGGAGTTTGAAGAAAAAATCCGTCACGGCTATGATAATCGCGATGGTGATGAGCACGTAACCGGTATCTATCGTTGGATCGATATTATTTACACCAATCGCCTTATCAACTACGGTGCAATGGAGATGGTGGAATTCCTCATCCCTGAACCCTCTCGGTTTTACAAAGAAACCATCCTGGGTGTGCAGGACGGTAAAGATCCCAACAATGAAAGCGATCAAGTTGGAAGCGCGAATACCATTAAGTCCTTAGAAGAACTGGGCATCAGGAGTCCACAAGACATCAAGGCTTACCACAATGAAGATATCAAAATTGCGGGCGGAAACACGGTTGGTAACTACTATCAGGAATTAGCCAATTACTATGGTGTGACCATTAATGGACCGATGGCACAGTCTATTGAACAAAACATCCCCTTGGTAGACTCCGGCCTTGATCATCAAGTAGAGAACACAGGAACGGGCTCGGAACAGATAACTGATGGTTACGAACTGGCTGAACTGGCCTTTTCCGGTCAATTTGTTCACAACCCCGGAAATGACAGCAATCCTTCGATGTTTTCTATTTCTGCTGCGGGTAGATTATGGGACATTGAGCTTCCGGACAGCAACATCAATACAGACGTCTTCACTTATAATGTTCCCAGAATAGACGCTGATTTCATAGAGCGCATCAGGGAGACCTACCGTAAGCTTGGAGTACCACTCCCTGATAAAACAGTCTTCGAGATCGACAACCAAATCTCTGGCTTGGTTACCGCCAACTTGACGGCTCACCGGACAGTTTCGTACAATGTGAATGTCAAACTCACCTCTGAAATTACGCCAGAAGCACTGCTGGATTGGAAAACAGAAGCGTTTGAGACCCTGGTTGAGGCTTACGAAGTACTTGTGGCGCAAGAAGAGCAAGCGGCCTTGGATGAGGGCAAAGAAAAAGAGGAAGAACTGGCCAGCTTAGCAACTGGTAATACGGCACTCAACCGGCGGATCGAAATCCGAGAACTAAAGCGAGCGGCGATCGAAATGATTACCCGCCCCTTTGGTAAGAAGAAATTCATCGGCAGGGATTTTCTGGATTACGGGCAGTGTGATGTAAACTTTCCACGGCAGAACGAAGCTTGGGAAAAATACTCCTCGCACGTCAAGTTCTTTGAGCAAGCCTTCGAATGGGAGATCATGGCCTACATCTTCTATCCTTACTTCTGGGCTTCACGCTGTTCCTGGAAAAATCTATTGAAAGCCGAAGACCCTAATGACCACATCTTTGAAGCTTTCCTGCAAAGTGGCATGGCACGAATGGTATTGCCCGTTCGCCGTGGGTTTGAAAATGCGGTCAATTATTATTTCGAAACGGGTGAAATTTGGAATGGAGGAGATCTCGTATTAGATACCGATGACGAACTATACCTCTCTATTGACGAAGAACTGGAAGAACCAGAAGGAAATATTGAGGAGGAATGGGAAACCCGCGTTCCAACCACACTAACGCTCATTCAAGGTGACTCTGCCTACCTCCAGGGCGAGGGCTTACCCTGCTGCGACAATGTGGATCACCAAGAGGAAGAGCAAACGGGCATCACCAAATCAACCGCTTTACTAGGCGTAGTAAAAGAAGGCTAATAGCAGTATCATGGCGGTTAAATTTGTAGATACGTCCCAGTCGTTTCCACGGCCGAAAATGGGACAAGTAAGTAGTATCAGACCAGCCGAGGGATCGGCTGGGTTTGAATACCATTCAGATCGACCGGAGGATCAGGTTATTTTCTCCTACCTCAACGAAGAAGTATTATCCTGGCCATTCCCTAACACTCCGTACGAACCCATTACCAATAAGGTGTTCGTGACCTCGGAGGTAGCAGAATTTGAGCGCTTAGCGGAAGAACACCGACCGGCCAAGGATCAGGTCATCACCTTGATTCACAACCCCGGACACTCCGCTATTGCTGTGTCTAATCAGCGGGACTATCGCTGTAGGATTATCGCCGGTGATGATTTCGTAGGGGTCATGCAGAAAGTAGTGGAGCGTTCTAATACCAAAAGCTTCTCCTACGGTCTTGACGACTTGTTGGGCTACGGTTATTTAGCTCAGCTAAATCAAATCATCCGTGAGGGAACCTTGGATATTCAGGGATTGCAGGAAGGGATCGGCTTTTTAAAGCTCAATGCCGTCTGGAACAGTTATGGTGCTTGTACCAATTTCCTATACGATAAGCTCTCCTCCACCGGCCTCATATTTGACTCGGTGGAAAGCCTAATTGACAAGGTGGTATCGGAAGCAAAGTTCGATCAGCTTTTTCAGGATATCGCGACCCAAGTGCTCCAGAAAAAGGAGCCCGAAGCCCTATTTTTCGGCCAACAAGCACAAGCTAAACTTGATGAACTACATCATATCCTGAATTTGGTCTTGAGCTATTTACCGGATTTAGACTTTCTCTTAGACCTGTTCTGGGAACGATTTAATGCCTTATTGCAAAACAGTAAACAATTCTACGATTTCCTGGTACGTTTTGCCAAAGCAAAGACCACCTTCGATCAAACATTCTATCAAGCACTGGGCACTGAAGGCTTCAATCAGCTTTTCGGTTCGCAAGGAAAGAAGTTGATGGATAGTTCGGATAAATTCGTCGAACTCATGATTGGGGGCGGCTTGTTCGGCGCGGTACCATTCTTGATTGGCACACTTTATCAAATCATTTATGATCTGGTTATGTTAGTCATCAACCTTTGCTGGTATGCCTATTGGAGTGCCTCGGGAGTCGTTGCTTGGTTATTCAAACCTGACCAAACCGCTTCCGAACAGGAAGAACGTATTGCAGCAGATAAGTCTGTATTGGATATGTTCACCTTTGGGTTTAACCTGGATGATATCCCCGGTCAGCTTACTAAGATTTCGGGCTATCTAATTGGCCTTCTAAAAGATGCCGTTGATAGTTTCATCGATCACGCGGCGGAATACGGAAAGACCGTGGGAGGAATCGTTGCATCCGGAACAATAATCATAGCCAATGGAGCGCTTTCCCTTATTACTTCTGGCTATCCCCCTAAACCTACCCTCTGGAATCGTATTTGGTACATCACCAAGCAATGGTTCAATATAGGTTGTCTTTTGGGACCAATCATAGTGGACATTGTGCTGCTATTCTGTAGTGGTGGGGTATCTGGTATATTTTCCGGGGCCACCAAACTCAGCAAACTGGATAAAGTGGGAGACGGTTTCCGCTTCTTTTATAAAACCAAAGCATTCCTAGAGAAGGCCAGTTTTGTCAAGCAATTTCAAAAACGCATCCCCGGGGAACTCATCACTCTTCTTCAACGACTCCTTAGTCAACTGGCATCCATTACCCGTAGCATAAAAGATCAGATTCGGGCATTATTAAGAGCGGCAAATGGTGCTTTTGGCAAATCCAAAAAGGCCTGGGATGATGTAGAAATTGAGCAGTTAGCGCGCAAACTAGACCAATGGTATGACATCGCTGGCGTAGTCGATCTGTTTGCCGCCATTGCCTACTTCTTCATCGGAGGAACGGATGCTCAAATTAACGAACAAGGAAAAGTTGTAGCCACTTGAAGTCTGAAAATTTCATAGAAGTATTAGGGGTTGTTCTCGACTTCCTCAGTAATAAGCGTTTGATCCAACTCATCCGCCGGGGAGATATGGATGAAGTGGCTGATCTGCTATCGAAATCTGAGAAGATCTTGCATGACTACGGTGTACTTTCAGGAGAACGCCGCGCAGCCTTGCTGGGAATACTGGTATTAACTGACCTGCATAAACTAGATGATGCAGATGTACTCTTCAGGCGCATTGAAAACGTAAAGATCATCCTGAACGATATTATTGAGTACCATCGTCTGGTTTCAAGAGGGGACGTGGAAGTTGGAGCGTTCCGGATTACAAACGGTATTGGCTTAAAGGATGAATACGTC
>JBCBWU010000344.1:0-4931 GCA_039816955.1 Bacteroidota bacterium
TTCTTATCGCCATTAAAGCGGGTCGTTTGGTAGGTAAAATCCATTCCGGACAGCCAGCTATTGCCTCGGCTTTGGGGGTCGCCGTAGGTGCCAATGAAACCAATAGACGATTCTTTTAGAATGTTCCGCTTAATGCGAAAAACGCCCATATTCGTACTAGGAAGCATCTCATCTTCCAGATCCATTTGCCGGGTAGACATAGATAAGCCACCGAAGGCGGTTTTCCCAACTCGACCGTTGATCTTACCACCCGCTAGAATGGGCACTTCATTACCAGCATACAAGCCCACGCGGCGACTAAAGAAAGGGATGATGCTTCTACCCAAACCGAAGCCAAACTCAAAAATGT
This sequence comes from Bacteroidota bacterium, assembly GCA_039816955.1. GTDB lineage: Bacteria > Bacteroidota > Bacteroidia > Chitinophagales > Saprospiraceae > Lewinella. Next base: position 350 of record JBCBWU010000344.1, read on the forward strand.
CTGCTCCTTCCAAGAAGAAGGCTCGCTTTTCAGGAAAGAAGAGTGGGAAGCGCGTCAAGTTAGTCTGCCGGGAATCGACTTCCGTTTCGGCAAAATCAGTATTCACCGTGACTGTTGCAACAATGTTAGGGCCAAGTCTTTGACTGGCGTCTAACGTAGGGTCAAAAGTGGTTTGGAAGGGAGCCCTCCCCTCTTTATTAAAGTTGGTGATAATGGACGGTCGCACATTGAGGCCTACGCCGTAATTAAAAGTCGGTAGATCAGTCAACAAACCGGCCCGACTGGTTTGGGCAAACCACTGGTCGCGTTTGATATTGGTCCAGCGGATGGTTTCTTGGTAACGTTGAATTCGCCGTTCTACATTGAAACCCCATTCGTGCAAGCCTTTCTTGAAGGAAATACTCTGAATGGGCAAACGAATCTCTAAGGACCACCCCAGTGAATCAACTACGGTCTTCGCCTCCCAAATCGCATCCCAATCCTTATTTTCCGACTCACCGCGGTTGGCAACCAGGGCATCGTAGCGGGCAGCACTGGCGTTCACGGCCAGAATAACCCCAGACTGGCCATCGAGGAAAGGATCAATCACCACCCGAACGTGGTCTTCGTTATCTAAATCCACATCACGGAGTTTGGAGAAATTAACGATCCCAGACGGGTCATCATCGTAGCAACGCACACCAATGATTAGGAAACGAGGATCGGCTAGTACCTGTACCTGCGTGAGGCCAGAGGGCTCTCCTCCTTCAGCGGGCACAATCGTCTGAAAGGCGGAATTGACTGGCGCAGCGGCCCAGGCCGGATCATCCAATCTACCATCTAATTTGAAATCACCCGCGAGTTGACCCACCGCCATTCTTGGGCGGCTGGCGTCCTGGGCAATGCTGGGAGTAGCTATTGCTAACAGCAGACAACAGCTGAGCAATAGCAAGGTGTATCGTTGGCCTTCCATGTGTTTTTCCTACTAGTCTGCAAGAAAGATAGGAAAGTCCAGCCAGGATTGGTTTTAGGAACGGTGGTGGAGAAGTGGTTAGCGTATGAGTTGATTTTATGAAAGATGGATCGTAATCACTTCCATTCATCAGTAAGGGTTAGTAGTGTACTTCGCTTTGAAGTAGATGGTCATATCCATTCTAATTCGCAGGCGTTCTCCTTGCTCCTCACCATCAGCGACGGTCTCAACTTGATAGTACTCCTCACTGGAAAACTGCACCATGCCGTGAATTATTTCTCCTTCTACAAACGCGGGCTCTTTCGATAATACTGCCTTGGCCGCTGTACAGGGTACATCAACCCGATACTCCAAAGGGCCGTCGGGCGTGTAGGCGTAGCAGGGCCATTCATCAGCGGCGGCAGAGTGGTACAGGAAAGGTTTGTTGTCCACCCACTTGATTAAGAAGCCGAATCCACCAAAGAGACCATAAAATCCAGCCAGGTACACCGTATCAGTCTTTGGAAAGTAAAGTACCTTGAAAGGCATACTGCGATTCATTTCCCTTGTATCAAATAACAGTGAGTCGTTTTCGTAATAGGTGGCTAAGAGCACATTCTCGTGTAATTGCAACCGATCGTCCAGCATACCATCGGGCTCAAATGGGCTAATTCGCTCCTCTACGGCTTGTATGATACTGCTATCAATTATAATGTCAACAGGCTCCAGCATCTCCTGGCCACAAGCTAGCAAAGTGCATATTCCGAACAGGAGGCTCAGGTGGTATTTCATATTATATTCTTTAAGCTCGGCAGATGGATAAAACCCAGGACCTACTGCCCTAAAAGTTATCCACAACCTGGGCGAACATGACAGTCCCCAGGAAGAATACCAGCAGGATCAAATTCAAAATCGTCCCCAGCAATTTGTACCAGGTCCAGGGTTCTCCCCGCTGCACACTGGCAAATGTCAGTCCCACACCCAAGACAAAAAAGAGCAGGTAGAGGATGGTCAAAATGCGTGGTGGCGGCTGCCAGTTGAAATAACCTCCAGTGACGTTGGAGGGGGCGTAGGAATAAATCCAAAACAGCAAACTCGTGGCAATTAGCCCGATTGCTAATGCCAAGCGAGAATAGGCAGAAGATACTGGAGCTGGATCATTTGTTTCATCGAGAATATCGCGCATTGGTTTTGGTGCTACTTTTTAGAAATCAGCTTAAGGTAAGGAATTTGTCAGCTTACTTGCGCAGAATCGAAATACTAGCAGCTTTAGGTAGCTTGCAGCGCAGCACTATTCCTTGGCTTTGCGTTGTTTAGTGTATCTACTTGGCTTTTATGCCACACACTTATTGACAAACATCCATTTTAATGCGCTACTTAACCCTTGTCCTGATGCTCGGCAGCACTTTGCTGTTTACCGCGTGTATCCAGGAGTTAGAAGATATTCCAGACGAGGCCATCGGTCTGGCTCCGCTCTACGCCGTTGAGAATTGGCAGGAGATCAGTGTGACCGGCCCGCAGTCCATTCAACAACTGGGCAAACTCTACTACAAGACGCCCTACATCTACGCTACTGACCGTGGCCGTGGTATTCACGTCTTTGACAATTCCAACCCCGCTGACCCTGTCAAGCTGGCTTTCATTCAAATTGCCGGCAATTCTGATTTAGCCATTAAGGGCAATACCCTGTTTGCCAATAATGTAAAGGATCTGGTTGCTATTGATATCAGCAGCCTGGATAGTGTACGGGTGATCAACCGGCAAGTGGATGCTTTCAAAATTGTGGGCTCCAATTTCCCTGAGAATTATTCCGGCTACTTTGAGTGTGTCGATCCTGAGATGGGTGAAGTAGTAGGCTGGTACGAAACCTCTCTGAACAAGCCGCAGTGCTGGCGCTAAACCTTAGCGCTCCAAAAACAACAATCATGCAACGCATACTTATACTGTTTCTAATAGTTGGCCTATTTGCCTGCGAAGAGAGTGCTGATCTTGCTACTGCTCCGGGCGGCAACACGGGCCAGGGTGGTTCGCTCGCCCGCTTCACCATTGTCGGCGACTATCTCTACACGCTAGAACCCAATCAACTGAGTTGGTTCAAAATTGCTGCTAATGGCAATTTAACAGAAGCTGGTCAGCTCAACTTAGGCGGTAATAAAGAGACCATTTTCCCGCTAGGAGATTTATTATTTCTAGGCGCAAGTGAGGGAATGTCTATTTTTCAAATCGAAGCCAGCGGAGAGCCCGTTTTCCAAAGTGAAGTCTTCCATATCGTAGCCTGTGATCCGGTAGTTGCCAATGAAAACTATGCCTTCGTTACGCTACGGACAGAGTCGTGCAACTTGTTCGGCCGCGAGACCGAAAACCTACTCAACATTTACGACGTAAACGATGTCACCAATCCAGACATCCTTGCTTCCTATGATATGATTTCCCCACGTGGCTTGGGGCTGGCGGGTGACTACCTTTTCGTTTGTGAAGGCCCCTTCGGTTTACGCACCTTGAAGGTAGATGATCCGCAGAGCATAGACTTTATCAACTTCGACGAGGATATTCACGCCAATGATGTGATTGTCCTACCGGAAATGCTGCTCGTCATTGGCCCGGATAACATTACCCAATTCGACTATTCCGACCCAACTGATCTGGTGAAGATTTCTGAAATCCGTATTGAGTAATGCACAAAATCTTGCCGTGGGCGTTCTGCCTATTCTGCTTGGCGCTAACCGTAGACGCCAAGGCTCAGTCTGTGGATGAGAATGCTACCCAGCCTGAAATCAAGGGGGTATTGAGGCATTCCCTCATCCACTGGTTGGATCCGTACCTGCCTAGCGCACAAATTGGATTAGATTACAAAATCGGACCACGCACGTACCTGCGCCACGATGTGGGTTACTTCTTTGACATAGGTTATAACGAACCCCGGGGCTTGGTACGCATTAATGGTATCCGCCTGCGCAATGGCTACCGCAAATACCAACAATCACCCCGGCGGTTGGGGCGGCTTACGTACATAGAGTTCAATCTGGATTATCGCTACCTGGATCTCCTCATTGCGGGCGACTTCCGGCGTGACAACTTCAACTTCCAGCAACGAATCAACTACTCAGTCTGGCAGCACAGTCTTACGGCTAATATCCAAACCGGCTTCTTCCGTCACATCAACGAGCACTGGCGGCTTGACTTGGGCTTTGGCTTAGGGTTGCGCGTAAACTACCGTAAATACAGTTCTGTTCCCAGCGACGCCAGCTTCATCACCAATGGCCCTTACTTGGGTTGGGAGTATGCGAGCCGCAGAGGTTTGAACCTGGGTTTGAATATTCCGATTGTGGTGGCGATTGCTTATCAGTGGTGAGAGCGTTAAAGTCGGAGGTGGGAAGTGGGAAGAAATGGAAGTTTTCCGACTTCCGATCTCCGCTTTCCGACCTAGTATTTCGTATTTCTAATTTCCTATTTCTAACTTCTTACTTGAGACCTTTCTTCCTGCGCATTTCTGCGCGGCGTATCGGCATGGTATCAATTAAGTCAAAGATATCTTCTCTGCTGACGGGTGCTTGCTGGCGTAGTTTGACGCCACCATCTAAGCCAAGGAGAAATACTTGAAAGGGTGCCTGTGCGGTATTAAATTGCTCGTAAAGTGTGGAGGAGTTTGTC
>JBCBWU010000345.1:0-4907 GCA_039816955.1 Bacteroidota bacterium
CCTGTACCATTGCTTTAACGTCCTCCAGCAGTTGTTGTGCATCATAGACAACACCGTCTTTAACTGTGTAACGAACGCCTTCTGTACGCACTACATCATTGTTTTCATCCAAACGTATAGCGCCAGTACCGTACAATACCTTAAAGTCGGCTAAAGGATTTTCGTTTACAATTACAAAATCGGCTTTCTTGCCTACTTCCACAGTGCCAATCTCATCATCCATTCCTAATGCCTCTGCACCATAAAGCGTTGCTGATCGAATAACTTCGAGGGGATGAAATCCAGCCTCCCGTAATAGTTCGAGTTCGCGAATGTAAGCAAAGCCGTACAATTGGAATATAAACCCGGAATCTGAACCCGTAGTTACACGACCACCCCGGTTTTTGTATTCATTAACAAAGGTCATCCACAGACGGTAGTTCTCCCGCCAGGCCACCTCTTGCTCTGTACCCCAGGCGTGCCAGTAAGAACCGTGACTAATTCGACTGGGCTGGTAAAATTGCCACAGGCTGGGCAAGGTGTATTCTTCGTGCCACTCCGCGCGTCGGGCTCGCATTAAATCACGGTTAGCTTCGTAGATGTTGAAAGTGGGATCAATAGTAAAATCCAACTCCAATAGTTCATCCATTACCTTATTCCAGTGATCGCTGTAGGGCTCAGCTGCTTGTTTCCAAAGGCGTCCAGCTTCTTCAAAGCGGTTCTGTTCGTTCTGATAGTTATACTCTACTGGATAATTCTGCACCGTACGATCGTCAAATAGGGCTTCCGGCAAACCGTACCAGTGCTCCATCGTGGTAAGGCCCGCACGAGCACTATTCACTACATTCCAACGCCCCACATCCATCTGTGCGTGGTGGCAGGCAGAGCGCAGGCCTAATTTCTTGTTTTCATCGAGGGCAGCAGCCATAATGTCGGGGTTAGCGCCGAAGAACTTGATCCCGTCCGCTCCTTTTTCGGCATTGCTGCGCACCCAATCCCGAGCTCCCTCGGGCGTATTAATCAGGTCATAGTTACCTTGTCCAAATACGGTATAGGCTTTTATTCTTGGAGCCACAATTTCGTTGCGACTACCGCGCTCTTTATGCTCCAAAACCCAATCTAAACCGTTACCGCACGAAGGGTCACGAATGGTAGTAATACCGTGTCCCATCCAGAGCTTGAACACATACTCTGCATCCGCCCCTTGTGAGCGCCCACCAATATGACCATGCATGTCTACAAAGCCCGGTAACAAATACATACCCTCCGCATCTAATTCTGTTCCTCCCTCCTTTAACTGCGGGCGCCGGCTCTCATCAATGGGCACACCAGGATAACCAACCACTTGAATTTTGGTAATCCGATCATTTTCTACGACTATGTCAATAGGACCGCGTGGAGGTGCACAATTCCCGTTAATAAGTGTAACCCCACGAATGATTAGCTGCTGATGTGGGCCATCACCTTCCCCTTCCACACGGTCTGGAGATGGATCTACTTGAGCACTTAAACTAAGGGTTGAAAACAGTAAAATGAGGATGGTGTAGTGTAATTGCATTGTTCTGAGTAATTAGCCTTGAGCAAATGTAAAAAGATTATTTTGCGTCCTTATTAAACGCTCTCCTACCTCTCTACACCTCATAGATAGCCAGGGAATCTCATTTTGAACATCCTTTACTAATCTCTCTTTAAGATGTTTTTAACGCCAACCTTTACTAAAGCCTTATCCAGGCTCACCATGCTTTGCCTCTTGATTTCTCTTTGGCAAATCGTCAGCTTTAAGTTGGGAATACATCTAGAGTCAAATACCGTAAAGCAATCTCCCGCAGCTGTCTCTATACTCCTTCTCATCCCAAATGCGCTCTGTATTGGGGGTTTTTGGTATAGTATTTACTTCCTAACCCAGGAAAAGTTAGGTGTGATTTTGGCCGCAATCCTTCACTATATCAGCAGTTGCTACCAAACCTTTATCATGATTGGGGTCATCACTCATCCTCTACTTGCCAGTCTAAATGGTATATACTCAGCTGAAATTATTGGGACATTTATTGCGTTAACCGTATTTGCGGTGATACACTATCGAGATGTGCGGTTGATACTGCTATTTTCCACTTTCTATTTACTTGTTCAGGGTCTAAAAGTACCTGCTTTCCCCTACTTTAATTTTGTGGAGGGGTTATGGGAAACTGTTGGTTTAGAAAATGCTTTCTCTTTTGAAAGGATCAAAAGTGATGGACGAATATCCCGTATTAATATGCTAAGTATACTTTATGGATATGCCTCCCTTTTAATATGGCTTGTCTGTTTTTGGTTCCTTCATCGAAGGATCATCCAAAACAAGAGAATTGACTTTAAGTTCTTGCAACTACCTGATCTAAAGGAAATTACTCCCACTACCTTTAGCATTATTCACTGGAGTTTCCGCATGATCTTGTTTGTTTTGATTTTCGGATGTATAAGAAAGCTTGACGCTATGTCCTACGGGCATTTCCTTCTCCAACTCGTGTGGATAATCTGTTTGTTCAGCGCAATCTATATCGTTGCATCAATTTATCGGAATCTCATAGTATCCTACCTGAGCAGTCGCGGAAGATCTCCCAAGTGGGTCTATTTTTTCCTGCAGGTACCATTCCTACATATTTTTGCTTGGTTTTATGCTGTACGACTACCTAGAATCACGCCAACAGAGCATGAGGATTCAATCCTCGCTTTGGAGAATTCAAGTCCCAACATGTCCCTTCATAGATTGCAAGAGCGTTTTAGACTAGATCGCAATCGCGAAGTCAAAGCCTGGACTTACATTCTTGTAATTCTAGGAGTAATCGTTAGGATACTAAGACGGTTCCAAGCCTCAAACGCAATTCTTTTTGATGATCCCATTTTAGATATCGCGATACTGATAGGTGGCGTGTTGTTGATTTTCTGGTTCATTCAAAACGCTCTGGCCCTTTATTATATAGTAGGAGTTATAGCTATTATCAGCATTATCGGTACACTGGCCGGTTCGGAAGAGTTGTTGATCCCGATTATAGTAGGCAGCTTCGTCAACTGCATACTCTACTACGCACTTTTCCATTTCGATCAATTCAAAATGGAGGAGAACTCCGGAATGAAAGATAGTGATACCCTGAAGAATGCAGTACAGTCAGATACCGGATGATTGATAGGACTCATGGGACGCTAACACATAGCTAAGCAGCGGTTAATAATGCAAAGTCCCGATAGCATAATACTACTATCGGAACTTCACCAATACGTACAATATTCCTTTTGGTGCCCTACCGGAACAAAGGATTATCTACGGGGCCTTACCCAGGTGATCTAACGCTGACAGGCACACTGCGTAGGCATTGCGCTGCCGTTAGTAGTCATCAAAGGCCAGGCATTACCACTCCCCTCTTGCTCGAAATAAAACAAGCTTCGTGGCGTATCGTAATTCCCTACTTCGTTCATGGTGGCTGCATCGTATAAACGGCCGTTCACCATAGTATACTGGACGTGTTCGGACTGGCGAATATCTTCTAATGGATTACCGTCAATGACAATGATATCCGCCAGCTTTCCTGCCTTGAGGCTGCCTATTTCGCTGTCCATACCCAAGTAGCGAGCACCGTTGATGGTCGCCGCTTGCAGGGCTTCCATATTCGTCATGCCACCCTGCTCAAGCATCCAAAGCTCCCAATGGGCACCCAGGCCTTGCAGTTGGCCATGTGCGCCCAAGTTTACTTTCACACCGGAGTCCGTAAGCTTTTTCAAGGATTGGCTCACTAGAATGTGACCATTATTGTATTCTTCCTCTGGGATCATGGTACGGTGACGAGAACGACTATCAACAATCTGCCTAGGGGTAAAGGTCAACAAACGTTCCTTTTCCCACACATTGGTGTGCTGGTACCAATAGTACTCACCGTTTACACCACCATAGTTCACAATAAGGGTTGGCGTATTGTGAGACTCAGTAGCGCCCCACAGTGTTGTTACATCGTTGAAAAGCGGAGCTACTGGAATATTATGCTCCACTCCGGTATGACCATCCACAACCATACTCATGTTGTGAAAGAAGAAAGACCCGCCCTCTGGCACTACTAATAGATCAAGCTCACGAGCGGCCTGCATCACCATCTGGCGTTGTTCACGCCGTGGCTGATTGTAACTCTTCACACTAAATGCACCATAAGCTTTCGTACGACGCAAGGCAGAACGGGCATCCTCCAAGTTATTAATAACCGCCTTAAAGTCGCCATCAGCACCGTAGATAATGGTACCAGTGCTATATAAGCGCGGACCAATCGTATGGCCTGCCTTGATCATCTCACTATGACTAAAAATCATCTCGGAATTAGAGCTCGGGTCATGCGCGGTGGTCACACCGTAAGCTAGATTGGCGTAATAAAACCAGTTTTGCTGGGGGCTTAAGCCGTAACGAAAATCTCCTAGGTGGCCGTGCACATCAATGATGCCAGGCATAATGGTCTTGCCAGCACAATCGATGATTTGTACGCCACGTGGAATGCGCACATCCGCACTCGGTCCTACACTCCGTATCACGTTACCATCCACCAAGATGGTTCCTTCTTCAATGACTTCGTTACCTTCCATAGTAATGATCCGGGCATTGGTAAATGCAACCATACCTTCCGGTCGGTCCGTTGACACTTCCAATGGAATTTGCATGCCGATCGTATCCATCGGTGGAAGACTATCCATAGCACCTTCCAAGAAAGAGAAACGCTCGGTCAGTTCATCAGAATAGTATTCATTTCCAAGGGTCCAGTGCAATTTCTTACTGTCTGGTGACCAATGAATATTTACACCTGCATCCCGAGCTACTTGAGCTACGGGGACGGCCTTCGTTTTTGCATTAATGCCAATGGACTTACCGGTTTTCGGAAAGGGTGCCACGTACACTTTATATAATTCCGACCAAG
>JBCBWU010000346.1:0-4900 GCA_039816955.1 Bacteroidota bacterium
GCAGGAATGTGATCCTGTGCTATGGGCAAGGCTTGCATTGACACGGAATCCTGAGGTACAGCTAATGGCACCGGCGTTATCGGCGTCTTCACCTGAACCGGTGGAGTCTGCGGCATTTGCGCCGGAACAAGTATTTCTGGCACTTCCTGCTCAACATCCCTTGGGTGCAATTCTATCTCTGCTGCTGGTACGTCCCTTAAAGGTGTACCAGTCACCTTCTCCACTTGCGCATTGGTAGGTGGCTTTGCTTCCGATTCACTCAGCCAACGTACTCCACCTAGCGCAACAGCCAGCAAGAATACCCAGACCATCCACCAAACCTTCCGCTGTGGTGGTGCTTGTTGGATCTCAATCTGCTGCCAAACACGTTCTGCCGACCAAGTTGGCGCCTGCGTTTCCTCCCACAATTCGGCCGGGTACGGCTCGTGTTGTTGTAGCCGTTTCATACGCTGTTTGTTTTTTTCAATTGTCGTTTCAGATAGCTTCTCGCCTTATTTAACTGAGACTTAGAAGTTCCCACCGAAATGCCTAATGCTTTGGCAATATCAGCGTGCGTGAAGCCATCAAAGACGTATAGTTGAATAATGGTCCGGTAACCTTTTGGAAGTCGTTTGATCAGACGCATCACCTCCTGTAATGAAAGCATCGCCAGAACATCTTCTTCTCCATCACGCGACTGTACCATCGGCAAATCTCGCTCCTGTTGCCAACGTTTCTGTCGTCGCAAGCGCTCTAAGGCTTGATTGATCACGATGCGTCGTATCCAGGCTTCAAACAAATTGCGATGGGCAAATTCTTGCTCCGCTATCCCTCCAAAAATGTTCACAAAGGCCTCCGAAGTAGCATCTTCAGCCGCCATCCGGTCACCCAAGTAGCGATAAGCAATCCGGTATAGCCGCTCTCCGTACTGCTCAAACAAACGCCGTTGCGCTTGTAGATCAAGTGAGCCGCCTTGCCAGATTTCGGTACGCAAATCGTCGCTGATTTATAGAGGTAATGAATCCAACAAGAGGAGGGTTGCCTGGGGGTTGATTTTTTTATTGACTTCATTGCTAGGTGAACTACAACATATTAGACAAATTAAGATTTTTTACAAATTAATCTCCCCATCTACTGGTATGACTGCCAGCTTTCTAGTAAATTAGCAGGTACTTGTAGAACAGGCCGCCCAGCCTCTACAACCACCTATATAGCAACACCATCTACTTCCGCCTGCCCCCACGAACCTAATCCTATTTGATTATGCGTTTATTTTTACTCTCGCTCTTCGCCATTTCCTCAGTGGCCCTGGTCTTCGCCGTAACTAATCCTACACCTCAAGATTTTGATTATGTGGTAGTTGATCAACCTGCATCGAGTTCTAATTTCGTCGTAGTTGATCCCCTTCCATCCAGTCCGGCCGATCAACATCAGTACGATCATCTGCACAGTCATAATAATGAGCATGCGCACAGTCATGATGATGAGCAGGAGCACGAACATGATTTCTGTGGCACTAATTGGGTCTGGCAAACACTGATCAACAGTAACCCCGATGTATTAGCAAGGCACAATCAATTAGAAGAGGAATACTATCGCGATCGTAAGAATGCTAGTTCACAGAGGAATGGTGGACCTCCCTATACCATTCCAGTAGTCTTCCACATCGTCCATCAGGGAGGGCCCGAGAATATTTCTGACGCGGCGATCCAAACCTCTTTGGATTTCCTAAATCAGTCATTTGCCAATACCGGACCTTACGACCCCACTACAGGAGTCCCTACTGATGTTAGCTTCTGTTTAGCGAAACGGACCCCAGAGGGCACTTTATCGAGTGGAATTGAACGCATCAACAATAGCTTGTCCTCTCTCAATATGAGTGAGGATTTACAACTCAAAAATTTGAGTCGCTATGATCCTACCCAGTACCTCAATATCTGGGTAGTAGGAGATATTTGTGGAAGTATTGGCTGTGGCGTAGCCGGTTATGCCTACTTCCCAGCTGCCCATGGTGGTAATATGGACGGTATTGTGGTGGAGGCGCGCTGGTTAGGAAATACTCCAGGAGGTTCTTCCGTACTCACCCACGAGGTGGGGCACTACTTGGGCTTATACCACACCTTCGAGGGTGGTTGCTTAAATGATGACTGTTTGGCCAACGGCGACCGCGTTTGTGATACGCCCCCAGACCAGTCTACAGCGGCGGTTCCATGCAACGCAATGCCTAATAGTTGCACCACCGATACCGATTCTGGTTTCAGCACCGATCAACCAGATATGTTCCAAAACTACATGGACTACGGCGATTGGGATTGCTATTCCATGTTTACCGAAGGCCAGCGCGAACGCATGCACTTCTTCCTGGAAGGGATACGGGCTAGCCTCATGGAAAGCCAGGGCTGTTTGGACCCCTGTCTGGCTGATATCACCGTTGAGATTACCACGGAATTTGGTGATTTTGTGGCGCAGGGCGAAAGTATCAGCCTAACCGCAACGGGTAACAATGTTGCAAACTATACCTGGTTTGTTGATGGTGTAGAAATCGGAATGGGCAATCCATTCGATTATACTTTCCCAACCGAAGGTTCATACAATATAACCGTAGAGGCTACCAATAGTGATCCCAACTGTTTAGCTTCCGCCGATGCTGTGGCTGCTGTGCGTTGCCCAGTGCAATCCTCTTTTAGCGCTAGCAGTACTAATGTAGGTGTAGGTTCAGTCGTCTATTTTACCAACGAATCTACAGATGCTACTACCTTCGAATGGGAAGTAGACGGCGCTCCAGCGGGTACGGGCATGAGTTTCTTCTACCAATTTGATGTAATTGGCACTTACGCCATAACCTTAGTAGCTGGAAATGGGAACTGTACGGATGAGTTTTCCATGGTCATCACTGTTGGTCTGACTGGAACCTCCCAAACAGGCCTCCCTATTTGGCCTATGCAAGGGGGTAGCAATGGTGGTTTTCACACCTTGGACTGGCGTACTATTCCGCCCTTGTCTGGTTCGGTGGGGCCAATCAGCGATCAGACCGGAGGGGCCACTGGAGTAGCCTTTAACGATTGCGGTGGAACCGTTTTCTACGTGGCACATACTTCGCAGCCCAACCAAGTGAACCAGCTGTTTATATACAGCCCAGACGGCTCTCCGCTGCTTACCAATAGTACTCCAAATGCGCCTGGCTTGAATGCCGTTCGGGCGAGTACAGAAATCCAGGTCATTCCAGTGCCCGGCACGCAGGATGAATGGTACATTATCTACCGCAACTTTGGTAGTGATGTAGGCGCGCCGCTGAATAATGCCGGCTACTTAGCCTTGGAGTTGGTTTACAGTAGAGTTCGCCTGGAAGTGGATGGAAGCATCACGGTAGTAGAACGTAATCAATTCATCACGGCGGGTGGAACGGCCTACGATTACAGTGACGGTATTGCAGTATCGCGGACCGTCAATGGTGACCCCAATCGTCATTATCTGTATGCTGCCCGGCGCAGCTTTGGTCAAAATAGTATATCACTAGACCGCTGGATTATTGATAATGGTGGTATTAGTTGGGAAGCCAATACCGGTACTGTACCTGCCCAGCACTGGGAACTCACGCACGCTGGCTCGCCGGTGGAGCTGAGCCCAACAGAAGATCGAGTAGTAGTCGGTAACCGCAATCAGTGGTCCAACTACGTAGATTATATCATCTTCTCTACGGACAATTTCACGGCAGCTTCGGCTACTTCGATCGTAACAGACAATCTCGTCTTGGTAGCTGACGGACAGCCCGGTGATGACAGTAGTATTTTACCCGTCAACCAAAGTATCAGCAGCTTGGCTGGTAATGCCAGTTATCCGCTGCGGTTTGTGCGCAATTTCCCACATAAGATTTCCAGGATGGAATTCAGCCCCAATGGGCGCTTCCTCTACCTAGTGGGAGGAGGTTTCCAATCTGGCAGCAGCCAATTAACGACCACTTCTTACATAGCACAAATTGATCTGGAGACCAATCCACTGCAGGTCCGCCTGCAAATAGAGGCTCCACCAGCTAATTTCAATCCTACCACTGGTTTGGGCTGTGCTATTTCTCAATGTGGTGCTAATTGGCAGTCAATTGGCGATATAGAATCCAGCTTTGATGGGAATCTCTACGTTACTAAGCGTAATTCAAATGCACTATTCGTTATTCCAAACCCGAACAGCTTCATGCCCCAGCGCCTGGTGCCAGGGGTGATAGATCTATCTACCGCCGATGAACCTAACATTAGCTTACCTGGTCGCCCCGGACTCTTACCGGATCAAATTGATGGGTTCAATTACCTATCTAGCTTATCGCAAACAGTAACCTTAAGCATCTTTGGCTTGGATTGCGCCGGTAACTGCCGGGCACCATTTGACATTCAAGTATTGAGTGATGATGGCTCCTTCGAAGAGACCTTCACGATTACCGATTGTCCTACGGAGATTAGCATCTGTGCTGATACGACACTCGCTTACCGGCTAGTTGATCCGGAGCTGGGTATAGAGTATCCGAACGCCATTGTCAATGGACAGGTTAACGCACCTGGTGGTGGAACTCGTTTCGAGTTTTCTGAGCCACAAGGCTGTCCAGAAGATTGTGACGAACCTTATGTTTACTTCTACGGTGAGGGGCAGGACTATGGTGGTCGCACACTGCTCTCACACGATGGGTTCTTATTTGTAGGTGGCTACAAAGGCCAGGAAGCCTTACTGGCCAAGATGACCACGGCGGGTGATGTAGTTTGGGTGCAGAACATGCAGCCCTACCCTAGCCTGCCGAACGTTATTGCTGACCTTAAGATCGATAGCGAAGGCCTCTTGATTGGTGTAGGTAATGGACAAGAAGGTTTGAATATCGAATCTTTTGCTTTCAAAATGGGTCCATACCAGTGCACCATTGTCCGGATCCATTTTGAAA
>JBCBWU010000347.1:0-4895 GCA_039816955.1 Bacteroidota bacterium
GAGAAGCTCGCTGGCGCTCGCGGGGGGGGCGTAAGCACGCAGGGCAATAGATTGTATCCAGGAAGACTGGGGAATGAGCTTTAAATTCATAGGCGAACCCCAACCGCGAGCAACGCGAGCCAACACCGTGAGCCACAGGCGAACCCTAACCGCGAGCAACGCGAGCTATAACCGTGAGCCACAGGCGAACTCAACCGCGAGCAACGCGAGCTATAACCGTGAGCCACAGGCGAACTCAACCGCGAGCAACAGCGAGCTACAACCGTGAGCCAACAGGCGAACCCCAACCGCGAGCAACAGCGAGCTACAACCGTGAGCCAACAGGCGAACTCCACCCGCGAGCAACGCGAGCCAACACCGTGAGCCACAGGCGAACCCCAACCCCCTTGCAGCCATCTCCAAAAATTCTTGTCTTTACATCAAACGCCCATTAAAATGCTGAGAAATCACCTGACTATCGCCTGGCGCAACCTGCGCAAATACCCCTTCTATTCTGTAATAAATGTTTCGGGCCTTGCTTTGGGGCTTACCGCCTTCCTTTTCATCTTCCTTTTCGTGCGGCACGAATTGAGCTATGATCAATACCACTCACAGGCAGAATGGATCTACCGGGTAGATGCGGATGGCCGCTTGGGTGATCAGGTACTGAGTTCAGCAGAATCGGGTGCGCCCGTTGGCCCTACTATGCAAGCCGATTTTCCAGAGGTGGCGGCCTTTTGTCGACTTCGCTCACGCGGAGGCTTCATCGTCAATTTTGAAAACCGGACTTTCAACGAACCTAATGTCATTTTCGCGGATAGTACATTCTTTCAAATCTTTGGTGCAGCGCTTCAAGAGGGTAATCCCGTAGATGTATTGCGTGCCCCCAATAGTGCCGTGATTACGCAGGCGATAGCGCAGAAGTATTTCGGTTTACAAAATCCGGTGGGTAAAACACTCTTGCTGGATAATGAAGAGAATTACACGGTCACCGGAGTAATGAATCCGATCCCCACCAATACGCACTTCAACTATGAGATGATTCTTTCACTTTCCTCCTTGGAAAGTAGCCGGCAAACGCAATGGGGCAATATGAATTTTCAGACTTATGTCTTGTTGCACCAGGATACGGATATAGAGCGATTCGAAACGAAGATGAACGATCACCTGGTGAGTAACTACTTCGCACCCGAGATCGAGCAGTACATTGGTATGCCGTACCAGGATTTCTTGGATGCCGGAAACGCTTTTGACTACAGTCTATTTCCCATAGCTGATATTCATTTGCACTCGGATCGGGAGGGGGAGCTAGCTGCCAATAGCGATATTAAATACGTTTGGATTTTCTCCATCATTGGAGCTTTCATTTTGCTTATTGCCTGTATCAACTTTATGAATCTCTCTACGGCTCGTTCGGCAGTACGTGCCCGTGAAATTGGTGTACGCAAGGTGGTAGGCGCTACCCGCAAAGATCTGGTGGGACAGTTCCTGGGCGAAAGTTTTCTAGTAACTGCCCTGGCCTTGATCATTGCCAGTGGGTTGATTCTACTACTATTGGGTCGCTTCAACGAATTAGCTGGCAAGCAATTTATCCTGGCGGATGTATTTTCCCCCACCTTCGTGGGAATAGCAGTAGGACTCACACTGCTCACTAGTCTACTTGCAGGTACGTATCCGGCTTTCTTCCTGGCGCGTTTTCAAACGCTTAAGGTATTACGGGGCAGCATTACCGAAGGTAAGTCTAAACCTTACATGCGTAATGCGCTCGTTGTTTTTCAATTCTTGATTACGGTGTTCCTACTTTGCGGCACACTGGTAGTTTATCAACAACTAAATTTCATCCAAAATAAGAAAATTGGTTTTGAACGGGAGCAATTACTGCTGGTGAATGATGCCTACGCCTTGGAAGATAACCTACAGGCTTTTAAAGCTAGAATGCAGTCCGAGGCGGATGTCATTAATGCTACCGTAACGGGTTATCTGCCGATACCCTCCTGGCGAGGTAGCAGCTCTTATTTCAAAGGACGGACTCCAGATCTAGACAAAGCGATCCTAACCAATAATTGGCGAGTAGACCACGATTATATTCCCACTATGGAAATGGAATTGGTGGCTGGTCGGAATTTCTCCACAGAATTTATGACCGACTCCACCGCAACCATTATTAATGAGACGATGGCCAGTTACTACGAAGGTGATCCCATCGGTCAAGAATTGAGCAACTTCGGTGATAGTGAGGATGATTTGGAGGTGTTTACAATTATCGGTGTAGTCAAAGATTTTAATTATGAGAGTTTGCGGCAGACCATTGAGCCGTTGGCACTCTTTCTGGGCGAGGCACCAGGCTTCGTGTGCCTGCGCCTGCGCACGGATGACCTACCTAATTTTGTCAACCGACTAGAAGCCACCTGGAACGAAATGGCTCCCGGGCAGCCCTTTGCCTACAACTTCATGGATGACAGCTTCGACCGCATGTACAATGCCGAGCAACGTATCGGTGCTATTATAGGAACCTTTGCGTTTCTGGCTATTTTCATTGCCTGCATTGGGCTCATTGGCTTGTCCACCTTCATTGCCCAGCAAAGGACCAAAGAGATAGGCATTCGCAAGGTACTCGGTGCCTCTACTGCTAGCCTGGTGCAATTACTTTCGCGTGACTTCGTTCGACTCGTTCTGGTGGCACTCGTAATTGCCGTGCCGCTGGCATGGTGGGCCATGACCAACTGGTTGCAAAGCTTTGCATACCGGATTGACTTAAACCTGGGCATATTTGGCTTGGCGGCCTTACTGGCTGTACTTATTGCGGTACTCACTGTGAGCATGCAAAGTATCAAAGCCGCTTTAGCGAATCCTGTAGATAGCCTGCGCGGAGATTAATCTAGGTGAGGCTGGGCTTTGCCATCTTCTGGGTTGTTATGGCGGCGCAAGCAAGTGTGGTGTTTTCCTTGTTCGGAATACCATTTGTACTACTTGGACTTGTATTTGCCTTCGGGCGCTTTATCATTGATGCGCAACAGCGAAATAAGACCTTCTATGGTATTACCGACAAGCGAATCATTATCAAGTCCGGTGTCTTTTCTCAAACCATCAAATCTCTCAACATTAAGAGCTTGAGTGAAATTCAGCTCACAGAAAAGGCGGATCGTTCGGGTACGATCACAATTGACCCTAAGTATCCGTTTATTAGTTTTTATAATGGAATGGGTTGGTGGCCAGGAGCGAATTTTGGTTCGCAATTACAGATGATCGCCGACGCACGAAAAGTGTACCGTAAGATTGTGGAGATTCAAAATGGTTAATTGCCTCCTGTAAATTACAAGCGCGAGTAATATGGATTATTTCAGAGGTACGGATGCCACCAGTTAAAGGAATATCGGTATTGCGATCAGCTAGGAAACTTTCTTGCCCCAAATTCACATTAGTAAGAAAGCCAGACCCTATTCCAGTGAATATCACGCACACCGAACTTCGGATACCTAATCAGAACTTAGTGAACCTAGACCTAACCAGTTTGGAGCACTACGCTGGGATTAGCAGGACCAATGAGATTATCACACCATATACCACTTTCCCCATAACCTCAGCAGTCCACCACCCAAGTATCCGCTTACTGCCAGATGGCGGCTTTGTAATTATTGACGTAAGGACCCGGGCAAACGAAGAGAACTGCTTCTTTTATGATGATCAGGGTAATTTGGAAAAAAGTCTTTATGTAGGCGATGGAATTAGCGAATTATTGATCTTTGATTCGAAGATAGTAGTCTCCTATTTTGATGAAGGGGTATTAGAAGGGCAAATACCCAGCAGAGAGGGCGTAACCATCTTTGACCTGCAAGGAAACATCCTGTACGGCTACAACAGTAATCATGGAGGCCTGCAAATCATTGACTGCTATTGCATGTGTCAAAGAGAAAAGAACACGGTACTTTTCTTTGCGTACACGGAGTTCGTCTTGGTGGAACTCAATATCCAAACACACGAAGAGCGCCAGATAGTGGTCCCACCTGTACTAAACGGCAGCAATGCGATTACGGCTAAGGGACCCAACATATATTTTCACTCCCCCTACCACGACAGGGGAGGCATCTACTGCTGGAGTGAACGTCACAGTGTAGTAGAGAGAGCAGGAGAATATGAGGGCATCTTAAGAGGCCTTGAGGGTGGAATGTTTCTAGAGACTCAGGCCAAGGGGTTTAACTTAATTGTGATGGAATAGAATCGTTTATTATGAAAGGACAATGGCTTGCGATAGCATTTTGTGGGGTGGTTTTCAGTTGTGACTACCACTCCAATAATTTATGCCATGAGGGCTCTCGATCCAAGACGTACGATTTTGAAGGCCTGGAGGTATACGGAACAATTGAGGATGGGCTAAGATGTGCCCAAGCGCAGCAGAAACCTATCTTCTTGTTGTTCAGTGGATTTGCTTGTGTAGGTGATAACAGTTATGAAGAGCGACTATTCGTCAGCAGAAGAAATCGAAAAATTATCAAGCAAAATTACATCCCGATAATTCTTTACGTAGATGACAAAACTAAGCTCGATAGCAGCGATATTCCGTATCGGAACTACGGCGGTAAAAGACGCAAGATTGAAACGGTTGGTGCGAAGAACTCACACTACGAAATGGAGGAATTCCGGATGAATACTCAGCCACTACTGATCATCCTTGATCACAACGGCCAGCCCATCACAGAGCCGATTGGATACGAGCCGGGTACTTCTACTTATCAGAAGTACCTTGAGCATGGCCTGCTACGGTATCAGCAAGACGCAAAAGCAAATAATTAGTGCTAAGCTTCACACCTTCTCTTTTACAAGCCTTTTAAGTCTAAACCTACCAGGTTAAACGCATCAAATGGAGAGCACTGTAATTTTTGCACTATCATGTGTGGCGGGTGGGTGTCCCGGTACTG
>JBCBWU010000348.1:0-4770 GCA_039816955.1 Bacteroidota bacterium
AAACGTTGGCTCGCCGCCTCATAAGGTGAACAGAGTACTTATAGAACCAAAAGAAGGAGCAAAGGCATAAGGAGGAGTAGCCGCTGTTTACTCCTAAATCTACGAATTTATGAGATCATACCTTTTTGGGAACAGCAAGATGAATACGCCAACCCTCGGTGGTAGGCCCTGCCTGTAATTCCCAGCGTCCGGGAAAGGCCTCTTCCAGGCGCGCCCACACGTAGCGCAAGCCCGTGCCATTGTGGGCCTTATCAGCCGAGTCTGTAGTACTGTTTCCGTCATTACTCAACTCGTAGTGGGCTTGCCCCTCCGTAGTCGTTTTACGTAAGCAAAAAGTCCCTTCTTTACGATCAGCAAAGCCGTGGGTAAGGCCGTTCTCAATAAGGGTATGGAACACCGCTGGCGGAATCTGTTCCTCTCCACTGATGCCATCGGTTAGCAATTGAAATTTTGCCTCGCGCCGAAAGCCCATAATAGCCAAGTACTTTCTACCAAGTACCCAGTACCGTGACTCAAACATCTATTATGCGAATTGATGATATATTAGGTAAGACGGATATACTTAATCTAGTGAATGGTTTCTCTGTAGTTGATAGTAATGAAAGGTACCTATTGTGAAGATGGAAGGGAAAGAATGGAGTGCGCGGTCAACCAGCAAGTAGCTAGAACTATAAAGTAAAAGATAATCATACTTCGCCAATATCGACTAATACCCTTAAAACACCATCCAGGCTCAACCTGATTTTTCCCGGATTCACCTGCTTATATCCTGCTTCCACGGAGATAGAATTTTACCTTTCGCTACGAAAGACCACTTTTGTAAGCGGACCATTTAAGCATAGAGAAAATGTCTTTATTTTTAAGATTGCCTATAGTGTATATTACTTCCCTTAGGAATCGAATGGCGAAAAACGCCGTCGAATCGCTACGATTGTCTATACTGTCTTTTAGTATGATTGTCCTATTATCTAGTTGTGGTGAGGAGCACATAGCGGAGGTTAATGATCGTCAACAACTACCTACCGCTAATCCTGCGATGACCAATACTACCATTCCAAAAGTAAAGGTAGTAGTCGTTCAAAATAACACTATTGGGGCACAAATTGAGCTAACTGGTCGCCTAAAAGCACTGCGAACTATTTCGGTAGTACCAGAAGTACAGGGGAAAATTCTACGCCAGAAAAAGGAGTTAGACCCTGGTGTTGCTTTCCGCCAAGGAGAAACTTTGCTGCAAATTGAAAGCACGCAAACAGACCTTAACCTGTACGCTATGCGCGCCAAGTTTGCTAGCCAAATTATGAGCTTACTGTCTGACTTGGAGGCAGATTATCCTGATGCCTATCCTAAGTGGAAGGCCTATACGGATGATTTTGACTACCAAAAAGAACTGCCACAATTACCAGTATTTGATAACAGTCGTGAGCAATACCTATTCAATTTGAAAAATATTCCGGGACAATACCTGGACATAAAAGCACAAGAAGATCAGTTGTCCAAGTACCAAATCCAAGCCCCTTTTGCAGGAGTAGTTTTAGAGTCCAGCGTCGATTACGGAGATGTAGTGACGCCAGGTAAGCCCATTGCTACTTTTTTAGGTACCGACCGGTATGAATTCGAAACGGCGGTCAGCGAGCAAGATCTAGCTTATCTGCAAATGGAGGATCAGGTCGAACTTATTCATACGAACAACGGAAAAACGTACACTGGACGAGTGGTGCGAACGGGTGGTGTTGTGGATGAAAACACCCAAACGATACCAGTATTTATCGAGGTACAGGGTAGTGATTTAAAGCAAGGCATCTATCTGGAAGGTCAAATAGCGGGCGAACCGATAGCAGATGTTGCGCTTATCTCTAGTGAGTTGATTACGCGCAATAGCGAAGTACACATCATTAAGAATAATACGATCGAACTGCTAGCCATCCAACGCCTGGGCAGTGTAGGAAGTAAAGCAATTGTACGTGGCATACCCGATGGTAGTTTAGTAGTTGATCAAGTCGTCTCTACAGCGACCTTGCGCGGGAAGGTTAAGCCTGTGAGAAGGAAAATGTCCTAAGTATACTTTCCCATTCTCAGGGATAAAGCGCTGGCTTTACCCATTAGTCCTTTTCCATATTCCTTTCCTAAGAAAGTAACTGGCTGCTGGTCAGCTTACCCCGCCTATCAGTTGTCTAGGCGGTACAAAAGTCATTATCATGAGAAGCCTTATCTCCTTCTACATAAAATATCACGTCATCGTTAATCTGACCTTATTCGTGATGATTATAGTGGGGCTACTAGGATTCACCAATCTACGGTTTGGTTTATTTCCACCGGAAGGCATCAAGTACGTCACCGTCGATGTTCGCTATCCCGGCGCTTCTCCCCTAGAGGTAGAAGAGGGCATTACTAATAAAATCGAAGAAGAGCTGACCGGTATTACAGGTGTCAAGCGCGTGACGTCTTCTTCGCAAGAAAACCAAGCTAGTGTACGAGTGGAACTTATCTCCAATGCTGAACCCGACGTAGTACTCGACGACGTAAAAACGGCCGTAGGATCCATCAATTCTTTTCCCATTTCCATCGAAGCGCCGATTATTCAAAAAGAAGAAATCCTGAATCTAGCGGTGACTATCGGGATCAGTAGTGCCGAATTACCACTGACTACCTTAAAAGATATAGCGGACGATATTAAGCGAGATTTTCTGGCCGAGAAGGGCATTTCTAAGGTATTTCTATTAGGGTTGCCCGATGAAGAAATAGAAATCAGCGTAATAGAACGCGACCTGAAAAAATACAACCTCACCATCAGCGATATTAATCGTGCCGTAGCGCAGTCCAATATTCGTGCTTCGGGAGGGACCATCGAGGGTTTCAACGAGGAAATTCTCATCCGTGCCTCCGCTAAGGAGTATTATGCAGCGGGTTTGCAGGATATCACTATCACGGCACGGCCTGGTGGGCAAATCATTCGCCTCAGCGATGTCGCGACGGTCAACAACCAATTTGCTGATATCCCCAACGACCGCTATATCAATGGCGAGCGAGGAGTAACCATCAACGTTTTTGCGACGAATAACGAAGATATTCTGGAGGTCGCTGCCTTTTCTAAAGATTATATTCAGCAGTTTAACGCTGAGAATACGAAAGTAGAGGCTGTACTGGTTAATGACCTCACGATCGGCCTTTCGCAACAGCTAAAGACGTTAGTAGCGAGTGGCTGGCAAGGGATTTTTCTAGTCTTATTGATGCTTTCTATCTTTCTCAACTGGCGTGTAGCCATGTGGGTGGCTATCGGAATTCCCGTATCCTTGATTACGATGTTCTTTATTATGAATATCTACGGGGTGACGATCAATATTCTTTCGCTCTTCGGTTGCATTCTGGTACTGGGAATTCTGGTGGACGATGGTGTCGTGGTAGCGGAAAATATCTATCAGCACGCACAAAAAGGGAAAACGATCTTCCAGGCAGCGGTTGACGGTACGATGGAGGTATTTCCTTCGGTATTATCTTCGCTACTGACGACTATCTCAGTGTTTGCACTGTTCTTCTTCATCGATGGAAAATTAGGGGAATATTTCAGTGATCTGGCCTTCGTTATTATTGTGACGTTGACGGTTTCGATTATCGAATGTTTTCTGTTGTTACCAGCTCATCTTGCCCATTCCAAGGCGATTGGGGCAGACCGTAAGGTACCACGCTTTGAACAATTTATCAACCGGGCGTTTGAGACCGTTCGCATTAAGGTCTATCGACCCATCTTCAATTTTTCCACCAAATATCCTGGAATAGTCTTCGCATTGGCCATCGGAACTTTAGCGCTAACTGTAGGGGCTATTGCTAGTGGCACGGTGCAGAGTACTTTCTTCCCTAATATTGACCGCGATAACCTGACGGCGGAAATAAAGCTACCCCCCAGCACCAATAGTGCGGTCACAAATGCCCAGCTCATCACCATAGAAGAGGCTGTTTACCGCGTAGATCAACGTTTGCGCGAACGCCGGGGTACCGACGAGCCGGTGGTACTCAGTACCGAACGAATGCTAGGACCAGGCGCTAACCGGGGTGCCGTAAATATCACGTTGCTAGAAGGTGAAACCCGCGGCATTAAGGCTTTCGACATTGGCGAAGAAATTCGTGCGGAGGTCGGTACCCTAACAGAAGCAGAGGAATTCACCATGTTTCTAGCCAATGCTTTTGGCAAACCTATCTCTATTTCTATCACTCACCAGGACGACGATCTGGAAGAGATTCGACGGGTAAAAAACCGTATCGTACGTGCGTTGAATCAAGAAGCTCGACTGAAAGACGTGACAAACAATGACGAGGTAGGCGTAAAAGAAGTAGTGATTGCCTTGAAAACTAAAGCGGAACTGCTGGGGCTGAATTTACTAGAGGTAATCAATCAAGTACGTGGTGGCTATTTTGGCTCGGAAGTGCAGCGTCTGCAACGCGGATCGAATGAGGTGAAGGTATGGGTGCGCTACGCCGAAAATGGGCGTACGAGCGTGGAGCAACTGGGTAAGGTGGAAATACGCACCCGCTCTGGTAAACGCTTTCCTTTAGACGAAATCGCGGACCTACGCTTGGCCGAAGGCGTCAAAGTCATCAACCATTCGGATGCACGACGTCAGATGCTCGTAGAGGCGGATATATCGAGCTTAGATGTATCGGTACCCACCCTACAGGGAGATTTGACCAAAGACGTGCTAGAACCATTGGTAGCTGAGTTCCCCAAGATTCAATATCGATTTGAAGGTCAGTCGGAGGAAGCCGAAAAGATGAAGG
>JBCBWU010000349.1:0-4734 GCA_039816955.1 Bacteroidota bacterium
CCCAAGCATCTATTTGCGCGAAAGATAAGTCATTTTGCGCAGCCGAACCCAGTTCTTACTCTTCTACTCTTCCATTCAAGAATAGATTGGTCTTAGCATTTAGCGTATTTGCTGTAATAGTGACCGGTTTACTTTGGATCCCAGATTTGTTCTTGGTGTCAAACCGAACCGGGATAGCCCCCTCCCCGCCAGGGGCAATCGGTTCGCGTGGCCAGTCGGCGACTGTACAGCCACAAGTAGAGCGGACGTCACTTATCACCAGCGGCACGGTGCCTGTATTGGTGAACTTAAAATCGTGCGTAATGATAGCTCCTTGATCGACCATACCGAAGTTATGGGTCTCATTATCAAAAGTCATCTCAGCAATAAGTGTGGTATCCAATTCCTCGGTTTGGGCCGTTACTGGATTACGGATAATACTGGCAATCTCGCCAGCTTCTACAGTTGCTTCGTCATTTTCAGCGGTGCTGGTAACAGCAGTCTGCTCGCATGCGCAGAACAAAAACAAGCTGCTTACTAAGAAGAAAAATGTTCGCATCATCCTATTTTTAGTGTCCGGTGGGCGAAGGTAAAATATTTTTATCGGCCACTTACCTTCCGCTACCTAAACAGTGCCGCCCAATGGGTAAACACCCCGCGAGGAAAAACAGTCAACAATATTTTTTCTGGAGAAGTTGTGCATTGGTAGTACATTGAGGCTAGAGATTAGCCTCAACATTCATGCAATACACTATTTACCTGATTGGCTTTATGGGATCCGGCAAGTCGCACGTCGGCAAAAAGCTTGCGGCCGCATTATATTGTCCTTTCAGCGATTTAGATGCCCTGATCGAATCCAGTAGTGGATTACAAATACGAGATATTTTTGCCCAATATGGCGAAGCCTACTTTCGGTTACTAGAACGAAGGGCTTTGCACGATACAGCCCACGGGCCAATGCGCATAGTAGCAACGGGTGGGGGCGCACCGTGTTTTTTCAACAATATGGAATGGATTAATCAACACGGATTGGCTATTTACCTAGAGGCTACTCCTAAGGTGTTGGCAGAACGCTTGTGGAGAGGCCGAGCAAAACGACCACTGGTGGCCAGTCTTCAAAAAGAAGAACTATTGCCCTTTATTAAGAGAAAGATTGCAGAGCGCAGTGATTATTACAAACAAGCACCAGTGCACTATAAGATTACGGATTCCTTACAAGACACAGCCAGTGACTTACTCCATAATCTGGAACAAATCACTGGCCATTAAGAGACGATCTAAGTCTATTTCTCTATTAACCTGAGAAACTCATCCCGATACGACGGCTCATTGAATTTACCACCGTACTCCATGGTTACCGTAGAGCTCTTGTCGTCCTTGATTCCTCTTGCTTGGACACATAAGTGTTCTGCATCTATTACCACAATGACATGATCTGTATCAAGCTCTTGCTTGAGCTCATTATAGATTTGAACAGTCATTCGCTCCTGCACCTGAGGCCGTCTTCCAAAATAATCGACGATCCGGTTAATTTTGGATAAGCCAATTACTTTTCCTGATGAAATATAACCAACGTGAGCCACGCCAGAAATGGGGAGGAAGTGATGTTCACAAGAAGATCTAAGGGTGATGTTCTTCTCAATTAACATCTTGTTGTAATCATACTTGTTTTCAAAGACCGAGACATTAGGCTTATTCTTGGGATCCAAGCCCGAAAAAATTTCTTTGACGTACATTTTTGCCACCCGATAAGGCGTGCCCTTCAGACTATCATCTGTCAAATCAAGCCCTAGGGTTTCCATAATGACGGCAAAACAGTCTTGAATTATTTCAATCTTCTCATCATCAGTCTTGTCGAATGCATCAGGACGCATCGGCGTCTCAATGCTAGTCATAACGTGGTTGTCACCCTCTAATTCGACCTGTATTTTTTCTTGGAGTTGCATTTGTTAATTTTTTCTGACACGTCTGTTTAACCTTCTCTTATTTCACTGAAATTAGGTTAAAACATGATAATTTGATTTTTTACTAAAGCACTTATGAAAGGCACAATATTGGCCCACGACATTTCAATGCCAGCTACTAACATATGTTATGACGTAGGTTGGCAGGAAATGACACTAACAGATTGAGTACAAGACCGCGTTGTGCTCAATCAGTATGTATTTACATCAATAATGGTTCTGGAAAATTGGGTTTACTCGGAGCGGAATCTGAATTTAGGCAATGGCCATTGCTACTAATGCTCTTAATGGCAGGAAATTCGTCCTTGCGCATTCTTCTATTTTTAAGGGGTGAAATTCGAGTCATAATGCTCGAATAAATTACAAGCACCTATATGAACAGCAATTGACCACTTTTGTTTAGGCTCATACCACTTATGAAGGTTCATACACCGTTAATCGTATGTTTACAACTTCTTGTTGGGCAATTTTTTTTCGGGATGAAGCAAAAAGACGCAAAGCCCAGTTGTTCAGGGGCTTCCCGACTTTCAACAGCTTGTTTGCATGCATTTTTACATATACATTAAACTCTTTAAATCAAGTGATTAAGCAAAAAAATGATACTTTTTTCACGATCGATAAGAAAAGGATTTTGAGAAAATAATTTGGTCAGCGCAAGCAAAAACCCTACTTTTACATTTGCAAAGAGAGTCGAATGTAGCAAGTTCCGCTACTGAGATTTCCCTGAAGAGATAGATCGAGAGCTGTTGAGGAGTACCAATGATGTGTAATCTATGGTACAAGGTCCTTTCGGCCTCTATTCATAAGATATTATTTGGTATCAGTAAGTTTGTTCGAGCCCTGTCAGTCACTGGCGGGGCTCTTTTTTTCGATCATTTTGCTTCCCTTTCTCAAAGGTTTTCGGCTCATTTTTTCAAGCAGCAATTCCGCAGTATATTTGCGCGAAATTTAACTGTGCTGACCAACTATCGGTTACACCCGAGTGTTATCAAGCCAATAGTCAAACCAATCTATAAAAATGAACTTTGATCTTATCGTAATTGGCTCCGGCCCCGGCGGATATGTAGCTGCGATTCGAGCGGCCCAACTAGGTATGAAAGTGGGAGTAGTTGAGCGTGAAAACCTAGGCGGTGTTTGTCTCAATTGGGGTTGTATTCCAACTAAGGCCTTGCTGAAGAGTGCGCAGGTCTTTGAATACATTCAACACGCCAATGATTACGGCATTAAAGTAAAGGAGGCAGAAGCAGACTTTGATGGGATGATCAACCGTAGTCGTGAGGTTGCTAACGGTATGAGTAAAGGCATTAACTTCCTTTTCCGTAAAAATAAGATTACTGCTATTGAAGGTGAAGGTCGTCTTCTTCGCGGTAAGAAAGTTGAAGTAACGGATAAAGACGGCAAGAAGACCACCTACGATGCACCACACATTATTGTGGCCACCGGTGGACGAGCTCGCCAATTGCCAAATATTCCAATCGACGAAAAGAAAATCATCGGTTACCGTCAGGCCATGACCCTCAAGAAGCAGCCTAAGAAAATGGTTGTCGTGGGGGCTGGAGCAATCGGTGTTGAGTTTGCCTATTTCTACAGCAGTATCGGCACGGAAGTGACCGTGGTAGAATACATGGCGCAGGGTCTTGTTCCTCGTGAAGATGCCGACATCTCTAAGGAGTTGACTAAAATCTACAAGAAGAAAGGCATCAAGGTGATGGCCAATAGCTCAGTAGAAAGTGTTGACACCAAAGGCCGTGGCTGTAAAGTAACGGTGAAGAACCGTAAGAGTGGCAAGGAAGAAGTGATCAATTGTGATATCGTTCTTTCTGCTGCCGGGGTGACACCAAACACTGAAAATATTGGTCTGGAAGAATTGGGCATCACCACCGACCGTGGTTTGATCAAAGTTGATGGCTATTACCAAACGAATGTTCCTGGCATCTATGCTATCGGGGATGTAGTTGCTGGTCAGGCACTAGCCCACGTGGCGAGTGCAGAAGGTATTATCTGTGTAGAGAAAATTGCCGGACACCATCCTGAGCCGCTGGATTACAACAACATTCCGGGCTGTACTTACTGTGTACCAGAAGTGGCATCAGTGGGTTATACTGAGGCAGCGGCCAAGGAAGCGGGTTACGAAATTAAAGTGGGCAAGTTCCCATTCACCGCCTCTGGTAAAGCGAAGGCTGCTGGGGCGAGTGAAGGGTTCGTTAAAGTCATCTTTGATGCCAAGTACGGCGAGTGGTTGGGCGCACACTTCATCGGTGCGAATGTAACCGAGATGATTGCTGAAGTTGTAGCAGCACGTAAGTTGGAAACTACCGGGCACGAGATTATTAAAACGGTGCACCCTCACCCAACGATGAGTGAAGCGGTAATGGAAGCTGCTGCTGCCGCTTACGATGAAGTAATTCACTTGTAACAACGGTATAAATCATTGATTATCAGTTTAAAAAATTTGGTGTAGACGTGTTAATGTATTAACGTGTTTATACGTAGAGTCTCATTTTTTGACACTGATATCAAAAAATAAATCCCGGACAGTGTGGCACTGTCCGGGATTGTATTTTAGAGCTGTAATAACTCCCTCATTTCTTAGTTCGCACTCCCGTCAAACATCAGCCAGGCCTTTAAGAAGCCTCCCAAATCACCATCCAGTACCGCATCCGTTTGTGGAGTTTGGTGTCCAGTACGATGATCCTTCACCCGCCGATCATCCAATACGTAGGATCTAATCTGAGATCCCCATTCGTTCTTCATTTTCTGCGATTCTAAATCGTCTTTTTCTTGCCGTTGT
>JBCBWU010000034.1:0-42013 GCA_039816955.1 Bacteroidota bacterium
AGTTTCCCTTTGGGGCTATTCTTCCATCTCAGCTTTTCAATCTGCCCCAGTAACTTCAGGAAGTTCAGGTATTGCTTTTTGTGCGCCGGCGTAATTTTACTACGCCTAACTTTCTGGCTCAAGGCCGCAGCTCTGCTATTGAGTAATGCGTTCTTGGTGACAAAGTAGATCTTCAAGAGCAGAATATCCGCCAGGATACTGTAGTTAATGTTCTCAAAGTTTCGGTAGACCAATTTATCCTGTGCTTCGGTCAGGTTACCCTGATGAAAATGAAGTTCTGCCACGCACAGGCTATGAGCCTCGTTAGGGTACTTCGTCCCCGTCATCCGACTGGGTGGGTAGGTTTCCAATAAACGCTCCGCCCACTCTTCTTGTCGCGCCTTAATCGCTAGATTAACCAGCACTTTCAGAGACCCAGGAAGGATTTGCTGTGTATCTAAAACAAAGAAATACCCCTTCTCCAGATGTGCTCGGTATAACGGAAAGAGCTGTTCAAACAATTCATTGCCACTCACCCGCAGTTGCGTTCGCCGCCCACTAATGTTGCGAAAATAGGCCATGATATTGCGGAATTTCCGGGGCGCTATTTCTGCTTCGTAGCGTTCCACGGCCTGAGATAAGGCTGCAAACAGTTCTTCATTTTCGGGTTCGTTCAACAAGCCGAAAATGAGGTGATAGAGTATCGTCAATGGATTATGAAGCTCCGAGTAGTCTTCCAGCACCGAAAACAGGTAGTCGCTCAGCAGCAGGCTTTGATCATTTTCTACACTGGCCAATAATTTCTGAAAGCGCAGGTGGGTGGCAAACTCAGACTTACTGATCGCAAAGTAATTATCCAGCGCCTGGTTAGCAGCAATTAGATTGGAATCGTCGGCATAAGTATTATATATAGTTTGGAAGATGGCGATCTCCTGCTCCATTATAAATAATAAATGGTAATACTGCTCATCCTTATAGTCTACTTTATTCTGGAGTTTTCGGAATTGGGCTACAGTGGCAAGAAAACGATTCTCTAGATTATTCTTACGGTAAAAACGAGCCATGGCCAGCTGTTCCTGTCGTTTATCATGCTCCAATAAGAGATCTTCAAATAAGATGAATCGGCGCACCAGACTCAACAGATCCGACGCCAATGAATCAATCGGGTTCTTTTCCTTTTCTTTATACGGATGATCCGGAAAGAAAAGATTGTTAAGAACTGATTTTGATGGCAACTCAGTATCAGAAGTACCAACGGTATTCAACAAATGCTCGCCCAGTTGGGTGATCTTAGTTTTGTTGAAACGATCATTATGGTAGGGAGATTCAATGAATTGGCGGAGTTTGCCGCATTGCGCCTCCGATAAACTCCTCAGTATTTCAACTAATTTCTGATTGGGCATACCCCCGCTGATTGGCCAATAAGTGGACGTAAAGAAATCTCAACTGGTCATTAAGAACACAGCAAGCAAAGACTTTTGTCCAACGACTTGATAGTGTAGTCAGAGGTTAATTGGGGAAAGCCAAGATAAGTAACCTCTCAACAGCCCAAGCGGAAAATGGAAAAAATGTGATCAATTTTTGACTCCTTGCACCACCTACCTTTACAGCATATTAATCATCTAATGATAATACAATGAAATACGGCTACATTTTACACACACTCTTTTTTGCACTATTTACCAACTTTGTCCTCGCCCAAGGCACTTGCCCAGCACCAGCACCAAGCCAGCTTAATGTTGTTTCCTCATCACACACGGAGATTGAATTAGATTGGCCATCGGTGTCCGGATCACAAGCGTATATGCTGCGCACAATTGATGCGACAACCGGCATAGCAATCAACCTCGACACCATAGTTACCGAAGGATACCTCCAGGAGAATCTAAACCCTGGCCAGGAATACATCTTCGAAGTCAGCAGCTCTTACTGTGTGGCTGGCCCTTTTGGTGATCCCATAGTGATGCAATCGCCAACTAATATTGTAGTGGTTGACATTATTTTCCAATTCGAATGCATGGACCTCACAGAAGAACAAACGACTGAACAAATAGAAGCCGGTGAGAGCTCCAGCATACCCATTAATCCCGATGGTTGCTACATCGTCACCTTCCCCAACCCGAATGACGATGGTGAAACCTTTTCTCTACTCATTGGCAACAGCTCAAGCAACTCCATTTTCGTTGGAGATTTCGCTAATAATCCCGACGATTTTGTACTCGACGGAAGTGGTCCGCTCAACGGCTCTGTTCAGCATCCTCGAAATAGAACGGACATCGAGTTGTTCAGCATGCAAATGATCAAAACCGGACGCGGCACTAATGTCGAAATCGCCTGGGCAATTGATACCGAAGTGACAGTAGTCTATTGCAATGAATGCTCCTGGAGTGATAATGGCCTACAACCAGGTTTCGGTCTGGAGTCCTACACCCCCAGTTCCAATACGGTACCTACAATCTATCCCAATCCAGCAAATGATTTATTCACCATTGAAATGACCAACGAGGGTGCTACCGTCGAGGTATTCGACATGAACGGTCGTCAATGGTTCAGGCAATCGCTGGAGGGTTCCTCATCTCTGCAGATCGACGCCTCTAACTGGCCAAGCGGAACCTACATTGTTCGCAGTAAGAGCAACGAACAAGCCCCCTTGTTACAACACTTCCTCAAACAGCACTAAGTGCGATGGGTGGGCACTTACTCTAGCCCGCCCCTCTCCTACTCCTTAAGTTTATTCTTTGTCTGAACTCGGTCAACTGACTATAGAGTTCCTGGATAACCGTTGCTTCTATCCACCTGAAGTTAACACACAAATACGAAGGTCTAAAATCTCAATAACCATCAGCAACAATGATCTATCAACTATCAAAACTCCACAAGTGGGGTATGGTACCCTGTCTAGGTGCCTGTACCTCCTATTATAGACCACGAGGCTGTACCGCGATCATACCGAAACGGGATGCAGTACAGCCCTACGAACCTCCTTCTACCCCGTTTCCCCACAATACCCTGGGCACCAACCCCACTAGCCCGGCTAGAAAAACAAGAACATAACTGGATGAGCTGGCTGGCCCGA
Source organism: Bacteroidota bacterium (assembly GCA_039816955.1). Taxonomy (GTDB): domain Bacteria; phylum Bacteroidota; class Bacteroidia; order Chitinophagales; family Saprospiraceae; genus Lewinella. The sequence continues at coordinate 3,056 of JBCBWU010000034.1, forward strand.
AACGCCAAAGGCACCACTATTATCCCATACGGATAATTAGAGCCACCGGCATGCTTATGCACATCGGTGGGCTAAGCAAGCTCTTCCCCTCAAAAAACCAATTTTCTCCTAATAACTACCACAAACCACACACAATGAAACATTTATCAATTTTCCACACACTACTCATTTTATTATTTACGGTCACCCTTGGCTACGGGCAACGATCGGGACAAATTCCGGTCCCGATGGCCTGTAGTGGCACTGATGTCTATCTCAACTACTACATTGCCCAGCTCGACAAGTGCGATGAGTTGATCGATATATCCGTAGAACTATCTGGTGTCCTGATGGAGCGAATGCGGAATAACGATTGCTCAGTGACCACCATCGACGTCATTACTCAAACGGATGGTATGCAAACCATTACGATTGGTAGAGAATCTGAAACCACGGTTTCTTTCTTCAATTTATCTCGCCGACAAGAGAGCATTATGATTACGCTCCGAGGAAGAGATCGTCGTGGAGGTACAGTGTTTGAAATCCCGATTCGGCACAGCACTCGCAAAACGGGTGAGATCGTAGTGTCCGAGAGTTTTATGGCTCAATTATTTGACATGGGGCATATCGGCGCCAACCCATTAGCACCAGCTACTGTAGGACCTAAAGGAGATGTGTTCACCTACTGGTGTGGACGCCGCATGAATATGGTGACACTACTGGCTTTTTATCAAGATTTCTTGGGGCTAAGTGAAGCGCAAGTCTGTCGTATTATTCAGCTGTTCGAGCGATATAATTTACAGTACATCAGCATTCAGGCTGTGAGTTTTACCGGTATCTATTGCCAGTTGCTCTGGGAATTTTGGGATGATTACATCGCCTTTACATCCGGCAACGGCGGAACCAGCGGAGAAGAAGGAGGCTGCGAATGTAATGTGATTAACTCTACCGTATTTATCAATCACAGTATCGGCGCAGCAACGGGACAACAACTGGAAAACTGCCCCGAAGTATCCATCACGGAGGACCATCGTGTATGGTCGCACGAGGGCACCCAACCACGAACGCAAAAGGAGCAGAACTGGGCCGTGAGCAAATGGGCTTACATGGGAGCTGCTAAATCACTTTACACCATAACGCATCATTACGAGGGCGGTGATGAGGACTATGTTGGTATGAAGAAAAATCTTCCCAACAGTATTCTAAAGTCCAGCATCACTTTGGCAATGAAATGCTTTGAACCCCACAATGCTGCCATTTCTGATGACTGCGAATGTGAAAAATCAGTAATTACCTCTGCTCAGTACAATTCTAACATTGATGGTGTGGCAGGTACGGATGGTAACATCATTTCCAGTGGCAATGGTCGCGTAAAGTCTTGTATGGAGGATTTTGCTTTCTTCACCCGTTGGTCGAGAGAGGGTTTTGAATTACTGGAGTCTGGCGCTGCTTCTACTTGTGTAGAGTGCGAATCTAGTGATACCACTAACTTCTTAACGGACTTAGGACAGCTAGCTGGCGAAATTGAAGGCATCGCGCCAACTATTCTGGATACCAACGGTGTTGATTTTACCAATATTGATGACATCCTACTCGGTGCTGGATCAATTGTCGACTTGGTGGATAACTTCCTTTCTAGCATTCGCAACTGTGGTGCGTCGGCAGACACCTCCTACCAATTACTGAATGCGGCTGACAACTACACCCTTACCCCACAAAACGATTTTGTGACCTATATCGTAAGTAGTCGAGCCTACACCAGAACCGACTTCGAGAACGATGAATCCTGGAGTGAGCTCCATCTTATATCTAATTACTTCTTAGCCTCGGGGCTAGAATCCGAGGGTGATAGCACCTGTTGTAACGAATTAGTAGGTGCCTATAGCATTGGCCACCTCGGCGCCTTCACAGAAGGTGAGCTGGCCACCGTTAGTGGCGATAATGCCAACTTTGCCGGCTTTGAATTTAAGATCAAAGAGCCCCTGCAAAGTGGCAGCTGGCTAGAGTATGGTGGCCTGTACCAACAGGGACTGGTGACCCTGGAGCACCTACAAGTAGAGGTAGCCTTATTATTTGCAGCCATTACGCCCAATTTCCTCATGGATGTCTTTGGCATCGATTGCCCTCCGGGTTGTACCACAGGTGTTGACTGTTACTACAACTGCGGTTACTGGGGGGATTGCCATGAAGATGACGTGGCGGCAAGCGGGCTAGTGGCTGCCTTTACACCACCTACTGGTCAAAATGGCATAGAGACACCGCCACTCAATTTCATTCCTACCACGGATGTACGAATCTATCCTAATCCAATTAGCGATGGTCTAGATTTGGAGGTGCGCTGGGAAGAAGAGAACCAGTACGAAGCCTTATTTATCTTCAACGCCCAAGGTCAGTTGATTAGTGAGCAATCCATCAACGATGGCCAGTTACAACTCAGCATCCAGCCTGAAATGTTGCAGCAAGGGCTAAACATGGTGGTGATGAAGCGTAAAGATGGTTCGCTTTATGTCGACCAGATTGTTAAGCACTAAACTAACGTGAGGTTTCGAATTTCAGCAACTTTTTAAGTAGTTCACCCCCAACCTCACGTTAAACTAAAATACTGATTCGGTAGGCTCTGGTTTTTATAACTAGAGCTTACCTTTCTCACAAAAGAAGACCAATTTCTATTGTTTCATCAATTCAACGACCTTAGATGACGCTCCACCTTTACTGTGCAGATAATAAGTACCAGCAGGGTAATTAGAAAGGTCAATCTCAAAGGGAGCAAGCGGAATAGCTTGTAGTTGGTGAATAGTCTGTCCACTTGGACTATAAATCACAAAACTAGAGGCCGGAATCGATGATTGATCCTGCACAAAGAACACACCCTTGCTCGGATTCGGGTAAACCTGTAATGCCATTTCGTCCTGAATAGCTCCAAGAGAGGTCAAAGTCGGCTGTACCTCCCATTCTCGTTGGCAACCGCTAGCATCCGTTACAATTAAGCTGTAGGATTGATCTGAACTTAAATCACTTGCCGACAAACCAGTATTTCCATTACTCCACTGAAATTGATAGGGGAAGCTCCCTCCGGAAACAAGTGCGGTAGCCGTAAGTAGATCGTTGGCTTGCGGTGAAAAAATAAACTCAGCCTCCCAGGCAGCGGGTTCTTCAACTACTACTACGCCCGCCAAGGCACAACCGCTAGCACTGATATTGTAATCATACACGCCACCGGATAACGCAACGCGCTCCAAATCGGTGAAGTTGTCCTCCCAGCGGACGGAATATGGGGGTAGCCCCCCTTCGATGGCTAAGCTCACGGCACCATCTGCACTACCTGGGCAGCTAACGTTCTGAACAGTTTCTTCCACGGCTAAAGGCGGTACGTAGTCCAGATCAAAGGTGACATTATCAGTACAACCATTGGCATCCGTTAACTCCAGTTCGTAAGTTCCAGTACTCATCTGGAAAAGCCAGGGTGCAGCGGAGCCCGTGCTCCAGTCATAGGTATAGGGTGCAGAACCGTTAATCGGCTGCGTAGACACAATTATCTGGCCATCCCCACAGCCGTAGTTGACTTGTAGATTGGCTTGCATCGTTGGGCCATCGTCCAACTCAATAAGCGTAATCAATTCACACGCACTTTCATCCGTCACTGTGAGCTCGTAAGCACCGTCTGGCAGAGCAGCTATTTGAGTAGCTGTTTGTCCGGTAGACCAAGCGTAGCTAAGTTCTCCAGTTCCACCAACAGCACTTGCGCTTAAGGCTCCATTAGTTGCTCCCGCACAAGAAGGCTTTTCTTCTACAACTTCGGTTTCGATAGCTGCTGGCGCAGTGATACCCAGGCTTCCTTTTTGGCGGCAGCCTCTTTCATCTAAAATAAAGAAAACGTATTCCCCGGCACAAAGTCCTTCTCGTACTGGTCCGGGTCCGCCTTCATCTGTCCATTGAGTAAGTAAGGTGCCTGTCCCACCAGTAATTGTCATGGCAATCCGACCATCACAGCTATCGAAACAGCGGGAGTTATCTACCGCCACATCCGTGACCAAGATTCGCCCCGGCTCGCCGATTTCCACCGTATCACGTGCTTCATTTCCAGCGGCATCCGTTATCGCAATGATATAAACATTCGCCTCCAGGTTTCCGCCGACTGGTCCAGCCAGACCATTCAGCGTTTGCTCTCCACTTGCAAAAACAAAGCTGTTGCTTAAACGCTGCCACTCGTAACTATAGGGAGCTGTCCCACCACTTATCTGCCAGAACAATTCCCCGTCATTATCACCATGACATTGCAAGGAATCCGTTGCCGCCACAACCTGCAATAGAGAACCCTGAGCCGAAAGGGCGGGACCCAAAAAGAGAAATAGGAAACACAGAAGTTGGACTAGAATAGACGGTTTTTTCATTTGTTAGTTGTTCATCGGAAGGCGGGATTCCTTTTGTAGAGTCAACAAAAATACACCCTCTAACACAAAGCACTAAATACAATGACATTTCCTTTGCGGGAAGACTGACAAACATCAATCTAAATCTCCTATATTACTTCCACCTTTAGGGTCCATCATAAACCGCAAGCAGACTTCTTTTTTATGAATATCCTGTGTCCGACCGACTTTTCTACAGTAGCCGACCACGCCTACGATGCCGCCTGTAAACTGGCACAGAAGCTGGGAAGTACCCTATACCTCTTTCATTGTAACGAACTGGGCAAAGACTGGTCAACGGACGAAGAGTGGAACGAGCAATTCGATCCACTACAGGAAGAAGCGGGTGAAGCTGCCACCGATCAGCTCCTGAAACTTCGAGACAAGGCAGAGCTCAAGGGTGTGAACTGTGAAATTAAACAGGCCGAAGGAGATTTCCTTGCGGAACTTCTCCGTTTTACGGAGGAAGTAGCATTCGACTTAGTGGTTATGGGGTCGCACGGAGCAAGCGGGAAGCGGGAATGGTTAATGGGCTCAAATACGCAAAAAGCCATTCGCAAGCTGCACGTAAATACACTAGTGGTCAAGTCTGCGCTGCCGCAAATCAGCTTTCCCAAAGTGGTTTTTGCCAGTGGATTACTACTGGAAGACCAGGAGGCCTTCCGACGTTTCTTAAAGCTAAGCGAGGCACTGGACATCAAAGAACTCCACGTACTCAGTATCAGAACTTCGGGCTTCTTCACCCCACCGCGTATCATCATGCAGGAAGCACTCAAGGACTTTGAAGCAATTGCTAGTGATCACGCTGTCACTACCCATTATCACACCGACATCAGTATTGAAGCGGGCATTCGCCGATTTGCCGAAGAAGAAAAGGCCGATCTAATTGCCATTTCCAATCACATTCGCCACCCCATGAAGCGAATCTTTCGCGGTAGCACCGTAGAAATGATCGTCAATCACGCGAGTGTACCCGTACTGAGTATTGATTATCCAGCGGAGGAATAGGATTGCAAAATTTCTTGTAGTTGTGACATCATTTCATCGCTGATATCTAAATGAAAAGTGAAGCGCACCGTTTGTGGTCCAAAAGCTGGAGCCACCACGCCTAGCTTTTCCATATTCGCCAGAAAATGGGCTGCGGTCTGCGTACCAGCCAGATCGAAAATCACAATATTGGATTGAACGGGACGAACGAACGCCACGTAATCTTGCTGTTCCAAGAGTGCTCCTATTTGACGAGCTCGGGCATTATCTATAGCCAGACGATCCACATTATTCTCCAGCGCGTACAAACCGGCCGCCGCCAAATAGCCAGCCTGACGCATACCGCCGCCCATTACCTTTCGCAAGCGCCGTGCCTGCTTGATCAAGGCTGCCTTACCCAGTAGCAAAGAACCGACCGGAGCCCCAAGGCCTTTGCTCAGGCAAATCGAGATACTATCAAAAGCTGCACCCCAATCTCGTGGATTTTCCTTGGTTTCCACCAGGGCATTGAATAAACGAGCCCCGTCTAAATGGAAAGCCAGACCTTTTTCTGCGCAAAGCTCAGCAATCGGTTGAATTTCGTCTAAGGTATAAATACTGCCACCGCCTTTGTTGCAGGTATTCTCAATAACCACAAGACGGGAAACCGGTAACCAATCGTAATCCAGCTCAATAGCCGCCGCTACTTGTTCGGCAGTGATCTTACCATGTTGACCGGACAGCAATTTCATGCTCACCCCCGAGTGAAAAGCGTAGCCGCCGGTTTCGAACTGATAGACGTGGCTAGTTTCGTCACAGATCACCTGATCCAGTGGCTGGGTATGACATTTGATGGCAATCTGATTGGTCATCGTACCAGATGGGCAAAACAAGGCTACTTCCTTGCCAAAAAGATCGGCAGCGTAGGTTTCCAGTTTATTAATGGTGGGGTCCTGCTGGAATACATCATCCCCTACCTCAGCTCGTAACATCGCCTCTTTCATCGCAGAAGTTGGGCGGGTCACGGTATCACTCATTAAATTGACAATCATGTCAGTTGCATTTCAGGTTATCTCTGTGCGAAATACGTTAATATTTGCAACTTCTCCGTGATAAATGAGTACCAACTCATGGTATTTATTTGTAATTTGTTGACTCGAATTTACTTGCGCGCACCATCTCAAAACAGCCTCATGCGCCACCCAATATCAGGACTTATCAATTTTCGGAGCATACTGCTTACGCTATGCCTTCTTGTGAATACCATTGCACACGCTCAGCTGACGGTATCATCACTCTTTGGCGACCACATGGTATTGCAACGCGATCAACCCATTCGAATTTGGGGTACCGCAGAACCAGGCACTGCGGTTTACCTGGAATTACACACCCAACTTAGTCTAGCCTTTGCCGACGATGAAGGCAACTGGAATGCAGAGCTAGGTGCCCTGAGTGCAGGTGGCCCTTACACACTAGAAGTCCGAACAGAGACGGAAACGCTCAACTTTGAAGACATCCTATTGGGCGAAGTGTGGATTTGCTCGGGGCAGTCGAATATGGAATGGCAGATTCGCCAAATTGAAAATGGAGATCAAGAGAGTGCCGCGGCCAATTGGCCGGACATGCGCTTTTTTGAAGTCCCCAAGCGGCTGGAAAACACCCCCAACAAATCACTAAGCAGTGGCAGCTGGCGGGTTTGTAATCCAGTAAATAGTCCAAATTTTTCGGCTGTTGCCTATTTCTTTGGTCGTAATCTACACTTGGAATTAGACGTTCCAATCGGCATTATCGAAATCACCTGGGGTGGTACCCAGATTGATACCTGGGTGAGTCCGGATGGCCTAGCTGCCTTCCCCGATCTGGAAGATGATTTACAAGAACTAGAGCAACTGGATATCACCGCGATACAAGATAGTATTGCACAATTGCAAGAAGCATGGGACCAAGAATTGAATGCCCAGGATCAAGGGCTAGTAGAAAATTGGTGGGCAGACGAGACGGATTGGTCCAACTGGTCCGAGATGCTCCTGCCTAAACCATGGAATGCTGATATCAACCCGACGAGAGATCGGTCCATTTGGTTGAAGAAACGCTTCACACTGAGCGAAGAACAAGCTACTCAGGATGTACAAATACAGCTGGGGCAAAATGAAGGATCACAGCAGTTGTGGCTCAATGGTGAGCTCATTAGTGAAAATCAGCGTACGATTACCGCCCCCTCTTATGCAGTCTCCGCATCCGTGTTGCGGCAGGGAGAGAACACGCTGACATTACGTCAATTAGATCGTGGGGCTGAACGGCAAGTCAATAACTTAGTGGACGAACCCAGGATTAGTGCCAATAATTGGCAGAGAAGCTTGAGTGGTTACTGGGCTTACCGCTTAGGGATGTCCGCTATAGCAGACCGCCCAACAAGCTTTAACCCCAATGCCAATCCCAGCCTAATTTACAACGGTATGGTGGCTCCTGTAACCGGCCTTCGTATGGCGGGTGTGATCTGGTACCAGGGCGAAAGCGATACCGGTGATCCATTTTACTACCGTGATAAACAGATCGCTCTCATCGACGACTGGAGAGCACAGTGGGGTATCGGTGATTTCCCATTTATCACTACACAACTCCCCTATTTTCGGACCACTACTGACCAACCCACAGCAAGCAGTTGGGCGACCTTACGAGAAAGTCAAATTTTCACCCTCAAGCGGCACAATACCGCATTAACTACCACCATTGATACGGGGGATCCCTTTAATATTCATCCGGATAATAAATTTATTGTCGGGACTCGACTAGCGGAAGATGCGCGGCGTATCGTCTACGGCGACCAATCTTTGCTTCCAGACGCCTCCTATTTTATCAGCCTTCCGTTTGGCAATGAAATGCGCTGCTATTTCCGAACGCACGGTTCTACACTCAGCAGTGCTACCCCTAATGACCTCCCTGGCTTTGCGATAGCGGGTGCGGACGGGAATTTTGTCTGGGCCAATGCTCGCTTGCTGAATGGGACCAGTGTGGCCGTATGGCATCCTGACATCTCTAATCCCATGTATGTCCGCTACGCCTGGGCTGATAATCCTGGGCCATTGCGACTTTTCAACACCCAGAACCGGCCCTTAGGCCCCTTTCGCACCGACGAATTACCCACTCCTTACGAGTAATTTGCAAGCGCTTACTTCCTAAAATTAACCCTTGCTGCACAAGCCGAAATGGTGACGATTATCACCGTTGGTACTGACAGCGATTAGATTTTCTTGATGGTACTTCAAGTAGTTTTGAGCAAGCAAAACGCTTAAAGCAAAGCAAAATGAAAGTACTGTGCCCTATCGATTTTTTCTCAGCTTCGATGACTGCCTGTGGCTGGGCAGCACGGATGCTGGAAGACCTTGGAGGAGGTGAACTCGTCTTGCTGCATTGCATCAATGTCGCAAGCCGATCTGCGATGTTCATTAAGCTTGATGATGTGTTCAAGGAGCAAGCTGAGGATGACTTTAAAGCCCTTCTTCCAAAGCTCAAAGCCGCCGCACCAAGCGTGAAGTTTACGGCTAAAATTGCCAATCAGGATCCAAAGATTTTCATTCTATCCTTTTTGAAAGGCAAGAATTTCGATTTGATCGTAACGGGTACTAAAGGACTGAGTGCCTTGAAGGAAATGACCATTGGTAGTACTACCGCCTTTTTGATGGATCGTACGCCGGTACCGCTCGTGGCCGTGCCACACGAATACCCGTACAGTGGCTTAAAGACCGTTGTGGTTGGTCTAGACGAAAAAGCGAGCCACATTGGATCACTGGAACCGGTCCTTGAGCTAGCTCGTCAGACTAAGGCCGAAATTGTATTCGTCAACACCACCGAGAATGTGGCATTGACCGACATTCTTAAATGCTATTTAGTGCCGGCCACTGAAGCCGCGACCGTACAATAAACTGATCATGGAAGTAGCAAACCCAAACACGGATCATTTAAAAAGCAAGAGCTCTCTGCTGGAGCGCTGGCAGGCCTATTTGGGTGAATTTGTCTACGGCGGAATCGATGGTAGTGTCACTACATTTGCCGTAGTTGCGGGAGCTGCCGGAGCCAACCTGAGTTCAGCAGTAGTACTAATTCTGGGCTTTGCCAATCTACTAGCTGATGGCCTAAGCATGTCAGTAGGTGCTTACTTAGCCGCAAAATCACAGATAGATAATTTCAAAAAACATCAGAACCAAGAATACTGGGAAGTAGATCATACACCGGAAGCAGAGCGCGAAGAAATTCGCGAAATCTACGCCGCCAAGGGATTTAGCGGTCCATTGTTAGAGCAAGTCGTAGATGTTATCACCGCTGATCGTGATCGCTGGGTGGATGTCATGATGAAGGAGGAGCTAAAAATGATGGAAGAAGGCCGATTATTGAATTCCAAGCATGCTCTCAATACTCTGCAAATTAGCGGCATTGCGATCTAGCCCCGATGATGGTCATCAGGATGCTACGTGATCTTTGTCATACCAGTGGACTAGTATTCAGAAATAAGTTGCTGTAAGCGAATATTATCCGCAGGGACTTGCGGCTCTAGCAAATCGTTTAAGCGAACAAAAGACCAACTCAGTTCACGTTGATCTGGTTGGTAGTGGACCAGCAAAACCGAATCCGGATTAAAATTGGTCACATAATCTGGTGGGTACTCCATGTTCAGGCTATTGTTGATGCCGGACCCTAAGAGTTCAATACCTTCTGGAGTAGAAAAATGATAACCCTTAGATCGCATTCCCACATCACCACTAATTAAAGTCACTGCGGTGCCAGCTTCCTCCAAGCTAACCAACTTAGGGTAGATTTCAGCAGTAAAATAACGAAGGCTATCGCAAAGCGGCCGGACTGAAATAGCATCAACATTACCTAGTCTCAGGGTGTCACCGCCGCTCACTTTTTTCTCATTGAAGAGGCCATGGTGATGCAGCATAACCAGGTGTGAGGTTTCCTGAATGGTATCCAGCACACCATTTAACCAATCATAGTGGGCCTGTTTCTGTTCACAAAACTCTACGGGAGGAGCCCAGGGATGATACCAAAAGAGGTTGGTATTCATGACAATCACCAGCAGACCGTCCTTGTCGGTGGCATAATAAGCGGGGCGGCCAGTGGCTTGTTCGAGCAAGCTGGCATCTCCCTCCATTAAATCATGATTCCCCCAAGTCCATAGGGTTTGCGGAGACTTGAGATCAAAGATGGTGTCTAGATACCGGAGCGTCTGTTCCGACTTGGTCGTGCGAGCACAGACGTCTCCACCAATCCACACCCCAGTGTATTGACTATAGTCGATTAATTCCAGACGGGGGTCAACCCGATCTTCATGGAGCCAATCATAAGGATGCCCCAGAAATAGATAAGTGTCTTGACGATTAGTGGGTGGCTGATCATGCTTAGAAGTACAAGCAGCTAGCAAGCTGATAGCAAATACAGCCAATAAGAAAACGTGCCTCATGAGGCCAGCATTTTATCCAATTCTTTTTGCAAATGCAATACTTCCTCCACCCCAGAGGATTCCTGCATCCGTGTTGACAGGTCTTGAATGGTAGATAGATACGTTTCCTCACGCTCTACATCCCAGCGTAATTGCTCCATATCCGCAATCTCTTCGTAGTGTTGCTCTCGAAGGGTATCTAGTTCTTCCTTTTTTTGTTCTACCGCCGCGAGTAACTCATGCTGTCGGAGGATCTTTTGCAATTTATTGATACACTGCTGGTAGAAGCTAATTTTTGATTGGCGTAAATCTAATTCTTGGCGAAAACCCTGCAGGACGGATTCCGTCTTTTGTTGCATCGCTGCTGGCACGTCTGTCCCTTTGCGGAGTTTACGTTCCAGGTCTTTCATACTATCACCGATTTTCTTCACCTCATTCCGCAGACGCTCCAACTGCTCTTCACACTGTTTGATACGACTTTTGATTTGTCCAGGCAGACTAGCAGCGTAGGCACGCGCTTCCTCTTTCTCCTTCTTGGCACTGCGCAAAAGGTATACCATTATGTATACCAGTAACGACACCAGTATAATCAATAGCACAAAGCGAAAAGCTGGGAGAACTCTAATTAACATTAAGGTCGCAAACAACACTACCACCCCAATAAATGCCAACCGGACAACATCAAATGCTCGCATGCCTAAATCTACTATTTTTTCCTATTTCCGTGAACCCTTTTGGCCACTATCTGTTTCGCCCTTGACCAGGGCGCAGCAATCGCTAGCACTTAATTAGTGCCGCGCTCTAAAGAACTAATGTTTTTTGTTTGTTTATAGTTTAGAGGCATTTTGGTTTTACCAGAATGCCTTTTTATTTCTAGGCCTGATTATTTTTGCGCCAAAGCCACCCACATGCAATTTCTTCAAGAGCTTCAGGAACGCTACATTCAGGAATTCAGTAATAACGTCTCCCTGAGCGAATTCTTGCTCAATATTGTAGTGGCGAGTATCCTGGCCGGTATGCTGCGCCTATTCTACATCCATTTTGGTAATGCGATTTCCAACCGTAGAAGGTTTGCCAATAACTTCCTCCCATTGGCACTGGGCACTTTGCTCATCATCATGATCGTAAAATCTTCTATAGCACTATCATTGGGATTAGTGGGAGCGCTTTCGATCGTACGTTTCCGGGCCGCCATTAAAGACCCCGAAGAACTCGTCTATCTATTTATGACAATCGGAGTTGGTCTAGCTTGTGGTGCTAATCAACCTATCCTAGCCCTGATTGCGATTCTAGCTATTCTTTCGGTAATCTGGGCAAGCAAACGGATAAATGGGGAAGGCAAGCAAGCCTCTGGGAAGTTGTTCATCAATATCACTACCGATCAAGAGGATCTAGAAGTGATTACCAACTTGCTGGTGCAGCATCTATCCTACTTAGAATTAAAGCGGATGGATACCCTTACTCCTGGTCTGGACTTATCCTTCGTTGCTCGCGCCGATTCTCCCGCTGCTCTCAATCAGCTTCAGCAAGAGGTTCGGAAAATTAGCCCAGCTACTCGTTTGTCTCTTCTTGAGCAACCGGAACTCATCGTGTAATATGCGAATTGGTCCCCACAAAACTCGCCGCTCCGGTACGGCCGAAAGGGCTTTTCTTCTTATCAGTTTAGTATTGATTGGTGCGTTCCTCATTTGGGCCTTATTTCCACGTGGCAGCTTTCCCACTCTTTCTGATACTTCGCAGGCCATCTACTGTGGGGCCGAACACGTACAAAACAACACTTTTGCAGCGGATGGACACCTATTCGAAGGCATTCAATACCAAAGCCGACAACAGGCTCGCAGCGGACGCTACAGTATACTACTTCCCGCCAATGGTCAAAATCACTTTGGATTTACAAGCGTGCTGGAAAATCCACTTCCCGGTGAAGTCTACGAAATAAGTGTATGGAGTTTTGGCAATGTAGTCGGTGATGGCAAACTAGCTGTACAGGGCAGAGATCCAGGTGGCTTTTATCAAGAAACAGTAGAGGCTGCCGAAGTAGATGAGCAGGGATGGACACTCCACCAGATGAGAGTGGTTGTCCCATTCCAAAATCCGCCCAGCCAGCTTGCGGTATACGTATATACTACCGGACAAGACGATGTGTTTTTTGATGACATTCGCATCGAAAAGCAAGAATATTCAGATCAAGCTACTTTCGCTCCCACCCGCCTGGAGCTCACCATCGACACACGCAATTGGCAACAGCTAGAAGACAAAAGGGCCGAAGCCTTACAAGCCGGATTACTGCAAACTGGCGAAAACGATTGGGTGGTAGGCCGCCTCCAGGATGGTGACTGGCAAAGAGAGGTTAAGCTGAGGCTCAAAGGAGATTGGCTGGATCACCTGCGTGGCGATAAATGGTCTTTTCGGGTGAAGCTCAAGAAAGAGGATAGTTGGCGAGGCCTACAAACCTTTAGCCTGCATACACCAGCGGCCCGTTATTATCTGCACGAGTGGCTTCTGCATCAATACTGGAGCGAGCTTGGTGTCCTAACTACTGATTATGATTTTGTCGAAGTAGTCATCAATGGGGAATCAAAAGGGATTTACGCCTACGAAGAGCACTTCGAAAAGCAATTAGTAGAATCCAGAGAAAGGCGGGAAGGACCAATTGTGAAATTTGCGGAAGAGGCATTTTGGGCAGGGATCCAACGCCAATTACAAAACCATGGATTTGTGCGGCCCAGCAGTGGGCTTAGTGCTGAAAACCCGGCTAACGCCCCCATTCGCGTTTTCAACGAAACCCAATTATTAGCAGATACAGTAAAAGCTCAACTGGCCCAAGCTGCCCAGCAGCGTTTGTTTGCCTATCAAGAAGGAGAGGCAAGTGCCAGTGAAATATTTGACTTAGCCTTACTGACCCGGTTTTACGCAGCTTGTGATTTGCTGAATGCTTACCACGGAATTATTTGGCACAACCAACGATTTTACTACAATCCCATTACCACCAAGCTTGAGCCAATTGGATTTGATGGTTACGCTGAAACTCCAGCACGTCGCTATCATTTTCTAGCAGAAGGAACATTGCATCGAGATGCGACGGAGAGTACGAGCTTACCGGCTTACTTTCTCCAGGACAGTGCATTCATGAGTAACTACATCTCGATACTAGACGAACTATCGGCCCCCACACGATGGGAAGCTTTTATCGAGAGCCAGCTACCGGCAATAGAAGCTCGAAAGGAATACCTACGGACAGAATTCCCCGACTATCAGTTCGATTTAGAGACCCTTACCTCTGAGGTAGCATTTGTTCGTGCACATCTACTGCCTTTCAGCGAAAACTGCATTCGGGTGTACCGTACCAGTGAAGATAGTGTGGCCTTGGAAAACACGCATACCCTTCCACTATTGGTAAAAGGCTACGGCCCCTACCCCAGTCAGCCCACAGCTACGCTGGAGGAGCCCATCTGGCTGCCTGCTGGCCCAATTCGAAATCTGTACAGCAAGCTGCAACAGCGAGAAAGCCCCCTGGCTTTTCGCAGTATAGATTACTGGAATGATCAAGCACTTGCTTTTCAGAATGTGGCTCGGCGTCATGTGGTGAACTTACCAGACCGGTCAAGATTTCTCTTTGTACAACCTGTAGGAGTAGACACGCTGATGGCCGTCCCGTATCAAGTTTTAATCTCTACTGAGCAGGTACAGGTGGGCAATGATGCATTTCGCACAGCTAGTCAGCCCGCTGATTTTCCGAGTCTGCTTTGGGATGCAGCTAATCGCACCATTACTGTTCCTGCGGGGGAACACGAGATTACTAAGGATTTAATCATTGCGGAAGATCATACACTGGTGATTAAGTCAGGAGCAAAAGTTAATCTTACCCAAAGTGCAGCGATCATCTCCTACGGAGCGGTGCAAGCTTTTGGCTCAGCGGAGAACTGGATTGAGCTATACAGTAGTGATGGCACGGGGCAAGGTCTTCAAGTTTTACAAGCCACGCGAGGGTCCATTCTTAACAGTGTCATTTTTCGTAACCTCCGAAATTTGCGCAAGGCAGACTGGCAACTCACGGGAGCGGTTACCTTTTACGAATCAGCCGTCCAAATTGAAAACTGCCGCTTTCTGGACAACCAAAGTGAGGATGCGCTTAATATTGTTCGTTCCGAGTTTAAAATGCAGCGGAGTTTAGTCCAGAACACCAGTTCTGATGGGCTCGATGCAGACTTTTGCAAGGGCACCATTTCAAATTGTCAATTCATCAATACCACCAACGATGGCGTGGATTTTTCGGGTAGCGTAATCACACTCTCGAACGTTCGTATGGAAGGATGTGGAGATAAAGGGCTTAGTGCTGGAGAAGCCAGTGATATCACACTCATAGCTGCCTTGGCCACCAAGTGTAATATAGGCTTGGCCAGTAAGGATCAGTCTACCTTACACGCCCGCCGCCTGCAGCTTAGCAACTGCCAGCAAGGCTTGGTTGTATTTCAGAAAAAGCCAGAATTTGGGCCGGCTTATTTGCTAGTGGAAGGGCTAGAAGCGGAAAATAATGAACGATTATACCAAATCGCGCCCGGTAGTCGTTTGCAAATTGATGACGAGCTCATTTTTGAATAATTTGTTTCTCCCATGCGCATTTCTATCTTATTGTTGACTACCCTCTTGTTGACCACTCTTGCCTCGGCCCAGACTTTTCGCTGGAATGAGCCAAAAGAGCCACAACCAAAAGCCAACGCCAACGATCCGTTGATCGACGAAACTGGCGATGCCCTCTATTATGCGGACCACTTTGAAGGCAGCCCCACGGCTCTGGGGGAAACTTATCATCACCATTTAATGACGGCTGCACACGCCAAGCTTCCATTAGGGACAATCGTAAAAGTGACCCGTCAGGATAACGGTTTTTCCACCACCGTGCGAATCAATGATCGCGGTGCCTATTGTGATAACTGCGTAATTGATCTTAGTCGAGCTGCGGCTCAACAAATTGGTCTTTTAAGAGTTGGACGGGCGCGTGTAGTGCTCACCGTATTGGGTTACAGCAATACAAATCCACCGACCCCCAATGAATACCAGGCTCCAGCCGTTAGCTCCAACCTAACCGCTCGTCGTCCAGAGGCTAGCCAAACTTATACCTTGTCATCCGGTAATCCGTACAATCGACAGCCCGCCCAAAGCGAGGTAACGGCACGTTCTGGTCAAACGCAAGCAACTTATCGAGGCAGCGGTCAAGCCATCAACGAATACCAGGTCAATGCACCAGAAGATTACAGCAATGTGATACCAGTCAGAGATCAGCCGTATCAACAACAAGTTGCTACTACTACTGCTCGTACGCCAGCGCCAGTGCAGGTTGAAAAAAGTGGTGGTGTGAACATCTTGCGCGAACCATTAACCGGCTACGCTATCCAATTGGGCTCCTATGGCCAGTACGCTAATGCAGAACGGCACGTCACCACTTTGCAAGCCAAAGGATTCAACAATCTCTACGTAATGCCTCAGGCTCGCCCAGGCGGTAGCGCCATTAACCGGGTGATTGTAGCCCCATTCCAGTCCATCCGCCAAGCGGAAGATTATCTGGCTGACCTGAAGGAGTACCATCAGATGGAGGGATTGATTATTCGGATGTAAATGAGCGCTGGTACGAAACAAAGACAGCCAACAACTGAAGTCAATTCAGAAGATCCATCTGATCTAGCAAATGCTAAAGCGGAAAAAGGATCTGAGTTGACGAAAGACCTTGCTAAGTCAAGGCTAGGCGTAATCTACAAAGCAGTTCGCCCAATTCTAAATATCATTTCCCAACTTTCAATTTTGCCACGTAAGTGGAGATCAACTGTCAAAGAGCTGATTAACGTGCTTGATGCTGTGTGTAAATAGAAAGTCTAGTATATCTAACAGAAAACTGTAGAAACCAGAACGAAAAACACAGTAACACTTTTCACTTGCTTCCAAGTCTTCAACGCCCCCGCGTCGGACTACTCCGAATTTGCTCACTGGTGAAGGTTTGGCCAGAGGTAGTCTCATCCAGTTGAATCAGTGGGACACGATAGAAATTCCACTGTTGTTTGTTAGGATTAACCGCTGGCTCAAGTAAGGCCAGGATATGAACTACATCCCCTCCACGTATTGGCATATTTTCGATCCACAAGCTAGGGTAGCCGAGATAGGAAAGTCTCAGATTTAGCGCAGAAGTAGCTAGGTCTTTTAAGGGGAGAATAATGCTAAAGTCGCCATCAAAGTCTGTCTCCGTACCAGCAACTCGCATGCCATCCTGCCAGACCTCAATAGACGCAAATATCAAGGGCTCATCCGGGTAAGTGAAATCATACAAGCTACCCCTAATCTGAATCATTTCAGGGAAAATCGCAGCGGAGTCAATCTTGATATCTACTGCCGTCTTACCATTAGCACCCCTTGCTATAGCCTTGCGAGCAATCGGCCCACAGGAGAAGAGGCTGATTGATAAGCACAGCAATGCAGTTCTTATAAAAAAGAGTTGAACACAGCGATTCATCTTAGTGGTCTTTTCAGCAATCTACAATCGCAAAAGATAAATTCCGAAACCAAATGGGTGAATGCTGTTTGTCGCTACCTAAAGCCTTATAGTTTGCCGTACCACCGCCGAGAATACATATACCACAAACTCCACAAACCAACAATCAGCCAATAGAAAATCTCTACCGCCCAAGCCCATGCAAGGCTGGTTGTAAAATACTCTACAACCACATAGATATAAATCAGGTAGAAGATGATGCCGTAGACCTGAATCTTAAGCGCATAAGCCGAGGCACCGACACCGGACACGCCGCTGAAGATGACACTTCCAACTGAGAAGACACTCAAAATACCCCCCAGCACATAAAAGACAGGCTTTGCTTTTTCGATCAATACCAAGCCTTCATCCCCCAGGAAAGGGTGCAAAGTAGCCGAAGGAAACAGTAAGAAAGGAATGGTGATTGCCAACGTCACAAAGAGTGAAAAGAAAGCCGTTTTCCAGATAATGGGAATAACCGCTTGCCTTTTCTTATGTCCAATAAAACCGCCAACCAGCGTGCTTACACCAGCAGAGAAACCCCAGGTTGGAATAGACAAGACCAGGTATACCATTTGAGCCAAAATAGTGATCGCCAAGGCCTCTTCACCCAAGTTTTCGATGATAGCCATAAACAAAAACCAGCTACCCAGACCGATCAAAGGTTGTACAACCAACGGAATAGAGATCTTGTACTGCTCGCGCATCAAGCTCCAATCCACCTTTGGCCAGCGAAAGATCTCATAGCGCCGGTTCTCCTTGTCCCAAAACATGAATAGGACAAAAGCGATGAAAGCAGCAACCTCCGCCAGTGTAGAGGCCAAACCTGCCCCAGCAATCCCCATTTTCGGGAAACCGTAGTAGCCAAAAATGAGTAGGTAGTCCAGAACAATATTAACGACTGCCAATAAAATGGTATCGTAGATCAAGAACTTAGGCCGGGCAATTCCGGTGTACAAGGAAATGAGGGCCACTCCCGTATACGAAAAGAACACTCCCCACTTGCGCGTATTTACGTATTCCAGACTTTTTTGCAATACAACCTCTGACTCCACTAGTAAGTCAAATAAGTAGTAGCAGCCATAAGTCATAAATAGGAATAAAAAGAAAGACAGAAATAACTCAAACAAGAAGACGGAATGAAAGGTACGGCCCGCTTCTACATCCTCACGGGCACCCGCTCGTCGGGCGATCAAGATCTGGCCACCGCGGCTAAAACCAAAACCAATAGCGGCCACTATGAGGTAAAAAACGCTCACAAATCCAATACTTGCGAAGTCATCTACTCCCAGGTAGAACAAGAAAATACGGTCTGTCAGCGTAATTATATTCTGAGCAGCACTTCCGATCATGATCGGAGCTGAAATGGCCAATATTTGCTTGTAGGAAGTGCGGAGGCGCATAGGCCGCCAAAGGTAGGTTTTAAGTAGTGATTGTGACCTATCACTTTAGGCTTTTTAGACGAAAACGCTACTTGGGTGTAGAAATGCCCTAGCGTGAAGGATTAACCGCTGCATCAAATACCTACAGGTTGGCAGCTTTTACTGTTTTCGACCGTCCTTGATCATGGACAGCCGAATATTTTAATGTAGTTTCGACCGCCTTAAACGCTGCTCTTCAGCATGATTGCTAACCATAACCAATTCGATATGCTAACTAGAATGTTTGTTGGTATCTTTGGCGTCCTATTGCTAGGGCTTACTGCCTGCCAATCAGAAACCAATACCATGAATGAAAACAAGGGATCTGCAATGTATCAGAAAACTGATATCCCTACACCAGTTGCAGCAAAAGTACCCAAGGAGCTGACGATTCACGAGCACACACGCACCGACAATTATTACTGGCTCAACGAACGAGAAAATGAAGATGTGATCTCCTATCTCGAAGCAGAAAATGCTTACAAAGATGAGATGATGGACCACACTAAAGACTTCCAGGACAAGCTCTTCGAAGAAATGAAGGGCCGCGTGAAGGAAGATGACCAATCGGTACCCTATAAAGATAACGGTTACTTCTACATTACACGCTACGAAGAAGGCAGTGAATACCCCATCTACTCTCGTAAGGAGGGCTCGCTAGAAGCTGAAGAGGAAATCATGCTCAATGTAAATGAGCTGGCAACTGATTTCAACTACTATCGCGTTGGTGGTCGCTCCGTTAGCCCCAGTAACGAAATTTTGGCTTACGGGGAAGATACCCTCAGTCGCCGAATTTACACCATCCGCTTCAAAAACTTGAAGACTGGAGAGATTCTGGAAGACCACATTCCTAACACTACTGGTGGCGCCGTATGGGCTAGTGATAACGAGCACGTCTTCTACTCCGTAAAGGATGAAACCCTGCGCCCGGTAAAGATCTACCGCCACCGCTTGGGTACCTCGAACGAAGATGATGTTTTGGTATACGAAGAAATGGATGACACCTTCTCCGCCTTCGTCTATAAGACTAAGTCTAAGAAATACATCGTCATTGGTGCTTACCAAACTCTGAGTCAGGAATATCGCGTCCTAAATGCTGATAATCCTACCGGTGATTTCCGCATTATTCAGGAGCGCGAGCGTGGGCTAGAGTACGGCATTGCTCACTTCGAAGACAAGTTCTACATTCGTACTAACCTGGATGCTCAGAACTTTCGTTTGATGTCTACCTCAGAAGATGCTACTACCAAAGAAAACTGGGAAGAAGTAATCCCCCACCGGTCGGATGTCTTGCTAGAGGGCATGGATATTTTCCAGAACTACCTGGTATTGAGCGAACGGAAAGGTGGTATCACACAATTACGCGTACGCCCGTGGGACGGTGAAGAACACTACATCGACTTTGGTGAAGATTCTTACTTAGCTTACACCAGTATTAATCCAGAGTTTGATACGGATGTACTGCGCATCGGTTATCAGTCAATGACTACGCCACCGACCACCTACGACTACACCATGAACGGCAAAGACTTCACGATGCTTAAGCAGCAAGAAGTACTTGGTGGTTTCAGTTCAGACGACTACAAATCAGAGCGAGTTTACGCTACCGTACGTGATGGCGTAGAGGTTCCAATCAGTATCGTTTACCACAAAGACTTTAAGAAAGACGGTACGCAGCCCGTTCTCCTTTACGGCTACGGCTCCTACGGTGCTAGTATGGACCCTTACTTCAGTTCTGCTCGCTTGAGCCTTCTGAATCGTGGTTTTGCTTTCGCCATTGCCCACATTCGGGGCGGTGAGGAAATGGGACGCCACTGGTACGAGGATGGCAAGTTGCTGAATAAGAAAAATACCTTCCGCGACTTCATCGATTGTGGTGAATACCTGATCAAAGAAAAGTACGCTGCTGAGGACGAACTGTACGCCCAAGGTGGTAGTGCAGGCGGTCTACTCATGGGTGCAGTTATGAATATGCGTCCTGACCTTTGGGCCGGCGTAGTAGCGGCGGTACCGTTCGTGGATGTTATCACTACCATGCTGGACGAGAGTATTCCATTGACTACTGGCGAATACGATGAGTGGGGTAACCCCAACGATAAGGAGTACTACGATTATATCCTCTCCTACTCACCTTACGATCAAGTGGAGGCTAAAGATTACCCAGCTACGTTGGTAACCACTGGTTTGCACGATTCGCAGGTACAATACTGGGAACCTGCCAAGTGGGTAGCCAAACTTCGTGAAATGAAGACCGACGATAATCCACTACTGCTTTACACCAATATGGATGCGGGCCACGGCGGTTCTTCCGGGCGTTTTGCTCGTCTGAAAGAAGTGGCCATGCAGTATGCCTTCTTCCTGGATTTAGCCGGTAAGACCGACGTAAAAGGATAAGAATACCTGCCTTGCTGCTGATTTGGCGGTAAGGAAGATTGCTGAAAAGAGAATCCCCAATCTGGCAGTGCCGATTGGGGATCTCTAGCTTGTATAAGGTAGGTTACCATTAAGGGGGATTCTGGCTTTCTACATACAAGCCAGATGTATTACAATCTTCCTATTAATTAGTTCAAAACCAAGCGAATACCAAGGTCGAACTCATCATAGATCGTATTATCACCTAAGTTGTCAAAGAAGCTGCCTGAACCGTAGCGTACATCAAAGTCAGAACGGTCGATCTGGACCTCGCCAGTAGCTACCTGCTGTCCGTTTTCTTCACTGATTTGTACGTTGAAGCGTACTGGCTTAGTGGTTTCCTTGATGGTCAAGTCACCGGTGATCTTATATGAACCGGCTGTACCTCGGCTTACCACATTGGTGATATTAAAAGTTGCTGTTGGGAATTTCTCTACACCAAAGAAGTCTGGTGATTTCAAGTGGCCCTCCAGATTGCCTTTAGCCTCACCATCTAGATCTGTACAATTAATAGAGCCCATATCGATAACGAAAGAGCCGCCTACAAGAGCACCATCTTGCATTTGCAAATCACCGGTCTTTAGATTGAGTGTTCCTTCGTGAGAACCCAGTACTTTGTAGCCCTTCCAGCTAATTACTGAATCAGAAGTATCAACTGCTACCGTCTCTACAGGACCGGTAAATGCCAAAGTCAATGCTGCCAATGCGAAGAATAAAATGCTAAACTGTTTCATGATTCTTGGTTAAAGTTAGTCGTAAAATGTTTTAACAATAAATGTATATACATCTATTTTAGTTGAACCCCTACCCTACTTTTTTTTCAAAAGCAGCAAATTTTAACATTTGCCATATCGAATCAATTCTAGATCAAACCTGTTCCAAGTGCCAGACCGATAAGAATAAGAAGCACGCCAACAATCCTTTGAATTAGGTCTAACGTGATCTTCTCTAGTAGCCGCTTTCCGAGGATCGCCCCCGCCATCGCCGCTAGGGTTGCACTCAATATCAATGGAACCTGATTTTGCAGTCCAGCGTCTAGAAAACGGGTGGAATACACGCCAAGCCTAGTCATGTCGATAAATACAGCAATCACTGTGGCGGTACCAATAAAAGCCTCTTTTGTCATCCCAGCTCTCACCAGAAAAGCACTTCGAAATGCCCCTTGGTGACCAGATAAGCCTCCAAAAAAACCACTTAGTAAGCCTCCAGCTGGCAAGTGCTCTTTCTTAATCTGGAAGCGCTCAAAGAAAGGGAGTAACTCTATGAGGGCGAAAAAGATGAGTAAAACGGCAATAACCAGCTTTACTATTGTTATCTCAAAGATCTTCCCCAGCCATTCGTAGCTGTACAAAACAGGAATGTCCGATATGCGTACCAGCACCCAGGCTCCCGCAAAGGCAGCAATAACCGCCGGTATTCCAAAGCGTAAGAGTATCGACTTATCGGCATATTTACCCACCAATGTGAGCTTGAATAGGCCGTTACAGAAGTGAACTACACCGGTGAGCGCAATTGCTAGCTCAACAGGAAAGAAAAGAGCAAATACGGGCGTAAGAATCGTTCCTAATCCAAAGCCAGAGAAGAATGTCAGGATAGCAGCGCCGAAGGCTACAACAGAAATGATGATGAAATCCATTCTTAAGCTTATCTGTATCACTGAATTGAATTCATCAATATAGCGCTACTTTCCTTCTCCGGCTTGGCTAAGATTAAATGGCTCCGCCATTCACCTTAATATTTTGTCCAGTGACCCAACTCGCTTCTTTACTTGCCAGGAAAGCAATTACATCTACCACTTCTTGCACTTTCCCCAGGCGCTTCATAGCAGACATTGCTGCCACGCTATCCTTAAGCGCTTGTGGTCGTCTAGCAAATTCCTTGGTTGCCGTAGCTCCAGGTGAAACCACATTTACCGTTATGTTCTTATGCCCAATTTCCTTGGAAAACACTCGGGTGATTTGTTCTACTGCTCCTTTAGTACCATCGTACAGTCCATAATTTGGAAAAAACAAGAAGGTGGTATGTGAAGATAGATTGATGATTCTACCGCCTTCCTTCATCATTGTAGCACAGAGTTGTTGAGCAAAAAGTATGGATTTTACATTGACGTTGAACATAGCGTCAAATTCTGCTTCGGTTACTTCGGCAATAGGTTTCAAAACGGGCATTACTGCACTATTGACTAGTATATCGATACCGCCAAAAGTGTCTTCAGCTGCATTAAACATTGCCTTTAGTTGATCTATCTTGCTTACGTCAGCTTGGATAGCAATTGCTTTCCCGCCACTTTTCTCAATGTTATTGATGCTCTCCTCAACACTACTTTTCTGGTCTTCGGAATAATAATTAATAACAACATTAGCCCCATTTCTGCCAAAATGTTCAGCTACCGCCTGGCCAATCCCGGATCCTGCACCGGTGACTATGGCTGTTCTATTTTTAAACTTCATATAAGGCACTACTTAGGATTAAACAATCGGGTTTCCACTGGCGGTCTTTTCAGGAACATCAGTTGTCACATCCCAATGTTCGACGATTTTGCCATTCCCTATTCTAAAAATATCAACGACCGCCATTCCTAAAGCTGAGGGGGCAGGTTTAGCTAAGCTATGTACAACTACCATATCCTCTTCCGCTATTACACGCTTTACTTCCCAAGTACCTTCAGGCATTAGGTTATTAAATAGGTGAGGAAGAAAACCTCGCAAGGCTTCCAGGCCATCTTCTAAGTGAGGGTTGTGTTGTATAAATTCTTCGGAAGACACATACTGATCAAGCGATGATACATTACGGTTTACCCAAACATCTTCCATGTAGGCAATCACCAATTCTTTTGAACTTTGCATTTTATTGAACTTAGATTTGTTAATGTTTCTACTGCAAAGTTCAGGTAGCGCAAGATGGTATTCCAACCAAAAACACGGTGAGAATGGCAAAAATCACGGATTTTGCTGACGGTAGCTTTTGGGCGTGATTTGAGTTTCTTTTTTGAAGAATCGATTAAAATGAGTCGTCTCAGAAAAATTAAGCGCGTACGCAATTTCTGCTATATCCATATTCGTGTAACGTAGCAGGTTTTGTGCTTCTAACAAGGTTCTATCTAAAATATGTCGTTTGGCAGTTTTATCAGTTTGTGATTTTACGACCTCATTGAGATGATTGGCAGTGATGTTAAGTTTTTGAGCATAAAAATCAACTTGCTTTTTCGACTGAAAGTAGTTATTCACCAAACGTTTGAAGTGTCTGGCCAGACGATATTTCTTTGAAACGTACTGTTCTTCGGTAGCATAAGTTTGAGAAAGCAAAAGGCATTTTTCCAAAAGAGACAGCAAGAGGTATTTCACAATTTCCTTGTTCTTCTTTTCGGTATTCATCACTGACAACAAATCGTTGAATGCCCGATGTTCCTCTTCATTCAGATGAAATAAGTTTTGGTTGAGCAAGGAAAAGAAAGGGTATTGAAAATCAGCTTCCTTAATTTGTGGCAATAGAAACGAGGGCTTGAATAGCAGTATACATCCTTTAACATTTTCGTCTCTTACAAAACTAAACACGTGCTCTTCACCCTGAAATAGAACTGCATTGGTTAACCGCTGATGACTTTTCTCATTGACGTTTACCCGGCCACCTTTTTGATCTTCGAAGAAGATTACGGTAAAGAACTTTCGACGATGCGGAGGCAGCATCTTCTTTGCATTACTTTGAAAATCCGAAAAGAATAGAATATCAAAGTTATTGTGTACGGGTAAGCATTCTAATGAAGCATATTCATATAGTTCGGCTATCTGTTCAATTTGCTTGATGTTATTCAAAACTTTTCCTAACCTCGCTTCCGACGAATCGCCTCAGCATACAGCCCTTCATACTGCTTAGCACTCTGCATCCAACTGAAGTCTTGCTGCATCGCACGGTCAATCATGGCTGCTAAATGATCAGGTCGATCATAGTAGGTACTTATCGCCCAACCGATCACATTTGCGATAGCGTCGGGAGTATTGTCAGTGTACTTAAAGCCGGTGCCGCCGCCTGCTTGTTCGTTGTACTGCACTACCGTATCCGCTAGTCCGCCCGTATCACGTACAATAGGTAAGGTGCCATACTTGAGCGAATACATTTGATTTAAACCACAGGGTTCAAAGCGGGAGGTCATAGCAAAGAAGTCAGATCCGGCCTCAATGAGGTGCGCCTTTGGGTTATCATAGCCAATAAAGGTTCCCACCTTTCCAGGATACTGGTTCGGAAGCGCCATGTATTGCCCTTCCAGTGTCTTATCACCAGAGCCTAGTACCACAAATTGGACTCGCATATTTTGCAGGGCCTGGTGAATAGCTGCGTAGTACAAATCCAATCCTTTCTGATCAGCAAAGCGACTAACTACTCCCACCAATGGAATGCCAGGATCTACTTCCAGGCCAAACATTTCTTGCAAGGCCCGCTTATTTTCCGCTTTAGCGGCACGATCCTCAGCGGAATAAGTAGTCGGCAAATGACGATCCGTGGCGGGATTCCAATCCTCGTAGTCTACCCCATTTAATATGCCAACGTAGGCGTCACCTTTAGACGCTAGTTGGTTGTTCATACCCATGCCTAGTTCCGTGCTCTTCGTCTCAAAAGCATAGGTAGGACTCACTGTATTGACCATATCCGCAAAAGCGATCCCCCCTTTGAGATAATTGATCCGATCGTGCTCTTCAAATTTATCAGCTGTGAAGTTTTCCCAACCAAGACCAATGTAAGGCCAGCGCGTCTTGGGGAAATTACCCTGATACTGAATGTTATGAATGGTGAAAACGCTGGCCGTTCTTCCCAAGGTAGATTCGTTCCAGAACCAGGTCTTCAAGTAAGCCGGTGCGAGGGCAGTTTGCCAATCGTGTGAATGGACTACATCAACTGACCATTTACGATCAATACACAATTGCAGGGCCGCCCGTGTGAAAAAGGCGTAACGCTCTGGGTTATCGTTAAAATCGCGGTTTTGTGCATCATTATAAATGCCATCCCGGTCAAAGAACTTCCAATTTTCAATAAAGTACACGGGAATGTCGCCTTCTAGAATGGCCTCATCCACAGCTGCCCATTCCTGGACACCTTCTCCCATCCAAACGCCCATGCTATCCTGAAAGCGTTTCAAGCCAAACTTCTGGGTATCAATTTTACTGTACTTCGGAAGAACGATCCGCACTTCATGCCCCAGGGCTTTTAAAGCTTTGGGTAAGGCCCCAACTACATCAGCTAAGCCGCCGGTTTTCACGTAAGGAACACCTTCGGATGCGATGAATACTATACTAAGCGAGTTGGACATAATGATGGTTTGATAAGCTACTAATGAAACACGATCGTCTTGTTGCCGAAAGGTAAGATTTTATGTTCCAATTGTGCACGAATTGCCTGGGACAAAACGCGTTTCTCGATATCTTTTCCTTTGCGTACCAGTTCCTTAGGATCGTCGCGGTGACTTACGTGCGTCACATCCTGAGCAATGATCGGACCTTCGTCCAAATCCGAGGTTACATAATGACTAGTGGCACCGATCACTTTCACCCCTCGCTCGTAGGCTGAATGGTACGGGCGCGCGCCCTTAAAGGCCGGTAAGAAAGAGTGGTGGATATTGATGATCTGATTTGGAAATTGGGCGCAAAAGTCATCCGAAAGAATCTGCATGTAGCGTGCTAAGACCACAAAATCTACCTCCAATTCACGAATCAATGCCATTTCTAGCGCCTCCTGCTCGGCCTTGTTCGCCTTATTGATCGGATAAACGGCAAAGTCAATTCCGAAGCGTTCAGCGATGGACCCCAATGATTCGTGGTTCGAAATAATAATTGGAATTTCTACTTGCCATTCTCCAGAAGAATAGCGCTGGAGGATATCGTAGAAACAGTGGGATGCTTTTGATACAAAAATCGCCATCCGCGGCTTGCGATCTGTAAAGTGAAGTTGCCAAGACATACCAAAGCGCTTGGCCACTAGCGTCGAGAAATAATCTTCGATCTTATCTTTCCCAATCGCGAAACCCGCTAGCTCCCACTCTACCCGCATAAAGAAGTGCGCCAGGTTAGGATCTACGTGTTGCTCCAAAGAGATGATGTTACCATTATTATGCTGCAAAAAATCCGTTACGGCGGCCACAATACCCTTTTGGTCTGGGCAATGAATCAGTAAGATAGCGGTGGCTTGATTCGACATGAGCTGCGATCATTTAAAACTTAAAGAAGCCGCAAATTTAGTAAGCCAGGAGCTATAATTGCCTTTCTGTTCACGTTTTTGTAAATTGTATACCACCAACGAAAAGAATTAGTCGAATCTAAATTCATTTCGGGCGAGTACCTGCACGCCGTACTATACTTTGGCAGGCAGGTATACTCGAGGCATAGACGGTTTGGAATTCAAACCTCTCCGGCCTCGGTATAATATTTAAATTCGATAACCAAACCCGATTACATGCGCAAGTCATCTCTCTTTATCCTAGGCTTTTTTGCCTTCTTTTTAAGTGCCCTAATAGTTCTGGTCTGGGCTTCAAACCGATATGATGGTTGGTCGAAAGTGCGAGTCACTTCCTTTTATGTACCAGATCAAGCTACCTACGAGGCTTTAGCTAATCAAGACTGGGGTATACCCGCGGCAGAAGACTTAACGGCACTTCCTACTTATCTCCAAAACAGCTTAGCCTGGCTAGCGGAGTCTCAGGCCGCAGATGGCGGCTGGGGAGCAGGTCTGCACGCTCATCAAAATATTCGTGATCCACACGCCGTAGCTACTGATCCCGCCACAACAGCACTAGCAGCTATGGCTATCCTCCGTGCTGGCAGTACCCTTTCTGATGGACCGTATCGTACTAATCTCAACGCAGCAACGGAGTACCTCCTAAGCGCTACAGAAGGTGCTGATCACCGGGCGTTGAACATTACCGAACTAGAAGCAACGCAACCCCAAACCAAGCTAGGCGATAATGTAGATGTAGCTCTAGCTGCTCAATATTTTGCTCGCTTAACGCCTTATTTAGCAGATGCTGGCCCTACTTACCAACGCATCACCGCAGCTTTGGATCGCTGCATTGCTATGATCGAGGCCGCACAGTTAGATGACGGTAGCTGGAGCACGCGAGGCTGGGCCCGCGTCCTGAATTCTTCGATGAGCAACAATGCGCTCGAGTTAGCAGAAAGAGTCGGTCGTCCGGTAAATCGCGACATCCTTGAGCGTTCACAAAATTACCAACGCGGTAACGTTTACGCGGACGGTAGCGTACGCACCGAGAGTGCCGCCGGAGTTCCCCTCTACGCGCTGTCTAGCTGTCAACGCGCCACGGCATCTTCCGCCAATACTACCCGTCAGGCTTTAGCCAGTGAAATGCAGCAAACCCAGGATACGCTTTCACAATCGCTGGCCGTCGAGGCCCTCCAACGTCAAGGTTACGCCGAAGAGGAAGCCAACCAAATGGCTGCGGACTATATCGCCAATGTACAAGCCGCCCGCCAGGTGCTCACCGATGACGTACAGCGTGGCTTTGGCAACAACGGTGGTGAAGAATTCCTAAGTCACATGCTCACCAGCGAATCTCTAGCTGCCTTGGGCGGCGAAAACTGGGATAATTGGTACCTGCGTATGAATGAGCTATACAGCGACATCCAGAACAGCAACAGTTCGTGGAGTGGTCACCACTGCATTACCAGCCCCGTGTTTTGTACCGCTGCGGTAGTCATGGCTGTTACTGCTGATCGGGAGCCGAAGGCGCTGATGGCGGTGAATGGGTAAATATGAAGTAGGAAGTTAGAAGTAAGAAATTTTTAAGTGGGAAGTGGGAGATCGGAAGTCGGAATTACATCACTCACTTCTGATCTCCCACCTCCCATTTCCGACTTCTCTTCTCTTTCTTACTTCTTATTTCTAATCTCTTATTTACGCTAACACTTCATAACTCCAAGTAATATTCACTGACTTTTCCAACATCTTGGAAACGGAGCAGAGCTTTTCCATGCTAAGGCGGCAGGCGCGTTCTACTTTTTTCTCGTCGAGCTCCCCGAAGAGCTTGTAGTGAACCTGGATGTCAGTAAAAACGGCGGGGACCGCATCAGCCCGTTGTGCGTTCAATTCTATTTTGATATCGCGCAGCGGCTGGCGTTGCTTATTGAGGAGGTGGATAACGTCAATACTACTACAGCTACCTAGAGCGGCGAGCACCATTTGCATGGGACGAAGAGCCCTATTGTGGCCACCAATGGCTGGAGAACCATCAGATTCAACTGTCAATCCGTCTTCGTTGGTGGCTTGCATATGGAAGGCATCATCCAGGCGTTCAAGGGTAATTTTCATCGCTTTAAGTTGGTTTGAAATCGTTAATAATTTCATTAAATAACTAAATTCCTACTAAACTGGTTGACTTTTTAAAAAGCGGCCCTTACATTTGCAATCATTCGGGCATCAGATGATACCCGTTTTATACCGAAGGGGGGAGAGATCGGGCTCTACGAACCCCTGGCAACCTTGCCCCACCCTGGAGCAAAAGGTGCCAAATCCCGCCAGCTGGATATTTTGCCTGCTGGAAAGATAAATCGGGAAAAGCCATGTTTGATTCTTTACGGCCACAGGCCACATTTACCTTCTCACTTTTCATCACAAACTACATTGCACAGCAAGGCACAATGTGTTGTTGTTGCTGTTAATTCGTTGCTTCCAGCACTGCTGAGATACAGCATTCGGTGACTCCATCGAGTATGCTGTAGTATCCGCAAACCGGCTGCAAGGCTATATCTATTGCATTTACTCAACTTTAAAAACCATAAATGATGAGCAATTTAAGATTCGAAACACTACAACTCCACGCTGGACAAGAAGAGGTTGAAGGAACCACTCGTTCCAGAGCAGTCCCTATTTACCAGACCACTAGCTACACCTTTAAAGACTCTGAGCACGGTGCTAAACTATTTGCCTTGCAGGAGTTCGGGAACATCTACACTCGTATCATGAACCCGACCACGGATGTATTTGAAAAGCGTATTGCTGCCTTAGAGGGTGGCGTAGCGGCAGTGGCAGTTGGTTCCGGACAAGCTGCGCAGTTCATTGCCCTCAACAATATCCTACAAGCAGGTGACAACTTTGTGTCCTCCTCCAATCTATACGGTGGAACTTATAACCAGTTCAAAGTGGCCTTCAAGCGTTTGGGGGTAGAGGCCCGGTTTACTGCGGGTGAAACTCCTTCTGACTACGAGCGCCTAATTGATGAAAACACCAAAGCGATCTACTTTGAGACCATCAGTAATCCTCGTTTCAATGTACCGGACTTCGACGGCATTATTGAGGTAGCCAAGCAACATGATATCCCTGTATTTGTCGATAACACCTTTGGTGCGGGTGGTTACTTGTGTCGTCCGCTGGCACACGGAGCGACCGTAGTGGTGCAATCGGCCACCAAGTGGATTGGCGGGCACGGCACTAGTATTGGTGGCGTGATTGTAGATGGTGGTAACTATAATTGGGGCAACGGTAAGTACCCACAGTTTAGTGAGCCATCTGAAGGTTATCACGGTTTAGTGTTTAACGACGTATTCGGTGCGGAAGGTCCCTTTGGCAACATCGCCTTTGCCATCCGCGCACGAGTAGAGGGTTTACGTGACTTCGGTCCGGCTCTGAGTCCATTCAACTCCTTCTTACTGCTACAAGGTTTGGAAACCTTGAGCTTACGTGTCCAGCGTACCGCCGATAATGCCCTGGCTTTAGCCGAATGGCTGGACGCCCACCCACAAGTGGAGCACGTTAACTATCCTGGCCTAAGTTCGAGCCCAAGCCACGCGAACGCCCAGAAATACCTGCGCAACGGTTTTGGTGGAGTCCTGAGCTTTACGGTTAAAGGCAGTCGGGAAGAAGCCACTCGGTTGGTGGACAGCCTGAAATTAGTCAGCCACTTGGCGAATGTAGGAGATGCGAAAACGTTGATTATCCAACCTTCAGCGACTACGCACCAACAACTTTCCGATGAAGCACAATTGGCTGCGGGTGTACTTCCCAACCTGCTTCGTGTAAGCGCCGGGATCGAGCACATTGATGATATCAAAGCAGATTTTGAACAAGCTTTTGCAGCTATTCAGGCCCCTGCTACAGTATAAATATCTTAGGGAGGTGCTTGGCTAATAAAGCACCTCCTACTTCTAATAGCCCTACAGAATACGATATGCGATACCTGCATCTTGACCACCCGTTTACACTGGAATCTGGCGAACAGCTGGACCGCCTCACCATTACCTACACCACACACGGGAAATTGAATGAACGGCGAGACAATGTCGTTTGGATCTGCCACGCGCTCACTGCCAACTCTGACCCCGTAGAATGGTGGCCTGGTCTAGTAGGTGAAGGCGAAATCCTTAACCCAGAGCAACACTTTATTGTGTGCGCCAATATGCTAGGCTCCTGTTATGGTAGCACCGGACCCAAGGATTATCGTCCAGGAAGTGGTCAGAAATATGGCTTAGATTTCCCCCTAGTCACCACTCGAGATATGGCACGTCTGCACCAGCTTCTCGCCAAGTATCTGGGTATCAATAGCATTTACCTTGGCCTTGGCGGTTCGATGGGTGGACAGCAACTGCTGGAATGGGCTGTAATGGCTCCTACCCTATTCGAGTATCTGTGCCCATTGGCAACTAACACCCATCACTCCCCTTGGGGAATTGCTTTTAACGAAGCTCAACGAATGGCGATGCAGGCTGATGAAACACTAGGTACGGATAGCCCGGAAGCGGGTAAAAAAGGATTGGAAGCGGCACGAGCTATCGCCATGCTGTCGTACCGACATTATCGCACTTACGAAGATTCGCAAAGCGAGCAAGATGCTGAAAAATTGGATAATTATCGTGCCAGTAGCTATCAGCGCTATCAGGGTAAAAAACTCTGGGATCGTTTTGATCCTGCCTCCTACTGGGTGTTGAGTCGAGCAATGGATAGCCATCATTTGGGCAGAGGCCGAGCAAGCATTACAGAAGCCTTAGCGGGCATAAAGTCGAAAACGATGGTCATTGGCATCGATACCGACATTCTCTTTCCGGTAGCCGAACAATCAGAGATCGCACAAATGATCCCAAACGCCCGCTTTGAGGTAATCCCTAGTGATTTCGGTCACGATGGATTTCTAACGGAAACTAAGTCGATCAGTCTTTTGCTCCGAGATTTCCTAAAAGGTACTTTTAACGGCAGGCGGCCTAGCCCCACTTTACGTAAAAATGCAGCCTTCAAGCATAATCTTGTCATCCCGGGCAGCGAGCCTTTTTAGTCATGGAATTGTGATTTATCTCACCGCGGGCAACTGTTAGAACAGGTAAATTGTATTCATAATTTATATCAAAATATCAACCCTCTAAAAATCGAACAATATGCCTTTACGACTAGGAGATACAGCTCCTGATTTTCAAGCAGCAACTACCGAAGGAGACATTAATTTTCACGAGTGGGCAGGCGACAATTGGGTCGTTTTGTATTCCCACCCAGCTGACTTTACACCAGTTTGTACAACGGAGCTAGGACGTACTGCAGCTCTGAAGGGAGAATTTGCCAAGCGTGGCGTAAAGCCCATTGCTTTGAGTGTGGATCCCCTACCCGATCACCACGAGTGGATCAAGGATATTGAGGAAACGCAGAGCGTAGAAATGAATTTTCCGATCATCGCCGATCATGATCGCAATGTTGCGGAACTGTACGATATGATTCACCCGAACGCCACCACTAAAGTGACAGTACGCTCGGTTTTCGTGATTGATCCAAACAAGAAAGTGCGCCTAACCTTGACCTACCCGCCAAGTACCGGCCGCAACTTCAACGAAATCCTTCGGGTGATTGACTCCCTACAATTGACCGACAACTACAGTGTGGCCACACCAGTAGACTGGGAGCACGGTGAGGATGTGGTGATTTCTCCAAGTATTCCGAACGAGGACATTCCTGAGAAATTCCCGAAAGGTCATACCCAGATTAAGCCTTACCTACGGACCACGCCACAGCCGAACATCGATTAAAAGCAATTTTTAGTTGATTGGACGCATGAAAAAATACTATGACCGCTGAGCAGCCCTGTTCAGCGGTCTTTTTATGCACTTGAATGCCTATCTTCACAGCTTTTGAAAACAGCACAGATTACTAAAAGCCTTTACGACTTATGTACAAGCAATTGAGCATTCTGGTATTCTTAATTGGAAGCATTACTTTAAGCGCACAAGATACCGACAAACAACTTCCTGAGTTCCAACTCAGCAAACAGGAAATCCGCACCCAAATGGAATTCCTGGCCAGCGATTTCCTAGAAGGCAGACGGACTGCTAGCCGAGGCAATCGTATTGCCGCAGCGTACATTGCCTCTCACCTACGGGCCTACGGCTACGAAGCACCGGAAGGTGCAGAGAATTACCTACAGGACATTCCATTTGAGTCTTCTACCCCTCCTACATCTTATAGCATGAACATCAACAAAGTGGACTTCGAGGCCTCTGAGGACTTCCTCATTCTTGCGGGACCTGAGATGAGCGTAAAAACCAATGGTATTTTCGCCGGGCACGGTTGGGTAGACGAAGAAACAGATCATGATGATTACGCCGGCCTGGATGTAGAAGGCAAGGTGGTATTTGTTCTACCTGGACCTCCGGGAGCAAAAGACCCCGGTAGTATCATGGGAGCGATGCGTACCAAACGACAGCTAGCGGAAGAACGTGGTGCTGCCGCCCTGATTGAATTATATCAACTGCCATTCCCCTGGGCGATGTTTGCCAACTTCTTCGGAGGTGAAAGCCTACGAGTTGCGGCGGAAGAAGACAGTGGTCCAAGTAAAATCACCTACGCCTGGCTGAACGCCAAAGATGAGTTGTCGTTCAAGGATATTCAGTCTGCTAAAAAACTAAAGGTCACTCTTACCTCCTCTGGTTTTGCTTCAGAGCGTGTTTATTCGCACAATGTAATTGGTGTTTTAGAAGGCACTGACCCTGTCCTAAAGGATGAATACTTACTCATCACCGCTCACTACGACCATGTAGGTGTAGGCTCACAAGGGGGGCAGTATACACCACAGGACAGTATCTTCAATGGGGCCCGTGACAATGCCTTTGGTACTATCGCAATGCTCAATACAGCTAAGGCGCTCGCTGCTGAGCGCCCAAAACGCTCCGTTATTATCCTGGCCGTTACCGGCGAAGAACTAGGGCTACTGGGCAGTGCTTACTACGCTGATAATCCGCTCATTCCATTGGAGAAGGTCATCTTTAATTTTAACACGGATGGCGCAGGCTACAACGAGCTTGGTGCAGTATCCATCTTTGGCTGGAACCGGACGGGCACCAATGAAATGATTGAGGCAGGTGTTAAGCCTTTTGGCTTTGAGATCATTCCTGATCCGGCACCAGAACAAGGTCTTTTTGATCGTTCGGATAATGTTTCCTTTGCCCGTAAAGGAGTTCCTGCGCTAACCTTCAGTCCAGGTTTCCGTGAGTTCGACGCTGAAATTCTACAGCACTACCATCAGGTAACGGACGAAGCAGATTCCATTGATTACGATTACCTAACGAAGTATTGTAAAGCCTTCGCCCACAGTTGCCGGATGATTGCTAATAACCCAAGTAAACCAGTATGGGCTGCGGGTGATAAGTACGAAGAGGCAGGAAAGGAACTATACGGTATTGATCCCTAGATCGAGTTAACTATCCGTTATAAACAACCAATTGGGCTCTCGCATGAACGATGAGCCCCATTGATCTTTTTGTGCAAGAAGGTTTAGTTACAAATGGCCTCAATAGAACCACTAATATCTCCGCGTTTTACACCAATCACTTCTACATCCGTGTCAGAATTGACAGCTGGTAAAGTGATCTGATTGTCCGGCGTCACAGCGGTAGGTTCATCAAATGCCCAGGGTGGAACTGGAAACTCGGAATCTATACCCAGGATTACTTTACGCATAATGACAAGGTCAAGCGTAGTTACCGTCCCCGAGCCATTCAAATCCCCAATCCAGCCGTAATAAGGCGGTTGAGCATCCAGGCCAAGAATCAAACGAGCTACTAGCACCACATCAAAGGTAGAAACACCCCAGATCGCTTCGCCATCTTTCGTAAATAGGAGTTCATAGTTGGTGCCGGTAGGTACATTTGTAAATTGAAAGGTACCGTCGTCCTCACTTAAGTCCTGTGCGAGTGTTTGCCCCGAAGCATCTTGTAATTCTACCAATACTTCACAGATGGGCAGCCCGCTTGGAAAAACAATCTCACCGTTAATTTGATGTTGAGCAAACAACCCGAGCGGCAAGCAGGCGGCTAAAAGGTATATCGTTAAGCTTTTCATTGCTAGAGGTTTCAGGGGTTATTCACAAGAATTCGCGGAGCCATTCACGTCTCCTTTCTTGATGGTGGTTAAATCAAAGTTGGTCATATCAGCGTTGAGGACAAAATCGAACTCAACACTAGCAAATGGGTCACCAGGACGGAAGAATAGCCAGTTACTACCAGGATAAGCATCATTGATGGCCAGAATCAAAGCACGCATCAATAACATATCCATCACCGAAATACTACCAGACTCATCCACATCCGCTGCGGCTAGAGTATAGGGGCTTGGTAGTTCCTGAATACCCAACAAATGGCGGCTAGTGACGACCAAATCGAAGGTGGAGTTGCCATTAAAGGGGCTGCCTTCCTTGGTCGCTCGCAGGGTGTAATTCGTACCACCAGCAAGGTCAGCAATACTAAAATCACCCGAACAGTCGGTAGTAAAGGTAGCAACAACCGTTTCCGTTGCATCGACAACTTCCAGCAATACATTGCCGACTCCATCATCGGTATCGGTGAGGACTTGTCCACTGAGGGTGTAGGTCTGTGCATGTGCGGCAAAGGCCAACACCAAGCAAAGAATTAAAAAGATATATTTAGGCATGTGGGTCAAATTAATGGGATTAAAAAATGGTCAGAGAGAGCTTCTGGCCTAGGCCAGTTAATGGGTTGGTTTTTTTGGGATCATTATGGAGTTTAGATCTTCATTAGCTTTTCGTACACCACTCCCAAGTCGGTAGCAATACGCAGTTGGTACATACCGGCGGGCAGGGCGCTCAAGTCAACTTGATTGAGATCGCTAGATTTAGTCAAAATGGTGCGGCCAGTTGCGTCAATCAGTTGCAGTTCTTGCACGTTGAGGCTATTGGCGGTCAGCTGTACTTGCCCTCGCGTTGGGTTTGGCGAAAGCTGTAGTTGATTAGCCCATTCTGGTTCCGAGGTAGACGTTACACCTTCTACCAAAACCGTAGTCTCACGGGGGGAGGTGGGCAACTCAATTTCGTCAGCAGTAATGAGATGCACATTTTCGATTCGGAAGTTGGTTTCTACATCAAGGAAGCCCGTCAGGATGACATCCTCCATGATGATAATCAACTCGGCAATTTGGCCATCGCCATTTACACCTTGCCCGTCCGTACGGACCAGACCGATTTCGGTACGACCCTCCGCTGGGAAATCGCGGTAGAGTAAGATAGCCGGTGATTCATCTGCGGTCAACCAACCTTCCGCTTCAACGTGAATAGAGCCCGCCTCTACCGTCTCTGGATCATAACGTAATGTAAAGGCAATTCCGTAGGCATCTTCAAGTGGTTCGTCCACTCCCAAGATGATTGGCAAGCTAAGCTGTTCACCCGCCATGATAGTATCCGCTTGGATGTAGATGGGCGCACCAGTCAGTGATGACTGTGGATCAAGCTCTCCGCCGAATTCATCTACCATTTGCCCCCAGTTTAAGGACAGCGCCGTCGTGTCCGTCATGGAAATGACACCATCGCCATCAGTATCGGCATGACGGAAGTTGATGCCACTCTCTGGAGTTTCAGCTGGCCAGGGAGCGGCAAACTGGGGTAACCAGCTGGTGCTAGGGTTGATCCGGCTAGGTCCCGTAGACTCAAAACCTAAACCCAGCGGCAGTACATCCAAATTATTGGCAATGCCGTCTTCGTTGGTATCACCGGGCCACACTAGATTATCAGAAGTAACCATGATGGTACCGTTGGTAGGCACGAATGGTACCAGTGTATTTTCCCGCACGAACTCAATAGCCGTTGGTTGCGTAGAGAAAATGATACCCGCTTGGCCTTCTTGCGACTGAGCCGTATAGCACAACTCAAATAGCGTTGTTCCTTCCGCCAGGGTAACGGGTTCTAGAATATTATCAGCAATCCAAGCCAGACTCAGCGTACCATCAAAGCCCAGGATATTAAAGTCTGACTCCTGCAAGTTCAGCTCATTATTCACCAAGATCAACTCATCAAACCGAATCCGATCATCATCCCAATTGAGGCTAAACTGCATCGCCACGATATCATTGAAAGCTTGGGCTTCCACTGGTACGCAGGTCACTTCGCCTGGAGCAGCGGCTGCACTACCGATACGAAGGCGCACATCATCCGCTGTCTGTGAACCGATCGTCACCAAACCGCTCTCTGTACTGGTAGTTATTTCGGTAAAGTCTTCCCGCACCAACTGTAATGGCAGTGGCTCCTCCACAAAATCAACTGGATAGTCACCGGCCTCACCGCTAGCAATGAAACACAGTTCAAACAGCGCATCGCTATCGGAACGGCTGACGCCCAATAGATCAGGCGAATTCCACAATACCCGCAGGATTCCTTCTAATTCAGCTTCCGCAAACGCATTGAAGGAAGCGTTGGTCAAGCTAGGCAAATTGAAAGCCTGTACTCCCGTAAACTGCAATGCCTGAGGATCCCAGCTGATGGAAGCTTGCATCCCGATAACATCGGTGAAGGCCGCCACTCGTACTGGCAGACAAAACTGCTCACCAACGGTAACTGCAGCATTGTCAAGGCTCAACTCGGTTTCGTCACCGCCGTTTGTACCACCATTGATTAGTACCATGGCTGATTCAGTAGCAAAGCTCAGGACGGCTGGCGCTACATCCGTGACTTCTACTGGCGTAGGAAAATTGGCGAAATCAATAAGTGTTGTGGCTTCTTGCTCCGAGGTGGCTTGTAGGCAAAGTTCAAAGAGCGTGCTGCCATTAGGCAAGGTCTCACCATTCACCAGGTCTGCGGTTAACCAAGAAAAAGAGAGCAGGCCATCATCCGTGAGATTGGTATTGAAGTTGGTAGAGCTTAATCCTTCCAGGGAAAAATTGGTCAGTTCTAGGAAGTCCAACTTCGTTTCATCCCAGGCCAGAGAAAACTGTACGCTACCAATGCCGTTAAAATTATTGGCCTTAACGGCAAAGCAACGGTCTTCTCCATTGGCTAAACTGCTACTAGCAGGGCTGAGAAAAAGCTCTACCGATGATCCTCCGCAAGGCGCAACAAGATCGTTTTGCACCGATACACAACCACTCGCACTGGTGACCGTAACACTATAGATGCCAGCAGTAGGAACCGTCACCGTACTAAGGGCAACCGCTACTTCTGATGCCCCCGTACTCCAATCAAAAGTATAGGGTCCATCGTTAGAATTCCAGACGATCGCAGTCATATCAGTCAGTGCTTCGCCGTCCAGTTCAAAGCAGTCGTAAGCTACTCCAACAACTAACTCCTCTCCTACCAGTTCATAAATCTCACTTGCTGAACAGCCGCTGGTTTCGTCCGTAACAGTAACCGTATACGTACCATCTGGCAAGTCGGATATGGTGGCTGTGGTCGCACCTGTATTCCAGAGATAACTGTACTGTGCGCCCGAGAGCAGAATTGTAATTTCACCTCCTCCATCTTGGCAAGCGCCAGGAATTAATTCCGCGGAGAAAGTAAGCTCTTCTGATTGCAGGGAGTAGGTAAATACACTCTCACAAGCACTGGCATCAGTTACAGTA